>NZ_JBEXPK010000046.1:0-74877 GCF_040612015.1 Streptomyces sp. NPDC006476 | reverse complement strand
CGTTCGACCTCCTCGATCAGCAGCGGGGACAGGTACGGAAACAGCTCCAAGAGCACATCACGAGAGCACGCGATGCATGATCGCGAACAGTCGGCACGACCCGTACAACCGTCCGGATCACAAGATCGTCGACAGAACCAAGATTCGCGATGGCCAAGTGGCGAACAGGCCGATCTACGTTGCTCTGGCGGTCACCGCCGAGGGACACCGCGACATCCTCGGCCTGTGGGCCGGCGACGGCGGTGAAGGCGCGAAACACTGGCTGCGCGTACTGTCGGAGCTGAAGAATCGGGGCGTCGAGGACGTCCTCATGCTGGTCTGCGACGGGTTGAAGGGGCTGCCCGACGCGGTCGGCGAGGTCTGGCCGCGAACTGTGGTGCAAACGTGTGTGGTTCACCTGCTGCGGGCGTCGTTCCGTTACGCGGCCCGGCAGGACTGGGACAAGATCGCGAAGGCGCTCAAGCCCGTCTACACCGCGCCGAGCGAGGACGCGGCCACGACACGGTTCCTGGAATTCGCCGAGACCTGGGGCAAGAAGTACCCGGCGATCGTCCGCCTCTGGGAGTCCAGCTGGCCGGAGTTCACGCCTTTCCTTCAGTTTGATGCGGAAATACGCCGCATTGTGTGCACGACGAACAGCATCGAGAGCGTCAACGCCCGTATCCGCAAGGCCGTCCGTTCCCGCGGGCACTTCCCCACGGAACAGGCCGCCCTCAAGTGCGTCTACATGGCCGTCATGAGCCTCGACCCGACCGGCGCCGGCCGCAAACGCTGGACCATGCGCTGGAAGGGCGCCATGAACGCCTTCGACCTGGCCTTCGACGGCCGCCTCACCGCAGGCCAACTCTAGCCACACCGACCCCAGTTACACCGCTCGCTTTACAGACCCCTTGGCACTGGACCGATCAGCCTCGCTACGCCGGAGCCGCAGCGGTACGCCGTGCCTCCGCCTCTTCGCGCGCCGCCGGACGGCGGACAAACGGCGTGCAGACGGCGTACCGCCGCCGACTGCCCCCAACGAGGCTCTTCGTCGAGGCGCCGGACCCTTGGCGTCTCGGCTCACCTGGCTGGAGGTAACGCGGAATGAGCGGCAGTGCGAGGCAGACCGCACCACACGAGGTGGCCCCGGGCACGCGCCTGGTGTTGTACGCCTGTCTGCCCGCGACACTCGGTGAGGCCGCCGACCACAGCGTGGCCAGCGCACGGCGGCGCTTGGCCGATGCCGGCTGGGAGGCGGTCGAGACGTACGTCGACCGAGCGGCACCGTTCGAGAGCCGCGCCCTGTACGAGGGCTGGCACAACGCTCGGACCGCAGTCGAGCAGGGGAAGGCGACCGGGATCGTCACCCCTCTGCTCGTGATGCTGGGGCACCTGGAGGGGGACAGAGCGAACCTCGCTGCCTGGCAGGCTCGGACCGGAGCGCTGATCACGACCCCGTCGGCGGTCGTCGATGCCTCAGGCACCACGGTCCCACGGAGGTCGGCGGCGTGATGGCCCGGATGCGGCAACGGTCACTCCTGCAGCTGCTCGGCCAGGTCGGATGGGTGCTGCGGCATCCAGCGACGTACATCAGTCGGTTCGGCTTCGGCACCTTCCAGGTGCTGTTCCTGCCCTTCCTGGTGACCGCCACAACGTTGACCACGATCTACGCGGGCCAGTTCCGCTAGCCCCGGCCCGCGTCCTCGACCCCCCTCTCCGGATGCTCCGAATCCATCTCCCCCACGGAATCCGGTCAACCGGGGAGGGGCCGCACCCAAGGTGCGAATGCAGAAACCCGGCCCTGCGGCAATCCATACGCAGGCGGACAGCACGACGAACCGTTCGAATCCTTCCGACAGAAGAGGAAGCGCGATGACCGCAACCATGCTCACCCCGATCACAACGGCCACCACCGACGCATCCGCTGCGACGGCCGTCCCCGGGGCACCTGCCGACCCGTTCGACGTCGATCTGACCATCGTTTCGGAGATCGGCGCCGACCTGCTCCCCAAGGCGTGCGGCACCGGTGACGGGTGCGCGGCCTCCTGCGCCTCGTCCTGCGCCAGCGCCGTCTGACGACGGCCCGTGCACGGGGTCGGGGGCGCAGCCGCCCCGACCCCGCTCGTTCACAGCACTGACGGCGGAGGCATGGGGATGGGAAGCGACGGAAAGCTCTACCAGCACACAGGCGCGGCGCTGTTGCGGGCCGCCGCGATGCCGCTAACAGGTCTGCCGACATGGTGGCCTGACCCGTCCGATACGGAGGCGTGCGGCAGGTGGCTGAAGCAGGTGTGGGCCGATGCGTGGTTCGCCGACGCAGTCCGGCAGGCAAGCGGAGATCTCGCCACGCGGGTCGACGCGATCTGCGCCGGGCAGCCGACACGCTCCAAGCAGGTCCGGCGCGCCGCCATGGCCACCGTCCGCTACTTGTTGCGCGCCACCGGGCGACCGACCCCGTTCGGCCTCTTCGCGGGAGTCACCGCGGCCAGCGTGGGTTCGACGCCACACGTGAGGTGGGGGGATGCCCATCAGGCCGTGGCGCGGGTGGATGCCGAGTGGCTGGACGACGTCATCGTCCGCCTGGAGGCGTGCCCGGCCCTGCTCGAGCGCCTGGATGTCGTCCTCAACAACCTGGCGGCCCGGCGTGGCGGGCGGCTGCATGTCCCGCACGGCGGACCGATGGGGGCCACAGTCCGGCGCACGAGTGCGGTACGTGTGATCGAGCGCCTCGCGGGCGGGCCGGTCCGCTTCTCCGCCCTTGCCGAGCAGTTGGCCGCCTCCTTCCCTCGAACCGAGCCGCAGGACATCCGCACGCTGCTCGGCGCGCTGGTGCGCGAGAAATTCCTGATCACCAGTTTGCGCGCGCCGATGACCAACACCGATCCGCTGTCCCACCTGATTGACCGGCTGCACGGTGCGGACGCGGGCACGGTGCCGCAGGTCGTGCAGGTTCTGCACGAGCTGGAAGCGGTGCAACGCGCTGTACACGAGCACAACCGACGCCCTGCGAGCGCGCAAGGGCCGGCTCGGGAGGAACTCACGGGTCGCCTGCGTGGGCTCTCCGACGCGGGTCGAAGTCCCTTGGCCGTCGACCTGCGACTGGACGCCGAAGTACGGATCCCTAAGAGCGTCGCGCAGGAGATGGAGAGGGCTGCCGATGCTCTACTACGGCTCACGCGCCGACCGTCGGGCCAGGGTGTGTGGAAGGAGTACCAGGTCGCGTTCTGGGAGCGGTATGGCACCGGCACGCTTGTGCCGGTGAAGGAGGTCGTTGACCCGGCGTCCGGGCTCGGCTATCCAGCCGAATACCCCGGCAGCCGCATGACCGCACCGCCCCAGACAGTCTCTGGGCGGGACGAGCGGCTGCTGGCCCTGGCCTGGCAGGCACTGGCTGACGGCAGCAGGGAGATCGTCCTCACCGACGACCTGATCGACCGCCTGGCCGGCGATGCGCCGACTGGGCAGGAGGCACCACCCCATGTGGAGATGAGCGCGCGCCTGCACGCCGACAGCCTGCCCGCCCTGGACCGCGGGGACTTCACGCTCACGGTGACACCGGTCCGTGCCGCGGGCACACTCACCTCCCGCTTCACTCCGGTCGCCACCGGCACGGGACTCGACGAGGTCTACCGCGAAGTCCCCACGGGCGTCGAGGACGCGCTGACCGCGCAGCTGTCCTTCCCGCCGCTGTACCCGCACACAGAGAACGTCGCCCGCATCCCCGCTTATCTTCCACACGTGATCCCGTTGGGCGAGCACCGCCCCCCGGATGACACCGCGCCGATGGTCATCGACATCGACGACCTCGCCGTCACAGCCACGCACACCCGGCTGTACCTGGTCAGCATCTCCCGCCGTCGCGTGGTAGACCCGCAGGTCTTCCACGCCATGGCCCTGGACAAGCAACCCCCGCCCCTGGCCCGATTCCTGGCACACCTGACCCGCTCCTTCGGCCCTGCCTGGACCAGCTTCGACTGGGGGCCGCACGGCGCACAGCTGCCGTTCCTGCCGCGCGTCCGCTACGGGCGCGTGATCCTCTCTCCCAGCCGCTGGAACCTGACCGCCGACGACCTTCCAAGCCGCGCCGCGGACACGCGGGAGTGGACCGACGCCCTCGGCCGGTGGCAGAAGCGGTGGCACTGCCACGGTGCCGTCGAGCTGCGGGAGGACGACCGGACACGTCGACTCCAACTCGACGTGCCCGCACACGCCACCGTCCTACGCGCCCACCTGGACCGGGAAGCCCATGCGGTGCTCACGGAGGCGCCGGCCGAGGAGACCTACGGCTGGATCGGCGGCCACGTCCACGAGATCGCCCTGCCGATGACCAGCACCCGCCCACGGATACCCAACCCACTCTCCGGCTTCCTCCCCATGCTCACCAACAGCACCCTCGGGCCCGTACCGGGGGCGGTACAGGCACCCTGGCTGAACGCCAAGATCTACAGCCACCCCGAACAGTTCGATGAGCTGATCGGCACCCACCTCGCGCGGCTCGTGGCCCAACTCCCAGGTACCCCCGAGTGGTGGTTCGTCCGCTACCGCACCCCGCACGACCTCGACCACCTCCGCTTGCGCATCCGCACTCGCAGTCCCGGACAGTACGCCGCTTGCACTGAGCTCGTCGCCGGATGGGCCGCCGGCCTGCGCCGCGACGGGCTCAGCAGCAGACTCGTGTTCGACACGTACACCCCCGAGATCGGCCGTTACGGTCCAGGCGCTGCCTTGCGCTGTGCCGAGGCGGTGTTCACGGCCGACTCGGCCTACGCCCTCGCCGCCCTGCAGAGCCCCGGCGTCGACGGCGTCGACGGACGCGCTCTGGCCGCCGTCGGCATGGTGGACATCGCCTGCGGCTTGCTCGGCCCCGACGAGGGCATGCGGTGGCTGGCGAACCGGCCCGCGCCTCCGGCTCGCCTCGAGCGAGGCGTCAGCGACCAGGCCATCGAACTCGTCCGCCGCACTACGCCTCATGCTCGGGGCTGGGGCGAAGCGGTCGCCCGAACGTGGCACCGTCGTGCCGTGGCCCTGGCGCTGTATCGCGAGAGCCTCGCCGAGAGCATGGACCTCGACTCCGTCCTGGAATCCTTGCTGCACATGCACCACAACCGTCTGCGTGGCGTGGGCCGGGACGACGAGAGGATCTGCCGCCGCCTTGCCCGTCAGTCCGCCGTAGCGTGGGCTGCCCGGATGGGGGAGAGCCGTTGATGAACCACGACGCGCCGCCTACCCCCATCGGGCCCGGCTGGGGCCAGTCGCTGTACTCCGGCGCGGCGGGAGTCGCCCTGCTGCACGTCGTCAGGGCCGACACCGGCGAAGACGACAGTGACGCGCTCCGACCATGGGCCGCCGCCATGCTCAAGAGCCCGATCCAGGCCGCCGCCGAAGCATGCGGTCTGTACGAGGGCGCCCCGGCCGTCGCGTACGTCCTCAGCTTCACGCACGCGAACACCGCCAAGCGCGCCCTGGCGGCCCTGGACACACACCTCGCCGACGTCACACGCCAACGACTCCAGCGTGCACACGCCCGCATCGATCGCGGCGTGTTGCCCACCCTGAACGAATTCGACCTCATCAGCGGACTGACCGGGCTGGGCGCTTACCATATGCACTGCGGCCACAAGACGCAGCTTCAGGACGTCCTTACCTACCTGGTGCGGCTAACAGAGCCGATCACCGTCGAAGGGCAACGCCTGCCCGGCTGGTGGACCGGAGACAGCCCCGATCTGCGACCGACTTCGCGATGGCCCGGCGGACACGGCAACTTCGGCCTCGCCCACGGTATCGCCGGACCACTGGCGCTACTGGCAACGGCACTGCGCCACGCCCACACGGTGCCCGGGCAAACACAAGCCGTCACCCGGATCTGCGACTGGCTCGACCGGTGGCGCAACGGCATCGGCCCGCGCGCCTGGTGGCCGGAGCTGATCACCCGAGCTGAACACCGGCGCGGTGAACTCCAACGTCCGGGACCCAGACGCCCCTCCTGGTGTTACGGCACTCCCGGCATCGCCCGCGCTCAGCAACTCGCCGGCCTCGCCCTCGGTGACCGTGACCGGCAACACCAGGCCGAGCAGGCGCTGGCCGGATGCCTGGCCGACGACCAGCAACTCGCCCAGCTGACCGACGCATCCCTCTGCCATGGCTGGGCCGGTCTCATACGGACCGTCTCCCGTGTCGCCGCTGACGCCCTCGACGGCGAACTCGCGTCGCATCTAGCCCGCCTGAACGCCCGGCTCAACGAGCACTTGGACCAGAGCGGACTGCCGGACGGCGTCGGCCTTATGGACGGCACGGCAGGCATCCATCTGGTCCGCCTCACCGAGCCCGCCAACACGCCGATCACCATCCCCTGGGACCGCTGCCTGCTCCTGACGGGATGACGCCGTGACCACATCAGCGCACCAGAACAAGAAAACTACGATCTGCCCCTGCCGCACGCACGGCCGGGGACCTGCCGGAAGGACGCGATGAACACCACCACTGGCGCCTCCCCCGAGGACCTGCGCAACCGCCTGGTCGACGCCATCCTGCCGGCCGGGGACCTGCCGGAAGGACGCGATGAACACCACCACTGGCGCCTCCCCCGAGGACCTGCGCAACCGCCTGGTCGACGCCATCCTGAAAGAGGACCTCTCTGGCCTCCACGACGCACGCGTCGAAACCGCAATGCGGACCGTACCCCGCCACGCTTTCCTCCCCGACGCACCCATCGAGGAGGCATACGCCAACAAGAGCGTGACGATCAAGGAGAACCCCGACGCGGACGCACTCCCGCTGAGCTGCGCCTCCCAGCCCGACGTCGTGCACTTCATGCTGGCCCAGCTCGCCGTCCGCGAAGGCGACAACGTCTTCGAGATCGGGGCAGGCACTGGCTACAACGCCGCTCTGCTCAAGCACCTCACCGGAAAGTCCGGACAGGTCACCACCTGTGACATCGACGCCGACGTAACCGCCTACGCCCGCCGGACGCTCGACGTGAACGGATACGAAGACGTCCGCGTGGTCACGAGGGACGGCGCCTTCGGCGCCCCGGAGTTCAGCCCCTACGACCGCATGATCGCCACGGTCGGTATGTGGGATCTCCCTGGCGCCTGGTGGGACCAACTCGCTGTCGGCGGACGCCTCGTGGTCCCGCTGCGATGGCGCGGGCTCGCCAGGGCCGTGGCCTTCCAACGCGAGGAGGGGCGGATGCGGTCTGATTCCGTCAAGATGTGCGGCTTCCTCCCGGTGATCGGCCAGGACGGGGAGCGGAACGACTACGTCGACGACGGCCGGCTCGTCAGGCTCTATTGGGACGAGGACCAGCCCATCGCTCCGGAACTCCTTCGCGATGCGCTCACCCGACCCAAGTCGGTTGTCTGGACCGATGTGACGGTCGGCCCCGTCGAGTCGTTCGACGGCGTCTGGCTACGGTTGAGCGCCACCGAGCGAGCGACCTGTCGCATCACCGCGAAGCCCGCAGCGGTGGATGCAGGCCTCCATCGCTCCGCCTCACCAGCCCTGAGTCCCGCCCTCGTCGAGGGGGACTCCATCGCGTACCTCACTCTTGAGCGAACTGCCGACGACCCGGACGCCGAACCTCGGTTCCGGCTGGGAGCCGTCGGCTATGGTTCGGCAGGCACAGGCCTTGCGGAGCGGATTTGCGCGCAGATCCGCGCTTGGAGCCCGGCCCGGACCGCCGAACCCGTGGTCACCGCCTACCCCGCCGCCACGCCCGACAGCAACCTCACCCACGGCGCCGTCATCGACCGGCCCTCTATGCGGCTCGTCATCACGTACTGACACGGGTGGGTAAGGCCGTGGCTCACGAACCGCTGCTTCCAGAGAGACTCCTCTTGCGCAACGGCCGCGGATCTGCCCCTCGCGCAAGATGGAGTCCTCATCGCTGTGTATGCGCAATCGCCGGGAGGAGGGATTGCGCATACACAGTCGCCCTACGGCTGAACAGGGGCCGACGGTCACGCGTTGGCTCCAGCTGCGCAACCATGTCCATCCGAATGCGCATTCACAGCCTGGTTCCTGCGCAGCTCGCCGTGCGGGGCTGTGGTCGGAGCCACGGTCGGGGTTGCGCAGCCGTGGTCGGGCTGGTGGTTGGGGGTTGCGCAGTCGTGGTCGGGGTGGTGGTTGGGGGTTGCGCAGTCGTGGTCGGGGTGGTGGTTGGGGGTTGCGCAGTCGTGGTCGGCTTCATGGTCGGGCCTTGCGCAATCGTGGTTGGCTTGTGGTCGGACTTTGCGCAGCCACCCCATCAGTACGCTGCGCAGCCCGGTCTAGCCAGGCCGTTGCACATTCCAGGGGACCAGCCTGTCGGGGGCCTGGACGGGATGCCACACGGGCTCGGTAGGGCCCTTGCTGCGCAGGTCCGTCAGTGCCGCTGCCAGGACTGGCACCTCGCGCAGGAAACCGATCAGCGTCGGTGTATTCCTAGCAGCCGCGTTCAGAGCTTCGATGCGGGTGGTGACGCCGGCCGGACCGGTGCCGTCCAGCACGAACAACAGGCGTGGGAAGAGCGGATAGCGCCGCCGCCATTCTTCCTGCACCGGTTGCTGCCCGATGCTGGGACGGCGGCGGCGCCCCACAGGCATCGGCACGTAAGAGTGCAGGCGACCGTAGGAGGTGAGCTTGGCAGCCAGACGCTCTGGGCCCATCGTGGCCCGGTCGACCTCGACGAACGCCCGCGTCATCGACCCGTCCCTGCCCTCACGTCCTTGCCGGTAGTACAGCAGGGCGTCGGGGATGACGGCCTCGCCGCTCCCTATGGGGTGATGGACCTCGGGGATCCAGTCCAGGGGGCGGCACAGGTCGCCGCGGCGACGGGCGTCCTCGAGGAAGACGAGTGCGGTCTCGGTCACTGTCAGCGTGTGTCCCGACCGCAGCCGCGCCGCAGTCGGATCGGCGACCATCCTCGGAGGCCGACGTCCGCGCAACTCCGGCCACTCGCAAGCGACCTGCACACCATAGGACGTGGGAAACCACACCCGTAGCCGCCCGGCCTGAGGGAGGGTGATGCGGTCGACCAGCCCTTCCGCGCGCAGCTTGGTCATACGGCGCCTGGTCTGCTCGACGCGCACCTCAGGAGCGATCACCCGGTGCATCTGCTCGGTGGTGGCCATCCGGTACTGCACCAGCACCGCCAACGCAAGCCGGTCACCACCGCCGCCATCCAGGTCCGTCATCGTCGGCCCCCCTTCCCGGGGACAGGTGGCGTCGTCTGCCCGGCGCCACGCGTTCCCGCCACACCAACAGCCGACTGCGACCACACCCGCGACCACGACGGCCCGACCACGGTCACGATGCGACAACACTGCTGTCGACATGGCTGGCATCCCGGCCGATATCCCCGCCGACAACTGCCCACCCCCTCCCGCGCAGTCATTCGCATATACGCAGGTCACCACGTCAACGTCGCCGTGGTCTGCAGCCCGACATCCCCCTCTGCACACCCCATGCTCGCCCCGAACAGAAAAAAGTGAAGGGGACGGCGGGCGAACGGGCGGGCGCGTGCCGCCGGGGGATCGGGGCGGGTTCTCTTCTCGTTGCGCGTCGGCGGGCGCCTCCGCGCTCGTGCGCCGCAAGAAGCGGCGCAGGCGGGGAAACATCAAAGCACCGACGACGAATTCGGTAGCTCCCGGACCGCGCGTTCTCTGAGCGACGCCCAGAACCATGAGCTCTACGTCCGGCACCGATTCCCAGGGCGGCCCAGCTCAGTTGCCGGGGCGGACACGGGCAGGACGGATGTTCACGGAGCGGTGGCCTCCATGGCCGGGATCAAAGATCCCGACCACCCCGAGTCCTCAGTCGCGAGCGACGCAGAGGCTCCTTCTCTCAACCGAGCTGGACCAGGTTCGAACTCCCACCCGGCGCCGCCGCAACCGCCGCCGGCAGTGCCGTGGCGTACAAGCGGACGTCACTCAAGCGACCGTTCGCGTATTCGCCATACGTCCCCTGAAAGAGGCGGCGGCCGAACTGCACGGGCCCCGCCGCGTTCCAGGTCACCCCCGCGTACGCCTTGGTTGCGGACAGATGGCCATTCACGTACAGGAGCAGTTGCTCGGCGTCGGCGTCGTAGACACCGACCAGGTGCGTCCACTTGCCCGCCACGGCCTTGGCGCCGTAGGCCGCGGTGAAGGACGTACTGGTGGTGTCGTCGTTGTGGCGGCCGAAGGCCCAGACCTGGGCGCCGGAGGAGTAGTAGAGCTGGAAGCCGTTGGCCGCGCCGACGGACGGGTCGTCGGACTGGGAGACGAAGGTCGAGTTGGCGGCCGACAGGGCGTTGAGCTTGACCCAGGCCGAGACGGTGAAGCTGCCGCTGGTGTCGACGCCGGGGGCGGTCGTGGCGGCGTAGGCGGTGGTGCCGTTCAGGTTCAGGGCTGTGCCGCGGTCGGGGTCGGTGGTCCAGGAGGCGCCGCCGGTCAGAGCGGCGGGCGCGTCGCCGGTGGTGTCGGCGGCGCTGGTGCCCGTGTTGTCGTCGAGGTTCCAGCGGTGGGTCGCCGTGTCCGTCACCGTGCCCAGCGACACCGGGGCGGAGAACGCTGCGGTCGTGCCGGAAGGAGTGGCGCCCGGGTATTCGGTCAACTGGCCTGCCGTGTCGGTTGCGTACAGGTCGGGCTTGCCGTCCGGTCCGCCGGTGGCGCTGTTGACGTCGCCGGGGGAGGCGACCGTCGGGTAGGAGCGTTTGGGCAGGACCATGGGCAGGGCCGTGGCGGGGTGTGCGTTCCAGCCTGCTGCGGCCGTGCTCGTCCAGTTCTGGGCGGCGGAGTTGTTGCAGGTGTAGAGGCGGACCTGGGTGCCGTTCGTCGTGGCGGAGCCGGGGTTGTCCACGCACTTGCCGGACTGTGGGTTGACCAGGCTGCCGGAGGTGCCCGTGGTCCATTTCTGGGAGCCGCCGCCGTTGCACTTGTAGAGCTGCAGCAGCGTGCCGTTGTCCGTGCCGCCGTCGGTCGCGTCGAGGCACTTGCCGAGGACGCGCAGGGAGCCGTCGTCGTGCAGGACCCACTTCTGGGCCGCGCTGCCGTTGCACGTGTAGATCTGAATCTTGGTGTGGTCGGCGGTGTGGGAGCCCGCGTCGTCCAGGCAGAGCGTCCCGCCGGAGGAGGTCTTCACGGCGGACGTGAACGCGGTGCGGACCGGGGCATGCAGCAGTGTGGGCAGGGTGGTGGCAGCGTCGATGTCGATGGGGAACGTGTAGACGGTGCCGGACGTGTCGTCGCGGGCCCACAGGGTGGGGGTGCCGCCGGTGACCTTGCCGTTGCCGGTGTCGTCCACGGTGAAGGTGCCGCCGACGCGGCCGGGCGCGACGAGGGTCAGGCCCGACCAGTCGCCATCGCCCAACAGCCGCGGATGGCCAAGGTGGTTGACACCGTACGTCTGGTAGAGCCAGAGCTTGTTGTGCTCCACCGTGATGACGGCCGGGTGGTCGGCGTTGCCGTACACGTCCCCGTCGACGACCAGCTGGGAGATGTCCCAAGGCGTCGTGGGGTCGTAGCCCGCCTGCGCGCAGCGGTCGGCGGGAACGACGTCCGTGGACTCGCAGTCGTCCTTGGTGACGACGTCGTAGCGGCGCCCGACGAAGCCGGGGAAGGTGGAGTAGGGGCTTCGGGGGATGGCGCCGTCGTCCTTGGGGTCGAGGTCGTTCTTGACGACGTACAGCTGCTGCGTCTTGCGGTTGTACGCCAGCAGGTCGTCGTGGGTGTCGCCGTGCAGGTTGCCGCGGTGGGCGATCAGGTAGTCGTTCCAGGTGCCGGTGGGTGCGCCGGCTGCGGTCGAGACGATGACCGGGCCGTTGATCGCGGGCGGGTTGGTGTCGATAGGGCCGTTCTGCGCGGGTGCGGGGGTCTGGGCGGGGTCGTGGTCGCCGGGGACGAGTTCGAGGTCGCCGGTGCTGGTGGTGGCGAGCAGGTCGGGGCTGCCGTCGCCGGTGATGTCGCCGGGGGCGATCTTCGTCTTCGGGTCCCAGGGCGCGGTGAAGGTGTAACTCGCCGGGTTCTGAGAGATGTTGCCCGCCGCGTCCACCGCGGCGACGTACAGGGTGTGCACGCCCCAGTCGGTGACCTTTACCGACACGGTCCCGGAGGCCGTGGCGCCGTTGGTGGAGGTCACCTTCGCCGGGTCGCCGGTGGTGGCGGTGGGCTGGCTGTCGAGCTGCCAGAGGAAGTGGTCCACGCCGCTGGATTTGCAGCCCGCGGGATCACACGTGTCGGCCGGGGCGTTGTCCGCCGCGGAGACGGCGAAGTCGGCGACGGTCTTGTCGCCGGCGTAGGTGTCGCCGGCTCCGCTGCCGACCGGCGGGAAGTGCGGGTTGTCGGCGATCGTCGGCGTCTGCGGCGGAGTGAAGTCGGTGTCGAACCAGCAGTGGTCGCTGATCGCCGACTTCATCTTCAGGGAGGAGTTGTCCTGGGCGTAGACGTCCCAGCCGTACTCGTGGCCGTCCTTGAGGGTGAAGCCGATCGGTGCGTCCGCGTCCTGGCCGGAGGCGACCATGCCGCTGTCCGGAGTGCCCTTGTCCACGGCGTTGCCGTCAGCGTCCAGGTCGGTGCGGTCCCAGACGTGGTAGTGCGCCTCGGCGTGTTCGCCCGAGATGTGTGTGACGACGGTGGAGTGCAGTTGGACGTTGCTGCCCGCGTCGCTGTACGTGGTCGCGCCGATCCAGCCGATCGCCCCGCTGCCGGTGACGCAGTTGCCGTCCGCGCCCCAGGGCTTGGGCGTGACGTGCAGCTTGGTGGGTGTGTCCGGTGGGATGTCGAAGTTCGTCGTCAGGGCGAGGACTTGCGACATGCGCAGATAGTCGTCGTTGGAGCTGGTCTTGGACTCGTTGCCGAAAAGGCCGATGGTCCAGGTGCTCTTGTTGCCGTTGGCGATCTTCTGGACCTGGTCGTCGACGCGGAAGTGGGCGGTGCTGTTGCTGCAGTTGTTGTTCGCTCCGCTGGGCACGGTGGTCTTCACGGCCGGGTAACCCTTGTCCTCAAGGGTGTCGGGCTGGTGGTTCCAGTCGGTGTTCTCGTTGATGGGGTTGGTGGTGTGCAGGGTGATCGGCTGGTCGTGGGAGCAGTCGAGACTGGCGGCGTAGGTGGTGCTCACGTCCACCTGCGCCTTGATGACGGTCATGGACGGGTCGAGGCCGGAGGTGTTGATCGTGTAGTACGAGCGTTCCAGACCGACCCCGCAGGCCCCGCCCCAGCGCTGGTAGCCGACGCCCTCGCCGTTGGTCTGCGGCTTGTTGTACTGCGGGGCGTCGGAGCAGGCGGAGCTGGAGTACACCTCGTCGAAGGCGCTGGCCTTGCTGGGCACCGGGTTCTCAAACGGATCGATGTAGACCGGGTAGTGGGTGCCCGGATCGTCGAGTACCGAGGCGTCGGGGGCGAGCGTGATGCTGTCGGCGGTGGTGGTCATCGGCACTTGGTCGACCTGCGCACCGGGGCCGGGTCCAGTTGCCGAGGACGCGGCGGCGGGGAGCGTGGAAGCGCTGGCGGCGGCCGGCCGCACGAACGCGGCCGGCTTCACCGACGCCGTCTGTGTGGCCGTCGTACTCGAATCCCACATCAAGGGCGGTGGGCTCGTGTACGACAACGAGCCGTCCGGGGCCTTGGCCGTCATGCCGCCGGCCGCGGTGGGCGCCAGCGCCAGGCCGTCGGTGTCCGTCGTCACCGCCAGCTTGCGGACCCGTGGGTCGGCCGCTGCCTTGGCGTCGTGCACGATCAGTACGTCGCTGAAGCCGCCCTGGTCCGTCACCGTCACCGACAGGTCGACGCCGGGCAGGACGGAAGCGTAGAGCGCCGTGTCACCGCTGACCTGCGGCGATGGCAGGGTGAACGGCATGGCCAGGCTCATGCTGTGCCCGGCCGGGTCGGTGAGCGTGGCGAGCGGCCCGCTGCCACCGCCGGACAGACGCACGCCGCTGGGTGTGGCCCTGGGGGAGTAGCTGCCGTCGGAGCTACCGGTGAGTGTGGCGTCCACCGGCACCCATGCACCGTCCTGCCGCACCCGCACCGGCAGCACGGACGAGGTCCTGGTGAAGGAACCGTCCGCCTCGGCGGTCACGGTGTCGGTCTCACTGGTCAGTGCGTCGACTGACACGGACGTACCGGCGGCGACCGCCTTCGCCTGTGCTGCGAGCAACGGGTCCGAGGTGTCGGCGGGTTCGTCGGCGGCGACCGCACCGGCCGGCACGGCGAGCGCGGTCAGCAGTAGGGCGGCGAGCGCGGAAAACACCGCCGGTCTACGGGCTGGTGACGGCAACACGGAACAGCTCCTTCGCACGACGGACAGGGCAGACGCGAGATCTGCGACCATCCGCGCTCGAAAAGCCTGCTGGACGGCGGTCAGGGCGTCAGCAACGGCGTGCGGCGGTGATGTTCGCTCCCCCGGCACAAAACGTACACAGGAAAAGCCAAAAGCAATCACAAGGTTGTCATGGCATTGGCAAAGAGTCTTGAGGTTGGTTCGACGCCATTCCTAGCCTCCTCTCCTGGATCACGCCGACCACGTGACCTTTCAGTCAACGGACCGCCAAGTCCGTTTCATACGGGGGTACTTCTCACGTGGGTGTGCGAAGAACGCTGACGCTTGTCTCCGCGCTGCTCGCGACCATGGCGCTGCTGGTGACCGGCGCCGTCGCGCAGAACGGCATCGGGCCCTACGTCTTCCACGGCGAGGTCTGGAAGCCGAAGCCACTGCCGACCACACCCGCTGTCGGCGACCACGATCTCAGCCGCCCCAAGACGCTCCGCCCCCATGGCTACCGTCCGCTGACCCGGTACAAGGCCGCGACACCCGCCTGGCCCCACGTCGGTTCGCGCACGGTCGGCCTCACGGCCCGGCTCGCCAAGGCAGGTGCGCTGCCGGTCTGGGTGGCCTGGTCCGGCAAGGCGAAGCCGCAGCAGGTCCACGTCCAACTCGCATCCCGGACACAGGCATTGCGCGCAGGCGCCGACACCGGACTGCTGGTCGGACTGAACGGGGCCAAGACGCCCACCGCCAAGGTCAGCGTGGTCGTCGACTACTCCTCCATCGCCAAGGCGTACGGCGGCGGCTACGGCTCCCGCCTCACCCTCACCCGCCTTCCCGCCTGCGCCCTGACGACCCCGCAACGGCCCGACTGCCGTACCCGCACACCCCTGAAGTCCGTCAACCGCGCCACCGCGAACCAGCTCACCGCCACGACCACCGCGGACTCGGCGATCGCCGTCACCTCCGGCAGCCGCGGCTCGCAGGGCGACTACTCGGCCACCTCCCTGACCCCGGAGGGAAGTTGGCAGGCCACCGGAACCGGCGCGTACACGTACTCGTACCCGATCGACATGCCGGCGGGGGTCGGAGACACCGGTCCGTCCGTAGCGCTGTCGTACGACTCGCAGGCGGTGGACGGCGAGACCTCGGCCCGCAACTCGCAGGCGTCGTGGATCGGCGACGGCTGGAGCTACCAGCCAGGGTTCGTGGAGCGGTCGTACCGGTCCTGCGGCTCGCTCCTCGACTCCGACGGCAACAAGCTCCTCAAGGGCTCGGGCGACGAGTGCTGGGCCGACGGCAACGCGACCGTCTCCTTCGGCTCGCACTCCGGTGTCCTCGTCCCGACCACGCTCTCCGGAGTCCCGGGTGAAATACGGGAGTTCAGGCTCCAAGGCGACGACGGGACCGTCGTGCAGGAACTGTCCGGGGCGGCCAACGGCCTCCACGACGGCACCTACTTCCGCATCCTGACCACCGACGGCACCGCGGCCTACTTCGGCGCCGACCACTCACCCACCGGCCCCGGCACCAAGGGGCTGGCCTCCTCCGACACCGGCGACGACCCCACGCACTCCGCATGGGGTGTCCCGGTTCTGCACCCGCGCTCCTCCGACCCGTGCCACAGCGACGCCGACGGCAAGAAGTCCCGCTGCGACAAGCCCGAGGGCTGGCGCTGGAACCTGGACTTCGTCGTCTCGCCGAGCGGCTTCGTACAGCGCTATGACTACGCGAGCGAGACCGGCTACTACGACCTCGGCGGCGGGCAGGCGACAGCGACCGACAACAAGGACGACACCGGCACCCTCACCTCGTACACCCGCGGCGGAACACTCTCCTCGATCTCGTACGGCTACACCCTCGACGACGAACAGGCGGGCCGCACCCCGTCCGCCCAGGTGGTTTTCACCTCCAAGCAGCGCTGCCAGACGACGTCCTCCTTCACCGACTGCTCGGCCGGCAACCTCGACGACAACACGGCCCCGCACTGGCCGGACGTCCCCTGGGACCTGCACTGCGACGCGTCCGACAAGACCAAGCTGCCGGACGACGCGACCAAGGTGCCGACAGACGTGTGCATCGTGTCGTCACCCACCTTCTGGTCGACGACCAGGCTGGACAGCATCACGACCAAGGTCCACGTCAAGGACGGCGACACGGACAAGCTGCTCCCGCTCGACTCCTATGACCTCGGGCAGGTCTACTCCGACGCCGGCGGCACGGTCGACCCGGTCACCGGCAGCACCGTCGACCCCAAGGACGCCGGCTCGCTCCAGGCCGTGATGTGGCTGCAGTCCATCCGGCACACCGGCAAGGACACCTACGGCAACGGCAACAAGGACATCGCCGTCAACCAGGTCTCCTTCACCGGCACCGAGATCGACAACCGGGTGAACGACGACTCCCCGTCGGCACCGCCGCTGTACCGGCCGCGCATCGCCAACGTACAGACGGAGACCGGTGAGTCGATCACCGTCGAGTACAACCAGAACCCGTGCGCGGGCAAGTCGCTCGACATCAAGGCGGCGGACTCCAACACCAACTCCTGCTACCCCGTGTACTGGACGGTGCCGGGCGCTTCCAAGCCGATCGCCGACTGGTTCAACAAGACCACCGTGCACAGCGTCACGGTGGCCGACCTGACCGTGGCCGCGCAGTACAACCCGGACTCCTCCAAGATCCCGGCAGGTTCCGAGGCCCAAGTCTCCACCTACGCCTACTCCGGCGCCGCCTGGCACCGCGACGACTCCGACCTGACGGACGACCAGTACCGCACCTGGGACCAGTTCAGGGGCTTCCGCAACGTCACCGTGCGCACCGGCAAGGCCCCCGAGCCGGTCACCCAGCAGACCACCACCTACCTGCAGGGCATGGACGGCGACTACAAGGCCGACGGCTCCCGCCGCTCGGTCAGCCTGGACGCCACCGTGGGCGGCAAGACCGTTGAGACGGTCACCGACGCCGACCAACTCGCGGGCAGCGCACTGCAGTCGGACACCTACACCGCATCCGGCGGCACGGTGAACGCGTCCACTGTCAACGGACCGTTCACCTTCACCACGACCGCACACGCGGACCGCACCTCATGGACGGCCTGGACCCAGGAGGACCATCCCGGCGAGACCAAGCCGGACAAGGCGACCCTGCCCGACCTCACCGCCCACCGCATCAAGTCCACCCAGACGCACGGCTACGCCCGCCTCAGCGACGGCACCTGGCGACACACGCGCACCGACTCGGTCTACGACGACCAAGGTCGCGTGCAATCGGTGGACGCGCACGGCGACGTCTCCGTGGCCGCACAGGAGAAGTGCACGACGACGGGCTATGCGGCACCCGCGCTGCTGGGCGCCAACACCATGCTGCTCGCCTACCCGGACCGCATCACCACGGTCTCCGGTCCCTGCGGCACCGCCCCGGGCAAGGACACCCTGCTGTCCGACAAGAAGGTCTACTACGACGGCAACGGTTCCGTCACCGACCTCGGCACATACGGCACCATCAGCCACCCGCAGGTCACCGGCACCCAGATAGCGACCGGCTTCGCCGACGACGGCACCGAGAACTGGCGTACCACCAGCGGCATCTCCTACGACGGCGCGGGCCGTGTCACCGACGCCCTCGACGCCACGGGCACCGGCACCCACACCGACTACCTGCCCAAGTGGAACAGCGCGGGCGGCAACACCAACCCCACCCAGATCGTCTCCACCAACCAGCAGAAGTGGAAGGTCACGTCGACCCTGGACGCCCTGCGCGGCGTGCCCCTGGAGAACGTCGACGCCAACAACCGCGTCACCGACATCACTTACGACGCCCTCGGGCGCCGTACTGCCGTGTGGCTGCCCGGACGCGACAAGGGGACGCAGAGCGCGGACATGACGTTCGCCTACTCGGTGAACCCCGGTGCCGTCCCGGCCCCCGGTGGAACGATCACCCAGCCCGGCGATCCGTCATCCGTCACCACCCGCACCCTGCGTGAGGACGGCACCTACTCGACGTCGATCAGCATCTACGACGGCATGCTCCAGCCCCGGCAGACCCAGACGACCGCCGACGGCGACTCGGACTCCGGCCGGATCATCTCCGACACGTTCTACGACTCCCACGGCTGGCCGAGCGCGTCGTACGCCCCGTACTCGGAGCCGGACCACGGCCCGTCGGCCAACCTGTACGCCGCCAACGAGAACGAGATCCCGGCCGAGACGACCACCACGTACGACGGCCAGGGCCGCGCCACCGCCAGCACGCTGTGGCACCAGGCCATCAAGCAGTGGAGCACGTCCACTGCCTACCCCGGCGCCGACGAGACCGACTCCACGCCACCGGCAGGCGGATCGCCAACCGCCGTCTACACCAACGCACTTGGCCAGACGGTCAAGTCCGTGGTGAAGAACACCGCCGCCACGGTCACCCTCAAGGGCGGCAGCATCATCCCGTCCGGCACCTCGTTGACCTCCAACAGCGTGCGCCTGACCATGCAGGCCGACGGCAACCTGGTCCTCTCCGCACTCACGACCGGCAAGACCGTCTGGTCCAGTGCCACGAGCGGAAACCCGGGCGCCTACGCGCAGTTCGGCACCGACGGCAACCTCGCCGTCTACACCGCCTCCGGCACCTCCAAGTGGAGCACCGGTCTCACCGCGACCACCGGCGCCACCCTGCAGATCCGCAACGACTCCACACTCGCGGTAGTCGCCGGCGACGGAAGCACGGCCCTGTGGAAGCAGGGCACGGCAGGCGCGGCCCCGGCAGCCGACGCCACCACCCGCTACACCTACACGCCTGCCGGCCAGGTCGACTCGGTCAGCGACAGCGCGGGCAACACCTGGTCCTACCACTACGACCTGCTCGGCCAGAAGACCTCCCAGACCGACCCCGACACCGGCACGACGACCTTCGACAAGTACGACGCGCTCGGAAACCTGCTCCAGAGCACGGACCCGCGAGGCCAGGTCCTCTCCTACAGCTACGACTGGGACAACCGAGTCACGGCTGAGTACGCGGCCCCCTGGTCCGCCACGCCCGACCCGTCCAAGCGACAGATCTCGCGGGTGTACGACACCCTCGCCAAGGGCTACCCGACCTCCTCCACCCGCTATGTCGGCGGTGCGAGCGGCAGCGCGTACACCGAGGCCGTCACCGGCTACAACACGGCCTACCAGCCTCTGGGTTCGACGCTGACCGTCCCCGCCGCGGACGGTTTCCCGGGCACGGCCGGCAAGGACAGCGGCACGGTCACCTACACCTTGACGTCGACGTACACGCCGAACGTCGGCCTGCTGGCGACGACCCAGTACAAGGCCGACGGCGGCCTGCCGGCCGAGCGGATCGGCTATGGCTACACGCTGCAGGGCGAGTTGGACGGATTCGGCGGTGACATCAGCCCCGCCAACACGCCCTCCTACCTGGACGGAACGGTCCACGACCCCTTCGGCCGGGTCCTGCAGGCCAACTACGGACCGGTCGGCAAGGAACTGGCGACCTTCGCCCAGTACGACGCGACGACCGGCCGCACGACGCAGACCAGCAGCATGGCGCAGACATCGACGACAGCCCTGGACGTCGTCAACTACCGCTACAACCAGGCCGGTGAGCTCACCGCCACCGACGACCTGCAGAACAACACCACCCACGACACGCAGTGCTTCACGTACGACTCCTTCCAACGGCTGACCGCCGCCTGGACGGACACCGCCGGGATCACCGACTCCGGCACCGCGCCGGTGGGGGCGGTCGGCGGCTGCACCTCGGCCTCCGTGCAGACCAGCGCGGCGCCGGTGAAGACGAAGACGGTGGGCGGCCCGGCGCCGTACTGGCAGACGTACGCCTACGACCTGCTCGGCGACCGCACGAGCATGGTCGATCACGATCCGACCGGCAACGCGGCGGCCGACACCACCCAGTCGACGTCGTACCCGGGCGTCGACGCCACGACCGCCGTCGCGCACCCGAACGAGGCGGGCGCCACAACGACCAGCAACCCCGACACGGGTACGGCGACACAGACACCGTCGTACACGGACATAGCCGGCAAGAACGCCGGCAACACGGTCAGCCGCGCGACGAAGACGACGGGACCGATCGCCACCGGCTTCGCTCTCTCCGGCGGTGGCAAGCTGTGCGTCGAGGAGACGGGCTCGGGTGCCAAGGTCGATGTCACCACGTGCAGTTCGTCGGCTACGGCCCAGAAGTGGACGATCGGCACCGACGGCACGGTGAAGGCGGGCGGCTTCTGCCTGGACACCGCCAGCAACGCGACCACCTCCGGAACCGGCGTGGTGGCCGACACCTGCTCCTCCGACGCCACGCAGAAGTGGCGCGTGACGTCGACCGGAACGCTCGTCAACGCGGCCAAGAGCACCCTGTGTCTGACCGACCCGAGCGCCAGCGCCACCAAGGGCACACAACTGACGGCCACGACCTGCGGCGGCAAGGGTCAGACCTGGTCGACGATCACGGCCGGAGCGCTGCCGGCCGGCCAGACGCAGACCTTCACCTACGACGCCGAGGGCCGGACGGCGACGGTCTCGACGCCGACCGGCACGACGGCCCGCACCAGCAAGTACCTGTACGACGCCGACGGCAACCTGCTGGAGCAGACGGCGGCGGTCGGCGGCACGGACAAGACCCGCGTCCTGTATCTCTTCGGTGGCGCCGAGCAGTTGACGCTGGACGTGGCCGCGAAGACGTGCACGGGCCTGCGGTACTACGCGGGCCCGGACGGCACGCGGGTCACCCGTTCCAGCTCCGGTTCCGTCACCTATCAGGTCGCCACGTCCCAGGGCACCGCGACGACGGCCGTCGACGCCTCCACCCTGGCGGCCACCCGGCGCTACTACGACCCGTACGGCAACCCGCGGGGCACGGAGCCGTCGTCGTGGGTGTCGGCGGACGAGAACCACGGCTTCCTCGGCAAACCGGCCGACTCGGTGACCGGGCTGGACCTGCTGGGAGCACGGAACTACGACCCGATGCAGGGTCGCTTCCTCACCCCCGACCCGGTCTTCGAGGCGGGCGATCCCAACCAGATGGGCGGCTACTCCTACGCCGCCGACAACCCGGCGTCGAGCTCCGACCCGTCCGGCCGATGCCCCAAGGACATCTGTCCCGACGGCGGGCAGAACACCGGGAAGACGCCGTACAACCCGCCCGGCGGTGGTGGCCGAAGTGGCAGCACCGACACCTCCAACGGTTCGACGAGCGCCTCGCCGACGCCGACCACCACACCCACACCCCCGATGGGCCCGACGCCCACTTCAACGCAGACCCCGACTCCGACCCTGGGTGAAGTCCCTTGCCAGCCAGCTGACTTCGGCACCAACAGGTGCGAGAGCTATGGCGGCGGCAGAGCCATGATCGCCAGCGTCCTCGCGCCCCCTGCACTGCTCCTAGTCCTCGCGTGCGTGGAAAGCGGCATCGTGGACTGCGTCAGCGGCTTGGCCCTAGGTGCCGCAGACGCCGAGGCGGGCGGGAGCCTGCTTACCGGCACACGCGTCATCCTGGGACTGGGCGGTGCTGCAGCCGAGGCAACAGAAGAATATGCCGACGAGCTGGCAGCCGAGGCCAGCGCGGCCAAGAAAGCCAATGAAGACGCCTCGGCAGCCAGGGGTGCCGCAGCCAAGAAGGCCGATGCCCAGGCCGAAGCTGAGCACGCCAATTCCGAAGCGGCGGCACCGGACACCCCGAGTAAGGGCACGAGCACCTCGACTCCAAAAGACACTTGCAGCTTCTCGCCTGATACTCGGGTCCTGTTGGACAACGGCGAGACCAAACCGATCAGTAACATCAAGCCCGGTGACAAGGTCGAAGCAGCCGATGCCAAGACCGGAAAGCATCAAGGCGCCCGAGCGGTGCAGCACGTGTTGATCAATCACGATCACAATCTGCTGGACCTGACCATCCGGACCAAGGACGGCCACACCGCCACCCTCCACACCACCGACAACCACCTGTTCTGGGACGACACCACACACACCTGGGTCCCTGCTGGCAAGTTGCGCCAAGGCCATGCTCTGAATACCGCAAGCAACGGCCACGTCTACGTGGTCACCAGTCACGTCATGCCAGGCGCTCGTTCACAACGAGTGCCCCAAGCACGTTGCTGAAGTTACCGTCATGGATGGGGCAGGGAACATTCGAGGGCCGAGGCCAAGCGAAGAGGGGCCTTCCACCTATTGGGCGGGAAGGCAGTCCGATGCGGAGAAAGCGCAAGGCAAGTACAAGGGAGGCTTGATCTCGCACACTGAGTCACGGGCCACGCGCGTGGCTGGCGTGCCCCACGTCTACTGGAAGGGGGGTGACGATCCCCTTCTCGGGCGATCGCCCGCCATTCCAGGAGATACGTATCTCATCGAAGGGGCACTGCCGCCCTGTGACTGGTGCCAGGCTCAGATGGAGGAGGCCGCCCTTTCTACCGGCACGAACTGGGTGTACACCTGGTTGGAAGACGGCATTCGGCAGTATTGGTGGCGTGGACCCGCAGGTTAGGAAGTAGAACTATGGTGACTCTCACGATTCGCGACATTGAAATCGATGACGAAGCCCCCATGCTCCTCGTTGGAATGGGTGAGTATTCCAACGAGGAGGGTCTGGATATCATCTTCACGGCAAATCTCCGGAACAATGATTACCAGGAAAATAGCAACTGGCCTGAGGGCGAGTCCTATTGCGTTACTGACACCGAGGGGCTTACTAGCTTCGGAGGGGTCTCCGAAGTTGATCTTAAAACTAACTCTGTACGCATCGTCTTCTCCGAAAAGACGGCTCGTGTCATGAGGCTGCCCGACCGTGAAATCCTGTTCCAATTCGCCCCCGGAGTAGTAGATGCGAACAGGCTTTCCTCTGCCTTGAAAAGAATTTTTACGTGCGGTAGGCCTGAATATCACCCCCGCTTGACCGGCTTTCAGTCGGAAGGGTAAGGAGCTCCATGGCATCGCAGTTGATGCTTCGCGCGGCAGAAGCGCACTGTTCGTCCGGAGGGTAGAGGAATTGCGGGCCTTGTGGTGGGCGGGCCTGATACAAGGGGCGCGCCGCTCAGGGGGCCCGGGTGATGCGTACGAGGTAGTCGACGGACTTCTCATCTTGGAAGACGACGCCCTCGTTGGGCTGGCACCGCCGGTGATCCCGGTGATCTGATCGGCGAAGGCGTGGCGACCGGTCGCGCGTATTTGTTGCCGGGGCTGGTGGTGTCTGCGAGCTGCACGGCGAGTCGTCCAGGTCCACCTGACGCCGAGCGGGGCTTCCTGGTCGAGTGACGCCATGATGGAGCCCTTCTGGGCTCGGCTTCAGCCGAACTACCCGACCGCCGACGGTGGTGCGTCCGCCTGGAGCTCTCGACCGCGCTCTTCGAGCTCATTGAGACCTTCCATAACCGCAGGTAGACATTCTGCTGGAGATGCTCACTCCCGTCGAGAACGAGCGTCGTAGAGCAGACCTTCGCACTGCTGCACTAGTTCAAGCGCCTCGCAATCCGCTGGGAACGACGACTCGAACTCCACGATGCCGTGGTCTCCCTCGCCTGCGCCCTCATCTGCTGGCGGCGGTTGACGTATCGATAACCCCAGGAACCGTGCTCGCGGCAGGACATGCTAAAGATCGGCGGTGACTTTCTACGAAGACTTGAGCCTCTACACCGAGGAGCCGGAAGACACCTTCTGGGAGGGCGAGGGCACACGAGTGGTGACCTTCACCCCCCGCTACACGCGGATCAACGTCGGCTGGCTCGCGGCAGGCCACCCCTTCGCCGTTGGATCACCCCCACCCGGCTTCGTTGAACAACTCGACCGCATCCTGCACGGCCAGTACGTCAACGCCACCCTGGGAACGCACCCGTGCGAACTGTGCGACGCAGACGACGACACGCCTGGTGCGCCCCGCGGCAGCAGCGAGATCCGTGTCCCGGTCTCACTCACCAAGGTCTTCGCCGCTCCATTCCTCATCGGCCACTACGTGCAGGCGCACAGTTATCTCCCGCCGAGGCGCTTCATCGACGCGGTGCTGGCCTGCCACGACACCTGGCGCAACGGACCCTCGCCCCCCTGGCTCCCTGACGACGCACAGCGACTCGACTTCGAAGCCGGCGACTGAGCAATCCGTGCTCGCGTGCTTCGGTTTCATGGCCGCAGCGGCAGCAAGTGATGGCATCGCGCTGACTGATTTCTCGTACCGCCGGCCGCACGGTCGCCACCGTCCAAGGCCCTCTCGTCGGCCCCGCTTCCCGGGGGCAGGTGGCGCGTCTGCCGCACCCACGCGTACCGGAGACACCCCCGGTCGACTACGACCGCATCCGCGACCATGACGCCACGGTCACGATGCGAGGCACCGCTCTCGACCTGGCTGCCGTCCAGGCCGATCTCCCTGCCGACAACTGTCCGACCCCTCCCGCGGCGCAACTCGCATAAGCACAGGTCACCGTCCGGGTCGGCATGGTCGGCAGCCCCGCGGCGGTTCATGCTGCGGGCGTCGCAAGAAGCGGCGAACAGCAGCGAACGTCTCCATGGCCGGGCGGCTGATTCGTTCGCCTCGGCCAGGACCGCTCGCTGTGCCGCGGTCGCCGCGTGCTGTTCGACGGGCCTCGGTTGCCGTCCCCATCTGCCTACATTCGCCCCTGCGCTTTTGCCCTGGCCGGGACCTCCGTATCTGGGCACTCCCGTGCGGTTCCGGGAGTCCCGTCGAAGTGTGCACGCGTGGTGCAGGGAACGAGGTGCCGGGCGGTGAGTTCGGTGACCGCTGACATCGCCCCCCGGGAGGAGCCGCCAGGGGCCGAGGCATCTATCGGTTTCCGGGACGCCTCAGCCGGCCGGCGGGCGTGGACGGTGAGCGCGACCTGGTCCCGGGCCCGACGGAGCGGCACGGGGTTTTCCCCCTGTACACAGTACGAGTGAATCAGCCGTTCTTTCCTGTCGGTGCTGGTGGTGAGCCCTTTACGGTCTTCGAGGGGATCCGGCGGCTGCAGGAGAGGTCCTGCGGGCGGGTGACGGTTGAAAGGCGCACCTGATGTTGGGCTTGGGGAACTCGCCGGACGTGCCCGGGTCCCGGCCGGGCCGCTGCCGTCGGACCAGGGCGGGGGTGTGGGTCGCGGTCGGTGTGGCATGCCTGGTGGGAACGGCGCTGGCTGCCGCCGGGTGGTGGGCTATTGGAAGTATGTCCGCGTGGTTGGCGGGCTTCGGTCCGTCCGTCGGCTGCTGGGTGTTGACGGTGTCCTTGGTGCTCCGTGCGTGCGGGGTGAGCGGCCGGGTACGGACGCGTCTGCTGTTGTTGGCAGCCTCTGCCGGGACCGGGTGCGTGTACCGGGTCGCGGTCAACGTGTTGTCGACCCACCCCCTGGCGTGGGGGCTGGACGTGCGAACGTTGCGCGGTTGGCTGGTGGTCACCGGAGTGACCATGGCGGTCGGCCTGGGGATGGCCGGACTGGTGGTCGCGGCCGACGCCGGGACGGGGCGGCAGATATGGCTGCTGCGCGTGCTGGACGGGATTGTCGCAGCCGGGTCCGTGTTCATGACGGGATGGCTTCTGCTGCGGGGAGCTGGCGAAGGCTGGCATCTGGAGACGGGAGTGGTCGGCGTCCTCTGGGCGGCGGAAGTCGCCTTCCTGGGGTTCTTGGTTGCTCTGCGCCGTCTCGTCCGGAGCGATCAGCAGGCCACGGTGTGGGTGGCAGTCGTCGGACTGGCTCTCACGTTGATCGGCGACACCCTGCGGCTGTGGGGGGCCGGCCAGCATGTCCCCGAGGTGATGTCTTCCCGGCTGGCCGACGCCTGCGTCACCGCAGGGCTGCTGGTGGTCGCGTTCGGCCCTTGGGTGCCCGGCGGTGCGACCATCCTGGGTGCCGGCCGGCCGACGCTGCGGTTGGGGGTGGAGGGCGCCGCCGCATTCATTGTCCTCACCGTCTGTACCGTCACGGTGCTCGGATTCGTGTTGGACCCCCTTGCCGACCCGGTACCGCTTCTGGTCGGCGGGACGGTACTGCTGGGCCTTTGGGCACGCCGGACGCTCCTGCCCAGCCCGAACACCGGAAGGGATGACTGACTTCTCGGATGGCGTGATCACGGCGCAGGCCAGGAGCACTTCTAGGATCCCGGGTGCGGGGGAGGGACGACCGGGCGCAGCGCGTCTCCGGGCCCTCGCGCACCGCGGCCTCCTGGCGTAGCGCCTTTCGGGAAGGTGGGAGGCCGGGGCCGAACCCAACGGCCGCCAGGTCGGCGGAGGTGGCTCGCCCCCGGGCCGCATCTCATCCCACCGTCGGGTTCGGCGACACCTTGCTGTTGGAGGGCGGAGTGAGGACGACCTGGGGCTGGCCTGCGGCCGCGGGTGGTGGAGTCAGGTCCTGGGCCGGGAGGTTGGGGGCGGTGGTTTCCTGGGCGAGGACCTGGGTGAAGTCGACCAGGCCGGTTTTCTCCACGGCGGAGATGTGGTCCAGGACGGTGTTGTTGGCCTGGTTGGCCAGGGCGCGGATCAGTGTGTTCCTCGTGGTGGTGCGGACGGCTGCGATCGTGGTGAGGAACTGGCCGTTCGTCGTGCGGACGGTGGTGGCCATGTCCGTGTCGAACTGCTTGCCGCTCTCGGCGTTCAGGCGGGACTCGAAGCCCTGCTGTTGGGGTGATGGCTGGTTGGGCAGCGTGATGCCCAACTGGGCGGCGGCATTGCGGCAGGCGGCGTCCAACGCGGCGTCCCCGGCGACCAACTGCTCTCCAGCGCTTCTGACCGCCTTCGTCGTTCCCTTCTTCAACGCCTTTTCGCCGACGGGGTACTCCCACAGGCCGGCCGCGCGCACCTTGACCACGAAGTCCCGGTCCGCTGCCGTCAGGGGGCCGGTCGCCGGGTGGGTGACGACCCGCGAGGGTGCGCTGCTGACCTTCTGGACTCCGAGCATGGCGGGGTAGAGGAGGGAACCGAGGGTGAGGCTGACCGCACCACCTATGAAGAGAGTTCCCGCCGCCTTCCGTGAAACGAGCACCGTGTCTCCTGATCCGGTTCATCGGATCCCGCAC
Source organism: Streptomyces sp. NPDC006476 (assembly GCF_040612015.1). Taxonomy (NCBI): domain Bacteria; kingdom Bacillati; phylum Actinomycetota; class Actinomycetes; order Kitasatosporales; family Streptomycetaceae; genus Streptomyces; species Streptomyces sp. NPDC006476. Next base: position 47,689 of record NZ_JBEXPK010000046.1, on the reverse strand, counting down.
ACACGGCACGTACGGATGTGGGGGGTCCGAAGAACCTCTCTGGCTCGTCATGGGTTGGCAAAGAGATCGAGTGGTCGGTGACGGGCCGGCGGGCCGCAGGGCCGTTCGACCTAACTGCCGCCGGAAAAGGGGCCGTTAGGCCCTAGGGGGCGGTTGCCTCAACGTCGACCATGTAGCGGCGGCCGGGGAGGGCCAGGGCCATTCCCGCACACTTCTGGTGCTTCCCGGCTCGTCGACGACACCAACTGATGAGGAGGCCGCCGCCGTTCGACCGACGAGATACCGCAGTCGGCGACCGCACGGGCGCGCCCCAACTCGTGGGCGTGCGTGTCCGACGGTCGGGACTCGCGGTGAATTCGTTCACCTCAGTTGTGGGCCACTCCCGGCTCAGCGCATCAAGTCGGCCAGGAGGATGTCCAGGACGGTCTCCTCCTCGATCCGCACCCCGAGTTCGGCCAGGGCCAGGGACAGCCCGGGATCCCACGTGGCCTCGGCCGGTGTGCCGGTCAGTGGCGGTGCGAGCGGCGTCGCGGTGACCGCCGTGCGGTAGTCGGCCGCCGTGTAGCGCCAGGGCTGCCAGCGCACCCGCCGCAGCAAGGTCTCGGCGATGCGCACGCCGCCCCAGTCGAAGTCGCCGTGGTAGCGGAGTGTGGAGCCATGGGTGTGGAGGTGGCGGAGCAAGGTGAGGGCGGCGGCCGAGGGCTGGCCCTGAAGGCAGACCAGAGGCGGGCAGACCGGGCCGTGGGCGTCGGCCGCGGTAGCCAGGACGGTCGGGTTCTCGCACACGTACACGACCGCAGGTGCTCTCCGCGGTGGGGTGTGCGTGAGCTGGCGCAGGGTCAGGACGGCCGGTTCGCCGGCGTCGGTCATCCAGTCCAATGCCGGGGTGCCGCGCAGGCCCAAGGTGAGGACCGTGGAGGAGAGGGCGTCCCTGAGGAGGCCGGCCGAGGCCCAGGCCTCGCGGCGCCACTCGGCTCCGCTGCCGTCCGGGAAGTCGGTCAACACCCGCACCGCGGACAGGACAACGGTGGCGAGCGGGGTTCCGTCGTCGAGTGCGTGGGCGTCGCCGAGTACCGTGGCCGCGAAGGCAGGCAAGGAGATGGCCGGATTGGCGGGCAGCTCCTGCAGGACCGTGGTGGTGTTGGTGAGCAACGTCTTCGCTGCCGGTGGGGTGCGGGCGAGACGGCGTACGAGGCCCTCTTGGCGCAACCGGTCGGCCCAGGCGGTCAGTTCGGGCCTCACGTCGGCGAGTGGGGTGTAGGCGTCCTGCCAGGCTTCCGCTTCTCGTCGGCGTACGTCGGCGATTGCAGTGACCGGGCCGGTGAGCGCGGTGATCGCGGGCGCGAGGCCCCCGGGGCTGATGGCGGAGCGGCGTAGTACGGCGTCCACCGCCTCCAGGCGCACCGTCAGCGAGCGTCCGGCGCCCGGGCCGCGGCCCAGCAGGCGTTCGGCGGCTGCGCGTTCGGCGGTGGTGGGAGTGGTCAGCGTGACCGGGCCAGTGAGGGGTTCCTCGCGTTCCATGCGGCGCCGTACGCGCTCGACCAGCCAGGTCAGGCCGGGGTCGCCGAGCAGGCGGGCGAGGCGGTCACCGTCGACGTGGCTGGCCTGTTCGGGATTGCCGTCGACAATGCTGGGCTGTTCGCCGTCGCCGTCGCCGTCGCCGTCGCCGTCGCCGTCGCCGTCGCCGTCGCCATCGGCGCGGCTGAGCGGTCGGGGATCGCCGAGCGAGCGGCGGATGCGGTCGCCGTCGCCGTCGTCGGCCTCCTCGGGATCGTTCACGGCCACAGGGCGTCCTGGCCGGAGACCTGGTCCTCGGCGGGTGCGGCGGGCGTCGAGCCGAGGGGAGTCGGTGCCTGGCCGGACTCCGTGTCCCCGGCGGGCGCGGCCGGCGTCGTGCCGAGGGGCGGTGGCGCCTGGACGGGGACGGTGGCCAGGTGGTGGTCGGGTTCGGTGCCGCGTACGCGCTCACCCCCGTCCCACTCCCACCGCGTCACCAGGACCGCGGCGATCTCGTCGACGCGGGAGAGTTGAGCGATGGCGATGCCCGGAACCTGCGGATAGCAGGCCCATTCGCGTTCGCTGGTCATCACCACGTCCAGGTCGAAGGCGTGCAGCAGGCCCAGGCACTTGGCGCGCGAGTCGTCGTCCACGCCCGCGAAGGCCTCGTCCAGGGTGACCAGACGCGGGGCGTCCGGGGAGGCCGTGGCGTAGTGCGAGGAGGCAGCCGCGAACAGGGGTACGGACACGGCCAGGACGCGTTCGCCACCGGAGGCGGGGCCGGTGGCCGGCACCCAGGTGCCGTGCTGGTGGCGTTCGATGCCGAACTCGTGCCAGGCCCGGTAGTCCAGGGCCGCGGTGAGGACCTCCAGCCAGCTGCCCGCCGTGTCGTCGGACTGCCGGCGGGCGATCTCCGTCTGCAGGAACTCGCCGACCGCCGCCCGGTCCTCGGGAGCCCAGGCGTCCGCGGACTGGCGCAGGCGTTCGCGCGCCTGGGCCAGGCCCGTGGGTGCCTTGCGGGAGGGGCGCCACACCAGGCGCAGCCGCATGCCGGTGGAGGTGGGCCGCTCCTGAAGTTCGGCGTTCATCGCCCGTACTTGGCGTTCGGCGGCGGCGATCAGTTCCTGCAGGGTGCCGGCGACCTCGGTGAGCAGGTGGGTTTCGAGGATCTCGCGTTCGTGTGCGGACAGGATGCGCGCGAGTTCGCTCACCTCGGTGGTGAGGGCGGCGGTCAGTTCGGGAACGCTCCGTCGGTGGCCCTGGTAGACGATGTCGACGACCATGCCGTCCTCGACCATGCGGGCGGTTGCGCTGTGGCCGCCGCGGGAGAGGGCGTCCTGGAGTTTCTTGTACTCCTCGCTGAGCCGTTTCTGGACCCGTTCCCACGCGCCGTCGGAGTCGTCGGTGCCGGACGGGCCCGACAGCTGTGCCTCGATGGCGCGGGCGAGCGCGACGGCGGGGGTGGCCGCCCACGGTCCGTCGTCCAGCGGGGGTACGGCCACCTCGGGCAGGGCGACCGTGAGCAGGCCGGTGGACGCGAACCGCTGCAGGGCGGCGATCGCCTCGGCGCGGGAGGCGGCGGCCTCAGTCACGTCCTTCTCCAACTGCTCGATACGGCCCTCCGCACGGCCGACGCGCCGGCCGGCATCGGCGTGCTCCTCACGGCAGCGGCGCTGGTCGCGCTCACAGGCGGCCAGGGCCGTGGCGGTGGCGGCCAGGCGCTGCTCCAGCTCCGCGACGGCGGCGCCGACGGTGGAGCGCAAGGTGGTGTGGCGTTCGTCGGCGGCGGCCGCCAGGCGCGCCGACTCCTCCGCGCGCAGGGCCAGTTCGGCGACCCGGGCGCCGGCCTGCTCGACGTCCGCGCGTTCGTCGGCCACCGCACGCCCGGCATCGCCGTGCTCGCGCAGGGCCGGCCACAGGGCGGCCAAGACGGCGGTGTAGTCGGCCAGCGCCTGGCGGACGGCGGCCAGCGCGGGCCGGTCGGCGGGCAGGTTCACGGCGGCCGCGGTGTCAGTGAGTTCGGTCGCGGCTCCGGCTTCCTGCCCGGCTGCCGCGGCCAGGTCCGCGGAGCGTTCCTCCTGGCGGGCACGGGCCCGGTGGGCGGCGTCCGCGGCTGCCGCCGCCAGCGCGTGCGCGTGGCGCAGGTCGGCGTCGTCGGGAACGGCGGCCAGTTCGGCGTCCAGGGTACGGCGGCACCGGGCGACCTCGGTCCGTTCGGCCTCCAGTCGCTCCACCTGCCCTGCCAGAGCGCCGAGTTCATCGCGCAGGGCGGCGATCCGGACCCGGCGCGCCTCCTCGCGGGCGCCTTCGCCCACGTACACGGCGGCCTGCTTCGACCAGCTGCCGGTCAGGGCACCGACGCGGTAGCGGCCGTCCATCGAGACCCAGGTGTCGCCGGGCCCGCCCAAGCCCAGGCCCACGGCGGCCAGGAGGTGGGCCACCGTCTGCTCACCCACTGCCGTGGCGCGGGCGTCCCCGTGGTCCACGGCCGGACGCAGCACCGCCTCCAGCGTGCTCCCGGTCAGCGGGGCACCGGGCGACAGCAGGACGTCGTGGCCGTCGGCCTGCAGCACGGTGCCGTCCGGGCGCACCCAGGCGTCGAGCAGGCCGGAGGCTTCCAACGCCGCCTCCAAGCCGGCCCGTTCGGCAGCGGTGACGTGGTCGTGGAAGTCGATCAGACGCCACAGGGGCGCCCCGGGTGTCTGCTCGCGCAGGCCGGGGGTGCGGGTGTGGGGTGGCGTAGGGCCGCGCTGACCGCCGGCTTCCAGGTCGGCCAGCTCCCGTTCGGTCTCGGTGCGCCGCGCCGTCAGTTCGGTCAGCCGCTGCCCGAGGGCGGCCGCCTGGTCGGCCAGGTCCGCGGCCCGGGCGCGATGGGCGTCGGCCGTGTGCACGCGCGCGGGCGAGGGACCCCGCAGGTGCGTGACCCAGTCCTGCAGGCCGTCCAGGAGGCCCACCGGATCCTGCGGCGTCAACTCCTCGCAGGATGCCAGGTGTTCGCGTACGGCGGCGACCAGTGCCCGGCCCGCCCCCTCCGCCGTCACCTCCGCCCGCGCCTGTCGTTCGGCGGTGTGTCCGGCCTCGGTCTGCGCCTCGTCCAGGCGGCGTGCGGCGGCGCGCCGCTCGGCGGCGGCCTGCTCGGTGCGTGAGACCAGCTCCTCGACGTGGTCGAGGGTGCGCCGCCTGCGCGCCACCGACTCCTCCGCCGCGCGGCGCAGTTCGGGCTCCGGTGCGCCCTCGCTGCGCAGCTCACCGTCGAGGCGGGCGGCCGAGGCCGCATCCCGCTCACGGGCGAGGGTGTCGGCCACCTGCTGCTCGGCCGACGCAAGCCGTCGGCCGGCGCTCTCCAGACGGCCCAGGGCACGGGTGTGGGCCTGGGCGGCCTGGCCCCGGTCCGCCTCGGCGCGGGCCACCTCCGAAGCGGTGCGTCGGGCGTCGGCCGCCGCCTGCTCCAGCTCCCGGGCACTGCGCATCTCCGGGCCCTCGCGCAGCGCGGCCTCCTGCGCCTTCAGCCGCGCGGCGGACTCCTCCAACTCCCCGATCCGCTTCGTGATCTCCTCGCGGTCCTGCTCGGCCTGCGACCGCTCGCTCTGGGCCTGCGCGAGGTCGCGGCCCAGCTGTTCGTAACGGGCGTGCTCGTGCCGGGGCAGCCGGGCGCGGCGGCGGGTGGCGACGCGGGCGTAGCGACGGTAGTGGTCCAGGAACGCGGAGGCGGCCCGCTCGGCCTCGGTGGCCGCCCGCAGTTCCTCCTTCTCCTCGTCCAGGGACCGGAACGCCTCGGCCACGTCGGCGATCACCGCCTGGTCCATGGGCGGCAGCGCCTCGGTCAGCGCACGCGACAGGGCCGCCTCGTTGGGCCGCTTCGACAGCTGCGGCTGGCGGAGCTGGATGAGCAGGTCCACCAGGGCGGCGTAGCGCTGCTCGCCCAGCCCGAACAGTGCCTCGTCGACCGCCCTGCGGTAGGCGGTGGCCGTGTCGTAGACCATGCCCCGCCCGATGACCGCGTCCGCGAGCCGGTCGCGTGACAGCGCGGTGCCGGTGGCGTCCAGCAGGTGCAGTTCCGCTCCGACGCGCTGTTCGGTGACGGCGTACCAGTGCCGGGCGATGCCTCTCCCCGCCACCGCCTTCAGTCCGCAGGCCAGGGTGAGGAAGCAGTCCTGTCCGGTGGCCTCGTCATGGCGGCCGAACTCGATCCAGGTGTAGCCCAGCCGCTCGGGGTGCGGGTGCTGCCCGCCCAGCAGCAGGTTCCACTCCATGCGCTTGCCCGGGTCGGCGTCCGGCTCGACCCGGCGCGCGGACAGGTCGCCGTCGAGGAGGAAGGGCAGGGTCAGGGCGAGGACCTTGGACTTGCCGGTGCCGTTGTTGCCGCGCAGCAACAGCCGCCCGTCGCGGAACCAGAACTCCTCGGTGTCGTAGTAGAAGAGGTCGACCAGGCCGATGCGCAACGGCCGCCACCGGCCGGGCGGGGGAGTGGGCAGGGCGGTCACGTCTCTCACGCCTTTCGCTGCGCGGTGCGGGGACCGGGAATCCCCGGCTCTCGTACGACGGTGTCGCCGACCGCGTAGCGGGCCAGCGCCGGCAGTGGCACGACGCCACCGGGTGCGGTGGTGACCAGGCCCAGTGCCGTCAGCTTGGCCAGTGCCAGGTCGACCAGCTCCCCTTCGGCACCGGGCTGCCGAGCGTTCTTGGACCAGAACCCACCGTGTTCCTGCGCCAGTTCCCGCACCCGGCGTTCCAGCTCCACGCGGCCGACCGCGTCGGTCGCGGCCGCCAGGTGCTCGGCGAGCAGCAGGGTGACGTGTCCGTGGGTGCCCTGCTCGGGCATCCGCACGTCGGTCAGGTCATCCAGCGGGTCGACCATGGCGATGCCCTCGGCCCGCACCTCTGCGACGAGGCCCGTCAGTTCGGTGATGCGGGCGGTGATGAAGGCGCGCTGCCGGGTGAGGTAGACAAGCTCCTCGTCGCTCAACTCGGCGTAGTACAGCACCGGATCGTCCAGCAGGCGCCGCGTCAGCCGCTGACGGATGGCGCGGAAGCGCAGTTCGTCGCTGTCCAGGGCGCTCTCGGCGGTCAGCTCGGTCAGCCGCTCCTCGAAACCCTCGGCAGCGATCATCGACGGGCCGCGGCGAGCGGCCAGCAACCCGGCCAGAACGCGGCGCTCGACGTCGTAGAGCACATCGCCCGCCCCGCTGACATAGGCGTCCTCGTCCCCGGCCACCCGCCGCAGCACGCCGTAACGGATGAGCAGCCGTACCACCGCCGCCAGATCCAGCCGCTCGTCGCGCCGCTCCAAAGTGAACTCGATGCCGGCGCCGACCAGATGGGGATCGGCGGCATCGAGCACCACCTGCTCGGCGAGGCGGCCGAGTGCGATCTGCGCCTCGCCCCGCTCCAGTGCGGCCAGCGCCAGGCACAGCAGTACATACCGGCGGCGGGTGAAGTGCACGCGGGTGCGGGTGGCCTCGCGCGCCGGATGCGTCGGGTCGGCCAGAGTGCCGGGGGTGCGGCCGAGGCGCGCCGCCTCCGCATCCACCCTCAGCGGCCAGCCGGTGTTGCGGTCGAACCAGTCGCGCAGGTCGCCGGCATGCCGGCGCACCAGCCGGAACTCATCCGCGTACGGGCCGTGCGCGAGCAGCAACGGCTCCTTGAGCAGGGCGCGGGCGGCCTTGTGGAACTCGGCGGTGCGCCGGCCGTCCAGCACCTCGCCCAGGGGCGTGGTCATCGCTCCCCTCCCATGTACATGTCGTCGGCGCGCACCTGACCGTTCCGGGTGAGATCGGTGATCTCGACCAGGTGGTCGGGGCCGCGGAAGATACCGCCGGGAGTGTGGATCTCGGCCGTCGTGCCGTCCGCCAGGGCGGAGAGCCGGATCTCCATCGTGCCGTCGTTGCTGGTCGCCACCGTGGCCGTCATGCCGGGGCGCCAGGTGGCCAAGGCGTCGCCGAGCAACTGCAGGAACAGGCCGAAGGCGAGCGGATCGAGCTCGCCGAGAGCGGACAGCCTCGTCGTGCCGTCCGTGGCGAGGCGGGCGCGGGCGGCCGTGATCTCCTGAGCCTGCCGGGCGGCGATCTCCGCCAGACGCCGCCGATCCCGCGACCGGTCCTGCACCCGGCGGGTCCTGCCACGCCGCTCGTAGCTGCCGGTGCGGCGCAACTGGGGGCTGATCCGCAGCGGTTCGGCCTCGGCCCAGGGCGTGGAGGCGGGCACCGGGCGGGCGGCTCGCCGCTCCAGGGTGTCCGCGTCGACGGTGAGGTGGCGCGCGGGATACAGGCCGAACGCCGCCCGCCACAGCCGGTGGCGAGCATGGTCGTCGGGGGCCTCGGCGAACCAGCGGGCCAAGGTGCGAAAGTCCGCCGAACGATCAGAGCGCCCCGCCCGCCGCTCGTTCAACTGCCGTACGACCGCGAGGAGTTGCGGAATAGCGCCGAGAGCGCGTCCCCGCAGCAGGCGGGCCTGAGACTCGCGCCCGTCCGCCGACACGAACCAGGCCGCGAGCCCCGACCACTTCGCCACCCACCGCGCGTACGCCTGCGCCTCGGCGCTCTCGGCCTCGTCCGGGGCGGCATCGGCGGCCTCTCGTGCCGCGGCCAGCCGCAGCAGCGCCCCGACCCGGTCCTGGTCCTCCAGCTCACCGATGATCAGAGCGATCCGCCCGCCCAGGGTGATCAGATCCTGGATGAACCGCTCCAGGTACTGGATCAGCCGGTCCTTGTAGGCGAGGAACACCTCGACCTCGACATCGTGCAGATCGATGGTGCGCTGCAGGGAGCCCATGAACGCCCGCGCGTTCTCCGCGAGCGCCTCGAAGCGGCCGGTCAGGGCGGACAACGCCAGATGAGCCTTGGCCGCGTCCGGCTCACCGTCCTCCTGCTCGGCGGCTATCACCAGCAGCGCCCGCAACTGGGTGACGATGTCCTGAAGGGCCACCGCCTGCAGGGCGCCGCGCCGCCCCAGCGCCTCGTCGTAGGCGGACAGCGCGAGTTCTGCGGCCTCGCCGGCCTGGGTGAGCTGATAGATGAAGCGTTTGCGGTAGAAGTCCTCCACCGCGGTGACCCGGGAGGTGTCCGGATCCGCCCGGAGATTGCCCCACTCCACGAGGCTGTCCAGCGCCTTGACCACCGTGTCCAGCTCGGCGGGCCGGTGCTCGGGCGCCAGCACTGCGTGCACGTCCTCGGGCCGCAAGTGCACCGCGAAGCGCTCCTTGGCCGACAGGAACGCGCCCATCACCCGGCGATAGAGGGCGGCATTGGGCACGGTGAGGTGAGCGAAGGGCGCGTACCCGGCCCGTGCCGGTCCGGAAGGCGTCGATGTCATCGTTTCGGCATTGTCCCTGACGGGCCCGCTCGCGGGGGAACCGTGGCCTGGGAGTCACGCAGAGTTATTGCTGGCGGACCGTCGCTAGGCGTGATCGCACGCCCGGGGCCGGTGAAGAGCGGCGATCCCGGGCGTTTTGCGGACCCTCGGCGCAGGTACCGGTTGCCACGCGCCGTCACAGGTGTGCCGAGGCCTCCTCCTGCAGCAGCGCGGAGATCTGGTTGGTGTCGTCGAAGACGCGCATGACCCCCTGAATGTCGGGGGCGGTGGCGGAGTTGACGAGTACGACGAAGATGACCACATGGCCGTCGTCGGTCAGCAGGTAGCCGGCCTGGCTCTGGTCCGCCACGGCGAGCCGGCCGTTGAGCCGGTCCAGGCCGATGACGGTTCCCGGTTTGGCGAAGACCTTGCCTCTGGCCGGGCAGTGAGTGCAGGAGCTCGCGTTCGAGCCATCGACCCCCAGAATGGGAAGCGAAAGCCGGAAGGCGGTCGCATCGGGAGTGCGCAGCCAATAGGCGAGAACCTGGGCGAGGCCGACTGGGGTGGCCTTCTCTGTCGCGTCCCCGCCGCGTCCGTCATCGAGTTGGAACTGCGTCGGGTCGACGTGCGCGACCCGGGTCAGGAAGTCGTGCTCGACCCCGAATCCGCCGGCGAAGCAGTCCTTGCTGCCCCGCAGCCCGGCCATGTTGCACAAGGCCAGGTTGGCGCCGAGGTTGTGACTGACCTTCAGGATCAGCTTGGCGTACTGCCGGTAGGGCGGGGAGACATAGGCGGCCACCCGCGCATCGTGGTCGTAGGAGGCGGGCAGTTTCCGCTCCGGGTTGGGGCCGGTCTGGCGGGCGCTGACGGTGACGCCCGCCCGGCCGAGCGCCTCGATCAGCGCGGTGCGGCCGAAGGCGTTGGGATCCTGGACGGGTGAGGTCCTCAGGACGGGCTGCGTCCCGGCCGCGATCTGACCGGACACGGTGATCTTGGTGCCGTCCGGGGAGGCCTTGACCGTGATGTTCGTCGTACCGCCGGCGGCCACCGTCTTCACCTTGGAGTCGACGCTGTACGGCTTGACCTGCGGGCGCCAGAACAGCTTGGCCGGGTGCCCGGCGGTGGTGGGGGTGGTGAGCAGGTCGATGAGGTTGTCGTTGATGATCAGCGGAGTGGGCTGCGGGTCCAGCGCCGGGGGCGTGAAGATCCTGGGATCGACGACGACGTCGCCCCGGACGCGGGTGATGCCCGCCTCGCGCACCTGCCGTGCGATCTGATTCACTCCGGCGAGCGGATTCTCCGGGGTGAGCGTGGCGCCGGGCAGGTCATTGGCGGACGTGTGGTCGATGTCGGTGTAGTCCACCGAACCGTCGGGCTTGGTCCGCCCGCCCATCGTCAGGTCGCCCTGGGCGACCAGAGCCAGGTTCCCCTTCAGCGTCGAGCCGTGGCGCGTGCCCGCCGCATACACGGGCGTGGTGAATCGGTGGCCGGGGCCCAGGCTGTGCCAAGCGGCCGAGAGGGTGACGAGTTTGGTGTCCGAGCCGGGGACGAAGGACTGCCGCGCGAACTGGGAGTGGATCACCTGCCCGTTCGAGGGGTCGACCTCGTAGACGCCCCATTGCGCACTCTCGTAGCCGGGCTTGTGCATGATCGCCTGGACGGCGGGCGGGAGGTCGCTGACGTGCCCCGTTTCGGGTGCGCGTGCCGGCGCGGCCGCCAGCGCCGCAGGAGCGGTGACGGCCACGCCCGCCAGGGTCACGAGCGTCACGCAGGCTGAGGCCCAGGGCCGCAGCCGGCTACGGAACATCAATTTCATGCACACCGCCGATTCGAGAAGCAGTACAAACCGAAAAAGCAAGGGGGTATACGACAAATTCGGCAGAATCGTACGAGCCAGGGCCCACTCACCTTCCGGGTCCACTCCCCGACGACGGCATGTCGGGCGCAGATCATCCCTTCAGCCGATCACAGCCGAGCCCAGGCCCCCGGGCCACCGCACAGAGTCGGCCGCGTCGTAGAACGTGGTTCCTGCCTCCGGAGTGACTCGGTCGGGCTTGTCGGGCGTCGTCAGATGTCTGTGGATGGGACCGACAGGCTTCCGGAGACGTACGCCTCGCGTAGTGCGTTCTTGCGGATCTTGCCTGAGCCGGTGAGGGGGAAGGCGTCCACGAAGACCCACGTGCGGGGCGTCTTGTGGGGGGCCAGATGGGTGCGGACGTGGTCGAAGAGTTCCTTCTCGGACGACGTGGAGCCCGGTGTGCGGCGGATGAACGCGGCTACCCGTTCGCCCCACACCGGGTCGGGTAGGCCGATGACGGCCGCCTCGGCTACGGCGGGGTGCGCGGCGAGGGTCTGTTCTATCTCTCGAGGGTAGATGTTCTCGCCGCCCCGGATGATCATGTCCTTCAGGCGGCCCTCGATACGGCAGTATCCGCGGTCGTCCATCGAGCCGAGATCGCCGGTGTGCAGCCAGCCGTCGGTGTCGATCGCGGCGGCTGTGTCGGCAGCGGCGTTCAGGTAGCCGGTCATGACGTGGTAGCCGCGGGTGCACAACTCGCCCGTCACGCCCGTCGGTACGACCTCGCCGGCCGCGTCCACGATCTTCACCTCCGTCCGCGGCAACGGCCTGCCGACCGTCTCGGCGCGGTCCTCCGGGGTGTTGTCGAGGCGGGTGATGGTGATGCCCGGGGAGGCCTCGGTCTGGGCGTAGATGACGGACATCGGGACGCCGAAGGCCTGCTCGACCCGACGGACAAGTTCCGGCGGCACGGTGGCACCGCCGGACAGGACGTAGCGCAGGGAGGAGAGGTCCGTGTGGGGGAGGGACGGGTGTTCGAGCATCGCGATGAGCATCGTCGGTACACCGCCCACCACCACGCAGCGTTCGGACTCGGTGAGGTTCAGCATCAGGCCCGGGTCGAAATGCGGCGGCAGGACGTGGGTGCCTAGGGCGATGATCGAAGCGAGGGTCGCGAGTACGCAACCTGCTGTGTGGAACAGGGGCATGGGGTTGAGTTGCGGCTCGCCTGGGCCCAGGCCGAAGGTACGGACGTATGCCAGTCGTGCGTTGTTCGTGATTGCGCGGTGGTTCAGGACCACGCCCTTCGGGACGCCTGTGGTGCCGGAGGTGTATTGGATTTGGGCCGGGGCGGAGGCGTCGACCTGGGGGAGCGTGCGGTCTGTTGAGCCCTCTGCGCAGAAGTCCTTCCAGTCCTCGAAGAGCACGCTTGTGCGGAGGTTCGGCAGGTCCGGTCGGATCTCGTCCAGGGTTTGGGCCATCGGGTTGCCGCGGTACTCCCGGCGCAGGAAGACGCCTGCCGCGCGGGAATGGCCGAGTACGTGCTGCAACTCGGAGGCGCGCAGAGCTGGGTTGACGGTGACGAGCGTGATGTCCGCCAGGGCAGCCGCCAGTTCGAGGATCACCCACTCCGGGATGTTGTTCGCCCACACCGCCACCCGCTCGCCCGGTGAGAAACGTCCGAGCAGCGCTCGCGCCGCCCGCTCGGCCTCGTCGAGCAGGGCGGCGTAGGTCCAGCGACGTCGCTCGGCGACCTCCGGCACGCCCTCCACCAGCGCCGGGGTGTCGGGTGCCGTCTCGGCCGCGTGACGCAGCAGCGCCCCGACGGTTTCGTCCCGCAACTCCTCGCCGGACTCGCCTTTCCAGTACGACATCGATATCGGCTTGGCCACCATGTCAGCCCCCGGGTGCGGCGTGTTGGGTGTGGTCCACCGGCCACGGGGTCAGTATTCAGGAGCCCGGTGGCCGGGGGCCATGCACCCGTGGGGTCATGCAAGTGGTTGGCGTCATCGGACAGACAGGTCAACTGCCGTCCTACATCGGCGGATTGCCGTGCTTCCGTTCCGGCAGGCCCACGTGCTTCGCCCTCAGCATCTCCAGCGAGCGGATCAGGACCGTTCGCGTTTCGCCCGGGTCTATCACGTCGTCCACCAGGCCCCGTTCCGCGGCGTAATAGGGGTGCATCAGCTCGGACTTGTACTCCTTGATCAGGCGGGAGCGAGTGGCGTCCGGGTCGTCCGAGGCGGCTATCTCGCGGCGGAAGACGACGTTCGCCGCGCCCTCCGCTCCCATCACCGCGATCTCGTTTGTCGGCCAGGCGTAGGAAAGGTCGGCGCCGATGGAGCGGGAGTCCATGACTATGTATGCGCCGCCGTAGGCCTTGCGGACTACCAGGGAGATGCGGGGGACCGTGGCGTTGCAGTAGGCGTAGAGGAGTTTCGCGCCGTGGCGGATGATGCCGTTGTGTTCTTGGTCCACGCCGGGGAGGAAGCCCGGTACGTCGACCAGGGTGACCAGCGGAATGTTGAACGCATCGCAGAACTGGACGAAGCGAGCCGCCTTTTCCGAGCCTTGGATGTCCAGGACGCCTGCGAGGGCGGTGGGTTGGTTGGCAATCAGGCCTACGACGTGGCCATCCAGGCGGGCCAGGGCGCAGACGATGTTCTGGGCCCAGCCCTCGTGTACCTCGAAGTAGTCGCCGTCGTCGACGATCTCCTCGATCACCGTCCGCATGTCGTATGCCCGTTGGGGGTCTGCCGGTACCAGGGACGTCAGGGCGTCCGTGGGGCGGTCGGCGGGGTCGCCTGTGCGGGAGACCGGGGGGAGTTCGCGGTTGTTCTGGGGGAGGAAGCTGAGCAAGTGGCGTACGTCGGCCAGGCATTCGGCCTCGTCGTCGTAGGCGAAGCCGGAGACGCCGGAGAGCGAGGAGTGGACGTCCGCGCCGCCCAGGCCGTCGTGCGTGATCTTCTCGCCGGTCACTGCTTGGACCACGTCTGGGCCGGTGATGAACATCTGGGACGTGCCGCGCACCATGAAGACGAAGTCGGTGAGGGCGGGGGAGTAGGCCGCGCCGCCCGCGCAGGGGCCCAGGATGACGCTGATCTGCGGGATGACGCCGGACGAGCGCGTATTGCGGCGGAAGATGCCGCCGTAGCCGGCCAGTGCTGTTACGCCCTCCTGGATTCGGGCGCCTGCGCCGTCGCTGAGGCCGACCACAGGCGCGCCCGCCGCCTCCGCCAGGTCCATCACCTTGTGGATCTTCTGAGCGTGCGCCTCGCCCAGGGCGCCGCCGAAGACGCGGAAGTCGTGGGCGTACGCGAAGACCGTGCGGCCGTGGACCAGGCCCCAGCCGATCACCACGCCATCGCCGTGCGGCTTGCGTTCCTCCAGGCCGAAGCCGGTGGCACGGTGCCGGCGCAGGGGCTCGATCTCGGTGAACGTGCCCTCGTCGAAGAGGAGTTGGAGCCGCTCGGGCGCGGTGAGCTTGCCCTTGGCGTGCTGGCGCCGGGTGGCCTCGGGGTCGGGGCCGCGGCTCAGCTCCTCCTTCAGCCGTTTCAACTCGTCGGTGGAGCGCCGTAGATCGGGGGCCGGGGCGAGGGTGAGCAGTTCGTCGAAGGTCGTCATTGCCGCAACGTAGGGCGGCGGCCTCGAAGGGTACGGTACGTCCCCTGGAGCGCCGCTCGAGAGCGCGGCCTTCGGCGGAGTCAGCCCGTCGGCCCGTCGGCCCGTCGGCCGGGTGGTCCCATGGGACTGGCGAACCGTTGACTTCCGCCCCTTCGGCGCGTCCGGTGGGCGTTGCGCTGCCGGTCGCCCGCGTTGGTGCCGGTCGGCCGTCGTCGGTCCCTTGATCGCAGCCAGTCGGCGCGCGGCCGATTCTCGCGCGGCCGGGATGCGCGGACCCCGGAGGCCGGAGGTCGGGTGGCGTTCGTCGATCTGCCGGTGAGGGTTCTTCCAAGGCTGCTCCGTCGGCGCCCGCTGACCGAGGTCGTCAGGGACTGGCCGACCGTCGCCCTTGCGGGTTCCGCCGGTGGTCGTCGCGCAGCTCGGGGCCATCGGCCAGGCCTTCGTCGAGGTTGAGGCGGCAGGCTCTGCCCAGGCCGCTCGGTCAGGGTCCGTGACCGCTCGGTCGTGGTTCGCCGGCGCCCGGACAGCACGCCTTGCCCACGCCTGCCGGTCGGTGCTTGTCGACGCTCGCTTGTGGTTCGCCGGCGCCCGGACAGCACGGCTTGCCCATGCCTGCCGGTCGGTGCTCGTGGACGCTCGGTCGTGGTTCGCCGGCGCCCGGACAGCACGCCTTGCCCACGCCAACCAGTCCATGCTCGTCGACGCTCGGTCGTGGTCCGCCGGCGCCCGGGTGGCACGCCCCTGCCCACGCCAACCGGTCCATGCTCGTCGACGCTCGGTCGTGGTCCGCCGGAGCGGGCGGCAGGCCCGCCCAGGCCCCGGCCCGTCTCCCTCGCCGCTCACTCCGCCGTCGCCGGATGCAGTGCATGATCCGGGTCGCCCGACAGGACTGCCTGGTGGAGGTCCTGGAGGGCTGCTGACGGTTCCAGGCCCAGTTCGTGGACCAGGGAGCCGCGCAGGCGCTGGTAGGCCTCCAGGGCTCGCCAGCTGCCGCCCGCGCGGTGCAGGGCGCGCATCAGCTGGGCGCAGAAGCCCTCGTGGAGGGGGTGGCGGGCGGCCAGGACGCGCAGTTCGGGGACCACCTCGGCGTGCCGGCCGAGCCTGAGGTCCGCCTCGATGCGGCGTTCCAGGGCGGTCGTGTGCTCCTCGTTGAGGCGCAAAACCTCCAGCTCCAGGACCGAGCCGGCCGGTACGTCGACCAGGGCCGGGCCCTGCCACAGGGCGAGCGCGCGGCGCAGCAGGTCGGAGGCCGTGCGGTAGTCGCCGAGTTCGAAGGCCGTCCGGCCGTCCTCCGAGCAGCGCTCGAACTCGTGGGCGTCCACCTGGCCGGGCTGCACCCGCAGGAGGTAGCCGCCGAGCCGGGTGACCAGAACGTCCTTCGCGTCGAGCAGCGGGTCGTCGGCGAGCGCGGCCGCGATCTTGCGTCGCAGCTGCAGGATGTACGTCTGCAGGGTGGTGGAGGCGCTCCGGGGGACGTTCTCGCCCCAGATCTCCTCCATCAGCGTCGGGACGCCGACCACGCGGTCGGCGTGCAGGGCGAGCAGCGCCAGCAGTTGACGGGGCTTGGCGGCGGTGGGCACCACCGGGATCCCGCGCTCGTGCGCGGCGAGCGACCCCAGGACCTTGATCTCCATGTGTGTCTCTCCCCCTTGGGTGCGGCCGCCTGGCGATCCCCGTGGCGACCCTTACGGAGTCAGGTCATCGAGACTGGCATCCGCACCCCCGCGCGCCCCAGTGAGTCACGCATGCGCTCAATCATGAAAATGTCATGGGTGCCCTGTGAACGTGGCACTGCACGCCGGGGGCCGCCCCACCCCAGACTCTCGAAGCAGACGCCGACGGACGTTCGAAGCGGCGCAAAACGTTCGCACCGACTCGGGTCCGTCCACGGTTCAAACATTCACTCGTTCGTTCATCACAGGGGGTAACACATGAACGTCGTAGCAGCTCGTGAAGAGCTTTCCCACGAAGAAGTCCTCCGGTTCGCCGAGCTCGCCGCCCGTACCGGTCTCGAACCCCAGCTCGCCGGCCGCTTCGAGGCCGATCCCGCCGCCGTTCTGCGGGAGTTCGGTCTGTCGGAGGGAGAGGCGCGGTACGTGAGTGGTGGGAGCCGGTCCGTCGAGAGCCTCAGCGGGGCCGGGGTGACGGTCTCCTCGGCGAGCTGGTGCGTCTGCTGGTCCCCCACCGGGCCGTCCCCGCTCGCCGTCGGCGAGGCTGAGTGAGCGGGAGCGACACCCCCGCTCCGGAGCCCTTCGTGGCGTTCAAGCGCCATGTGCGGGCCGAGACGGTACCGGGGGAGGCCGTGTTCCTGTGGTCCGACAAGGACGTGACGGCGGTGCGGGGAGCGGGAGTCGAGGCCCTGGCCGCCCTGCTGGACGGCAGCCGCACCCTGCCGCAGCTGCTGCGGGAGGCCGCGGCGGCGATGCCCGTGGACGAGGCCGGGCGGCTGGTACGGCGCCTGGCGGAGGCCAACCTGGTCGGATACCGGCCCGACGGCCGGCGCGCGGAGGAGGCCGGCGCCGAGGGTCGGTCCGCGGAGGCCTACTGGGACCGTGCCGGTCTCGAAGGCGCCGCGGCCCAGGAGCGGGTCAGGGGCACACCGGTGGCGCTCATCACCGTGGGGGAGGTGGACGGTGAGGAGGCGCACGCCGCCTGCCGGGCGGCCGGGCTCGGCACCGTGCCAGTCGATCCCAACTCCGACTTCCATTCCGACTCCAACTCGGACGCCCCCCTCACGCTCGTCCTGTGCGACGACTACCTGCACCCTGCCCTCCGTCCCCTGGCCGCGCGTCTGCGCGGCCAGGGGCGGCCCTGGCTGCTGGCCAAGCCGTTCGGGGCCGAGCCCTGGACCGGGCCGGTGTTCGCGCCCGCCGAGGACGCTCCGTGCTGGGGCTGTCTGGCCCACCGGCTGCGCGCCCACCGGCGGGCCGAGTGGGAGGTGCGCCGGGTCCTCGGGGCCAACGCCGGTGCGGACCGGCCGGCGCCGTCGTTGGCCGCCGTACGCGCCCTGGGGCTGCACAGCGTGGCCCTGGAGGCGTCCAAGTGGCTTGCGGGGGTGCGGTGTCCGGAGCAGCGGGCGGTGTGCACGCTGGACAGCCTCACCCTGCGCAGCACCCACCACCCGGTGACCCGGCGTCCGCAGTGCCCGGACTGTGGTGACCCGGGGCTGGTGGCCGAGCGGACCCGGCGGCCGGTGGTCCTGGTCTCCAGACCCAAGGCGGCAGGGAGCGGGAGCAACGACCGTGCCCTGTCCGCCGAGCAGATGCTGGAGCGGCACCGTCACCTCGTCGGTCAGCTCACCGGGGTGGTGACCGACATCCGTCCGCTGCCCGGACTCCCTGAGGGGCTGCACGCCTACGACTCCGGGCACAACCTCGCCCTGGGCGGTCACTCGGCCGCCGAACTGCTCCGGGTGCTGCGGGCCCGCAGCGGGGGCAAGGGCGTGACCGCGGCCGAGGCGCGGGCCAGTGCGCTGTGCGAGGCGGTGGAGCGCTTCAGCGCCTCCCGGCAGGGGGATGAACTGACGGTCCGTGACACGCTCACCGGGCTGGGGGAGCAGGCCGTCCATCCGAACACCTACCGGCTCTTCCATGAGCGGCAGTACGGCGACCGGGAGCGCTGGAACGCCACGCACGGGCCCTTCCACCGGGTGGGCCGGCCCTTCGACGCCGGCGAGGCTACCGAGTGGACGCCCGTGTGGTCGCTCACCGGGCGGACGCATCGGCTGCTGCCCACCTCCACGCTGTACTTCGACGCCTCGCCGTGCGGCGCGGCCGACGGGCTGTGGGCCGACTCCAACGGCAACGCGGCCGGTTGCAGCCTGGAGGACGCCGTACTGCAGGGCTTCCTGGAGTTGGTGGAGCGGGACGCGGTGGCCGTGTGGTGGTACAACCGGCTGCGGGTGCCGGCCCTCGACCTGGACGCCTTCGACGAGCCGTGGCTGGCCGGACTGCGGGACGCCTTCGGCCGGGCGGGCCGTACGGTGGCGGCACTCGACCTCACCACCGACCTCGGCGTACCGGTCGTGGCCGTCGTGTCCAGACCCGCGCCTGACAGGGACCCCGATTTCGTCTGCGGCTTCGGCGCGCACCTCGATCCACGGCTCGCGCTGCGCCGGGCCCTGACCGAGGCGGCCCAACTCCTGCCGTGGCCACAGCCGATGCCCGGGGGCACGCTGCTCGCCCAGCCGCAACTCGATCCGGATCCGGGCCAGTCGGGCAGGCGGCCCGGTGACTGGACGGGTTTCCCCCGGCACGGGGATCTGCTCGACGACGTGGGGGAGATCTGCGCGCTGGCCTCCCGGCACGGTCTGGATCTCATGGTGCTCGACCAGACCCGGCCGGATGTGGGGATTCCGGTCGTGAAGGTTGTGGTGCCCGGACTACGCCCGTTCTACGCCAGATTCGGGCCCGGCCGCCTCTATGAAGTGCCGGTGCGTCTCGGCCACCGGGCACGTCCCGTCTTGTTCGAGGAACTGAACCCCGTCCCACTCCCCGTATGACTAGCTGCACCTATCACATATCCCTCTTGCCGTGCCGTTACGGCCTATAGTTCAGTCACAGATCTTCCCGAATCCCACACGCGGATTCGGTGCGGACGGGCAGCATCCGGGATCCCTTTCGGGCAACCGGATGCTTCCCTCCGTATGCCGTTCGGTGAGGATCCGGATAGGGGGAGTTTGTGATGCGGAGCCCTGTCTCAGGGGCGAGACGGCAGTCGGGCCGGTTCGAGGTCCCGGCGCCGCGACTGGCACAGGGGATCAGCATCACGGTCATCTCGGGCTTCGGCGTCATCACCATGCTGAACGTCCTGGACGCGGTCTCCAACTACGTGGGCCTTGGCATCTGTCTGTGCCTCGTACTGAGCCTCTACGCCCTGCAGTTCATGGTGACCTCGGCCGGCGCCCGCCAGTGGTCGGCCCGCCGCCGGGGGACCGCGCTCGTCGTCCAGGCACTGCTGACCTTCGTCCCCATGGTGTGGATCGGGGTCGCCTGGGGCAGCATGGCCGGACCACTTGGCGGATCGATTCTGCTGTTGCTTCCCGCACGGTTCGCCTGGCCGCTCTACGGCACGGTCACCCTCACCATCCTCGGCTGGTCGCTCTCCGCGCGCGTACCCGCCCTGGAAGTCGGCTACTTCGCCATCTCCACCGCGCTGACCGGCCTCGTCATCTACGGACTGACCCGGCTGACCGACCTGGTCCGCGAAGTCCACGCCACCCGCGCCGAGATGGCCCGCATGGCGGTGACGCAGGAGCGGCTGCGGTTCGCCCGCGACCTGCACGACCTGCTGGGCTACAGCCTCTCCACGATCACGCTGAAGACCGAGCTGATCCACCGTCTCGTCCCCGTCAACCCCGAGCGGGCGCGCGAGGAGGTGGCCTCCGTCCTCGGCGTCTCCCGCCAGGCGCTCGCCGACGTACGGCTGGTGGCCAGCGGTTACCGCGACATGTCGCTGGAGGCCGAGGCGGCCTCGGTGGCCGAGGTGATGGCCGCGGCCGACGTCCGGGTCGAGGCCGACGTCGACTGCGGCCGGCTGCACCCGCTCGTGGACACCGTGCTGGCCACTGCCCTTCGGGAGGGTGTCACGAATATCCTCAGGCACAGCAAGGTCCAGTCATGTGCCATCACGGCTGCCGTGGAGGGGGAGACGGTACGGCTGACGCTGGTCAACGACGGTGTGGTGCCGCAGGAGACGCCCCGGGACGGAGGCGGCGGCAGCGGCAGCGGTCTGGGCAACCTGTGCACCAGGCTCACCCAGATCGGTGGCACGCTGACGGCGGAGACCACGCGGGACGGGCGGTTCCGGCTCGTCGCCGAGGCGCCCGTCCGGCCGGTCACCGTCGACGCCCCCGACAGCGGCGGGAAGCCGAGCGCGTCCGTCGCGTGACACGCGTGGGACGTGACGCGCGTGAGAAGGGCACGGCGAGCGGTACGAGCACGGGCACGGCGCGGGCCAGGCACGGCACGGGCATGCTCACGGGGGAACAGGGGGAAGTACGAATGCTGTCGGTGAGAATCCTGCTGGCCGAGGACGTCCATATGATCCGCGGCGCGTTGGTGGCGCTGCTGGAGTTGGAGCGAGACCTGGAGGTGGTCGCCTCCATCGACCGGGGCGATCTCATCGTCAAGACGGCGCTGGAGGTGCGGCCCGACGTGGCCGTCATCGACATCGACCTCCCCGGCACGGACGGGCTCACCGCGGCGGCCGAGCTGCGGGCGAAGCTGCCGGAGTGCCGCAGTCTGATCCTCACGAGCCTGGGGCGGCCGGGGACCCTGCGGCGGGCGATGGCCGCGCAGGTCTCGGGCTTCCTGCTGAAGGACTCGCCGCCGGACCGTCTGGCGCAGGCGGTGCGGACGGTGGCGCAGGGCGGGCGGGTCGTCGATCCCGAACTGGCGCTCAGTGCGTGGGAGGCGCCGGAGAACCCGTTGTCGCCCCGGGAGACGCAGGTGCTGCGCCTGGCCGCGCGGGGAGCGGACGCGGCCGAGATCGCGGTGGAGCTGTATTTGACCCCGGGGACCGTGCGGAATTACCTGACGGCGATCGTGGACAAATTGCACGCGCGGAATCGTGTGGACGCGATTCGCATTGCCGAGGAAGCCGGCTGGGTTCCGTAGGATTCGGTTGAATCACAAACCAATTGAGTGAACCGGCAACCAATTAGAACCCTTCATCCATGTCGTCCGCCAAAGGGCCCGCATTCAGCGCCGACAGGATTCCTGCCAAATCGACCGCGTTGCTCTGCGGCCCCCGGCACACGGGCAGACAGCGGGGACCGTTCGGGCCGCCCATGCGGCGCAGGAACGGGGTGAGGATCGGTTTGGGGCCGATCTCCACCACGTGGGTGGGGCGTTGTTCGGTCAGCAGGGCGCGGGCCGCGTCGGCGAAGCGGACCGGGGCGGTGATCTGGGTGCCCCAGTACGGGGCGTCCAGAGGGCCGTCGTAGTCACGGCCGTAGACCGTGGAGTAGTACGGCAGCGCGGGCGCCGATGTCGGCATGCGGCGGGCCAGGGCCTCCAGGCGGGGGGTCACCGGGGCCATCAGCGGTGAGTGGAAGGCGTGGGTCACCTTCAGGAAGGTGCTGGCGATGCCGATGTCCGCGAGGCGTCGACGGGCCCGTTCCAGGCCCGCGATGTCGCCGGAAAGCACCGTGGCGCGGGCCGCGTTGATGGCGCCGATGGACACCCCGGGTTCCTGGGTGGCCGCCTCCGCCGCCTCGAACGGGTCGGCACAGGTCGCCATCATGCCGCCGCCGGCCGGCAGGTGCTGCATGAACGAGCCCCGGGACGCGACCAGTTCGGCCGCCGTCGCCAGCGGCAGCGCACCGCTGACCGTGGCCGCCGCGAACTCCCCGACCCCGTGCCCCAGTACGGCCACCGGCCGCACGCCCTCCTCCAGCAGGGTCGCCGCCAGCGCGTACCCGACGGCGAACAGGGCGGGCTGGGCGAGCGCGGTCTGGTCGATCAGCGGGTCCCGGCCTAGCATCAACTCCACCATGGAACGGCCCAGATGGGGCTCCAGTGCCTCGTCGGCCTCGGTGAGGTGGTGGCGGTAGGCCGTGCAGTGCGCGTACAGCCCCGCCGTCATCCCCGGATGCTGGCAGCCCTGCCCGGTGAACACGAACGCGGTGCGGATACGGCCCTCGGAGCGGGCCACGCGGTCCCGTCCGGCCAGCCGCCGGGCGAGATTGCGGATCGTGATGTACGGCCACACCTCCACGGGGTGGTCCGGCAGCGGCCCGAACGCGTCCTCCGCGTCGCCGAACAGGCCCAGCAGGGCCACGGAGTCCAGACCGCACTCGATCAGCGGCATGTCCTCGCGCACTTCCCGGCGGACGCGCTCACCGATCCGCTCCGTGAGCCACTCGACATAGCCCTGCTCGTCCGGCCGATCCCGCCCCGGTCCACTCACCTTCTGCTCCTCTCGGATGCGTTCACCGACTGCGTGCCGTGCGTGCCGCGCGCGGCCGCCGGGCCACCGGCAGCAACTCCCCGTCCAGCCGCTGGTGCAGGGGCTTGATGCCGCCGTTGAGGAACAGCCTCCGGGTGGCCGCCCGCTCCACCTTCCCGCTGGTCGTGCGGCGGATCGTGCCCGGCCGCACCAGCAGCACGCCGTCCACGCTGACCTCGAACTCCTCGGCCAGGCACCGCTCCACGTCACCGACGAGACCGTCCAGATCGAGGTCGTAGCGCTGCTGGGTGCGCAACTCCTGCACCATCACCACCCGTTCGCGCTCGCCGGGGACGGAGAAGGCGGTGCCGGTGCCGAACAGGACGCTGATCCGTTGGACGGCGTGCTCCAGGTCCTGCGGGTACAGATTGCGGCCGGCCACCACGATCATGTCCTTGAGCCGGCCCGTCACATGGAGCAGGCCGTCGCAGAGCGCGCCCAGATCACCGGTGCGCAGATGGCCGCCCTCGCCGTCCGCGGTGACCGCCTCGAACACCGCCGCGGTCGCGGTCCGGTCGCGCCAGTAGCCCCCCGCCACCCCGCCGCCCCGGACCCAGATCTCGCCGATCTCGCCGTCCCCCAGCACCCGCAGCGACTCCGGGTCGACGATGCGCACCTCGCCGCCGCGCGGGCGGCCGCAGGCCACCAGCGTCCGCGTCGGCCGGTCCCCCCGCGGGTCGCGCAGCGCATGCCGCTCCAGCGCCTCACCGTCCACGGCCCGCGTCACCGGGCCCGCACCGGTGCGCCCGCCGGAGACCAGCAGGGTCGCCTCGGCCAGCCCGTAGCAGGGCAGCAGCGCGTCGGCGCGGAACC
Organism: Streptomyces sp. NPDC006476; assembly: GCF_040612015.1. NCBI lineage: Bacteria > Bacillati > Actinomycetota > Actinomycetes > Kitasatosporales > Streptomycetaceae > Streptomyces > Streptomyces sp. NPDC006476. Next base: position 24,717 of record NZ_JBEXPK010000046.1, on the reverse strand, counting down.
CGGCCGGGGCGAAGCGCTCGGTGAAGGCTCGGCCGGTCGCGGCGGAGACCGGCTCACCGCCCGAGACCGCGGCCCGCCAGCCGGTGAGGTCCAGCCCCGCGAGCTGCTCGTCGGTCACCCGGCGCGTGCACAGCTCATAGGCGAAGTCCGGGGCGCCGCTGACCGCGACGCCGTACCGGCCGATCGCCTCCAGCCAGCGCGCCGGGCGCTTGAGGAACGCCGCTGGTGACAGCAGGACCGAGGTGCCGCCCAGCGACAGCGGGAACAGCAACTGGCCGACCAGGCCCATGTCGTGATGGAACGGCAGCCAGCCCCCGACGCGCTCGCCGGGCTCGCCGCCCACGGCCTCCTCGATCGCCTTGAGGTTCGCCAGCAGGTTGCCGTGGGTGACCACCACGCCGCGCGGGGCGCCCGTGGAGCCGGAGGTGAACTGGAGATAGGCGACCGTGGCCGGGGACAGCTCGGGCATCCGCCAGGAGGCGCGCACCGGTACCGCGTCGGCGGCCAGGCACGGCACCGAGCCGTACCCGCAGGCTGCCAGCAGCCTGGAGACGTCGGGGGCCAGCGCCGCGTCCGTGAAGGTCGCGCAGGGTGCGACGGCCTTGACGATGCCCGCCACCCGCTCCGCGTGGTGGCGGCCGCCGCCGGTCGGCGGGGCCGGGACGGCGATCGCGCCGGCGTACAGACAGGCCAGGAACGACACGGTGAACTGGCGGCGCGAGGTGTGCATCAGCAGCACCCGCTCGCCGGCCGCGCCCCGCGCCTGCAGCCAGCCCGCCAGTTCCCGCGCGGCCGCGTCCAGGGCGCCGTAGGAGACCCGGGCCGGACGGCCGCGCTCCTCGCTCTCGGGCAGCAGGAGCAGCGCCTCGCGCTCGGGCGTCGATGCCGCTCTGTCGAGTATCAGGTCCGTGAAGGTGCGGTGGTGGGTCATAGGGGTCCCCCTGGCAGATCTTCCGTCCGGGCACCCGACCCGTCATTCGGGCACCCGGACCCATCCTGAAATCGAACGTAATGTGCGGCTCATAGAGGGACGCTCGACCCGGACTGGTCCGCGGGGCACGCTCAGCGGCGCGACCAGCCGACCGGCGGACGTGGGCGGGGGCGCCCGCCGCCCCAGCCGGCCTTGCGCGCGGGCTCGTCGAACACCCCGTCCGCGCCGTCCGGTTCGCCCTCCTGACCTGCGGCCGCGCGGAGTCTGGCGAGCAGGACGGCGGTCACCGCGGCGAGCTCCTCGGCGGTGGGGTGTCCACGCACGATGGCGAGAGAGAAGGGAGCGTCCATGCTCCGCAGCTTGTCGCCGCCCCCTCGAGACCTGCTCGGGAAACGGCGGGGAGGGGCGGCGCGGGCGAGGAGGGGGGCGGGCGAGGAGGGGGGTCGGGCGAAGCCCGGCTTGCCGTCGGCGGCTGCGGCGGAGTCAGGTGAGCCAGCCGGGGCGGTTGAGGCGGCTGGGTCGCTTGAGGTGCCGGGGTGACGGGGTCGGTTGAGGTGGCGAGGTGGGCGGAGTTGGTTGTGGCGGCGGGGGGCCGAGTTGGTCAAGGCTGCGGGGGTAGGGCGGAGTTGCTCGAGACGCCGGGAGGTGGCGGAGTTGGTCGAGGTGGCCAGGGCGGAGTCGGTTGAGACGGCGGGTGGGCCGAGTTGGTCGAGGCGGCCGGGGGGGCATGTCCTCCGAGCCGACTGAGGCGGTTGGGTGGGGCGGGGCTCTGGGATCGGCGAGGATGGCGGAGCAGTCGAGGCGCCGCCGCCAGCCGGTGAGGTGATGTCCCGTCAGCTTGCCGGCAGGGGCCTGGCGTGTAGTTCCGTGATGTGGGCCGTGACCGTCAGCTTGGTGCGGCGGTCCAGGTAGGCGGACGTGGTCAGGACGCGGTCGCAGGACTCGGTGTCCCGCCACCACAGCACCCCGGTGTAGACGCGTGGGTCGACCACTGAGCGGAGCAGGTCGCTGCCGCCGTAGCCCTCGGCGGTCACGCACGAGCCCACCAGCGCCCCGAAGTCCATCTCGAAACGGGCCGGTTCGCTCTCCACCACGGCCTCCACCAGCACCAGCCGCCCCGCCTCGGCGATCGGTACCGCGGCGGGCATCTGGCCCACGCTGACCGCCAGTTGGTGCCCGACGTCGGCCAGCGCGGTCAGGGAGGCGAGGTGAGGCAGGTAGCTCTCGTCGTGGGTGGCGCGCAGCAGCGCGTCCATGTCCTGCCATCGCTCAAGGCGTACGTAGTCACCGTCCCGGTTCAGCAGCCGCAGGGTGAGGCCGGCCTCGAAGCCCTTCAGACCCTCGCGGTGCCGGGCGTGGGCACGTAGACCGGCCTCCACCACCTCCGCTCGGTCGACCGCGGTGAACCGCTGTACCGCGCTCACCCGGCGGCTCACCAGACCCTGGGGCATCGGCCCGACCCACCTCTCTCCCCGCATCCGCGTCCGCCCGCGCGTCACGCGGGCACGCGCCACCAGTCGACCACGGATCGCTCGAATTTCCCTTGAACGCCGAACAAGCAACCTTTGAAAGCCGAACAGGCACCGCCGCCACGAGGGTTCCTCGAGGACCCGACGAGCGCGCGCGGGGACCGTCCTCGTCCGGACAACCGAGCCTGGACAACCGAGCCCGGACAACCGAACCGAAGGAAGGGACGTCCATGACCATCACCGACGAGGTCGACCGGATCCCCGGCGACATCGGACGCGCGCTCGCCCGCACCGCGGTCGACCGCATGCTCCGACCGGTCTGGTACGCGCTGGTCGCCTACGGCGGCATGTGGCTGGGCGGCGTGGACTTCGACCAGGACGGCACACCCGTGCCGCGCCTGGCCCTCGTCCACGACGCTCCGGAGCCTGCCCGGGAGGACTTGAGGGCCTCTTGAGTCACGCCGGTTAGGGATGGGGCCGAGCGGCAACCGATCGAGGACGGAGACAGCCATGACCACGGTGGTGAACAGGGCGGAAGCCGCCGAGCGGGCCGTGCAGGAACGTATAGCGCGGCTCGAGCACCAACTCGGCGATCTCGACGACCCTGGCAACCCGCTGGGCGCGGACCACTTCCTCGCCGCCGACGGCCGGCAGCGGCTGCTGCCGGCCGCCGAGCGGCTCCTCGACGAGTTCGGTCTCAACGCCGAGTTCGTACCGGGCGAACTGGGCGGCCGGCTGGACCGGCTGGACGTGCTCGCCCGGGTGCTGCGGGCGGTCTTCCGCCGGGACGCGGCACTCGGCCTCGGCTACGGGATGACCTCGTACCTGGCGGCGGTCACCGTGTGGGCGGACGGCACCGGACAGCAGCGGCGGCAGACCGCCGAACTGCTGCTGTCCGGCGGCCGGATGGCCTGCGCCTACCCCGAACCCGTCCCCGGCAACGACTTCCTGCACAACCGGCTCACCGCGCGCCGCGACGGCGGCGGCTATCTGCTCTACGGCCGCAAGGAGGCCCTCAACAACGCGGTCCGCGTCGACTCCCTCGTGGTGTTCGCGCACACGCCCGAGGCCGGCGAGGACGCCCAGACGGCGTTCCTGCTCCCGGGCCCGGCAGCCGCCGGTCCCGGTGTCACGCTGCTGCCCCGCCGCCGTACCAGCGGCATCCGCGGCTGTGTCGTCCAGGGCCTGGAGTTCACCGGCCACCGCCTGGACGCGGATCGGCTGCTCGGACCCGAGGGCGGCGGCGGCCCCATCGCCGAACGCGCCTTCCCCATCACCCGCGCCACCGGCACCTCCATGGCGCTGGGCTGCGCCGACACCGCGCTGCGCACCACCGTCGCCTTCGCCCGCGCGCACCGCTCGCGCAGCCGCGCCTCCCTCAGCAGCGCCCGCACCCGCTCCGCGCTGGTGGACGCCTTCACCGACCTGCTCGTCTGCGACTGCCTGGCGCTCGTCGCCACCCGGGCCGTGCATCTGCTGCCCCGCGAGAGCCGCACCCTGAGCGCCGTCGTGAAGTACCTGCTGCCCACCATCCTCACCGAGATGGTCTACGACCTGTCCATCGTCCTGGGCTCCGAGGCGTACGCCACTACCGGCAGCTACGGCCTGTTCCAGAAGGCCGCCCGGGACCTGCCGATGATCGGGCTGGGCAGCGCCGGAACCGCCGCCAGCCGGTCGGCCATCGTCGAACACCTGCTGCGCGTCCCCGAGTTGGGGGAGTCGGCGCAAGCACTCGACGCGGGGTCCGGCGCCCGGCTGTTCGACCCGCACGGCCCCGACCTGCCGCCCGTACGGCCCGAGCAGCTGGCCCTGGCCGCCGACGGGGATCCCCTGCTCGGCTCGCTGCCGGAGACGGTACGGCTGGCCCGCGCCGCGAGCGGCGAGTTCGCCGGGGCGCTGGGCACGGCCGCCGACGCCCTCGCCACCGAACTGCGGCTGCTGCGCGAGGACTGCGCCCGCCTCGCCGCCCGCCCGGCAGGCCGCGCCCTCAGCCCCCGCGCCTACGCGCTCGCCGACCGCTACGCCCTGATCGCCGCCGGCGCCGCCTGCCTCGGCGTATGGCGGCACGGCAGCGGACTGCTCGCCGAACCGGCCTGGGCCGCCATGGCGCTGGCCCGGATCGTCGGCCGGCTGGACCGCACCGCCGTACACACCCCCGAGTCCGGAACCGAACACCTGCTGACCGAAGTCCTCGACCGGTTCGACGACGCCCGCAGCTACGACCTGTACGCGACCCCGATAGGCCGATGAGGAGAGGCATCCCATGAACCACACAGCCGGCACCGAAGAGAACCAGGCCGGTCATGACGGCGACGTGAGTGGCACAGCACTGGCCGTGCTGGTCGAGGAGGTGGCACGGATACTCGACCGGCCGCCCGCCCGGCTCGGCCCCGACCTGCACCTCCAGCACGACCTGGGCTTCGACTCGGTGATGCTGCTGCAGCTCAAGGGCCGCCTCGAGACGCGCTTCGAGCCGCTGCGCGAGGCCGCCCTGCCCGACATGCTGCTCGGCGTGCAGACCCTCGCCGCCCTGGCCGGCCGGCTGGAGCGCCTGACCGGACTGCCGGTGGCGTGATGCGGCCGCTGTGCAACCGCGGCCCCGCGGACTCCTGGCTGCCCGTCCGACGCGAACTCGACTCCTCCGGTACGGCGGTCGTGTACGCGGCGGTCGCCGACTGGCTGCCCGACGACCTCGCGCGGCCCGACCTGGTCGCCGCCCTCGGCCGCGACCACCGGCGGCTGCGGGAGATGACCCACGTGCCCAACCGGTCCCGCTTCGTCACCTCCCGGCTGCTGCTGAAGTCCGCCGCCGCGGCCGTGCTCGGCACCTCGCCCGACGAACTGGAGCTGGCCTACAAGCCCGGCGGACGGCCCCATCTGCGCGGGGTCGACCAGCTCGACGTCAGCCTCAGCCACACCGAGGAACTGCTCGTCGTCGGACTCACCCGCAACGGCCGCATCGGCGTCGACATGGAGAACGCCGACCGCCGCATGCTGGGCCTGGGCACCGAACGGCAGGTGTGCACCCCGTACGAGCTCGAAGCCCTGGAGAGCGTCCCCGAGGACCGGCGCAACCGGGAGTTGGTACGGCTGTGGACGCTCAAGGAGGCCTACAGCAAGGCCATCGGACAGGGCCTCAGATTCCGCTTCACCGAGTTCGGATTCACGCCCGAGGACCAGCAGGTACAGATGCTGCGCCCCGACGGCACCCCCGGCGCCGGCTGGGAGTGGAGCTTCCACAGCTGGCTCGCCGAGGACACCTACACCCTCAGCGCGGCCGTGTACGACCCCGGGTTCTCCGGCCGCCGGGAGGCCGCGCCGGGCCGGCCGCTGTTGCCCGCGTTGGCCGATCCCCGTCGCTCCGGTTGAGCGAGCGTTGAGCCGCCTTCCAGGTGGTGCGGTGACCCTCGGAGCCCGCACCCGCCGAGCGGTGCGGGACCGAAGGGGGGTCTTGGTGCATCGATATCTCGCGGTGCGGCCGAAGGCCGGCGCCACCGGCACGCGGCTGCTGTGCTTCCACCACGCCGGCGCGGGCGCCCTGTCCTTCGCCGGCTGGCTCAATCGGGTCGGCGCCGGGGTGTCGGTGCTGCCGGTACGGCTGCCGGGGCGGGAGACGCGGGTGCGCGAGCCGCGGATCACCGACCCCGGGCAGCTGGTCGAGGAGCTGCAACACGACCTCGGGCCGCTGCTGGAGGAGCCGTACGCCTTCTACGGGCACAGCATGGGCGCGCTCGTCGCCTACCGGTTCGCCCAGGCCCGTCTCGCGGCCGGACTGCGGCCGCCCCGGCTGCTGCTGGTCGGCGCGTGCAGCGCCCCCCAGCTGCCGTCGGCCCTGCTGGACCGGGCCGACCTGGACGGGCTGGACGACGAGCGGCTGATGGCGGCGATGACGGACGAGGAGAGCATGCCCGAGGCGCTGCTGCGGCGGCCCGACCGGCTGCGCACCACCCTCGACACCCTCCGGGCCGACCTGCGGCTGGCCCAGGGGCTGCGGAAGGCGCCGATCGTCCGACTGCCGTGCCCTGTCGAGGCGTTCGCCGGCACGGACGACCGCATGGTGACGATCCCTCAGGTCCGGGCCTGGGAGCACTGCACGAGCGCGGGCTTCCGGCTGCGGACGGTCCCCGGAGCGCACTTCTTCGTCCGCGGACGCGAGGTGCCGCGAGCCGTCGGGCAGGCGCTGGACTCCGCGGCGCCCGTGACGACCGGCTGACCCACATCGTTCCCGAAGGAGTTTCGCGGATGGACATCAGCGTCCTCGGCCCGTTCCGGGCCACACTCGCCGGCGTGCCGGTGCACCTCACGGCCGTCAAGCCACGCAAGGTCTTCGCGCTGCTCGCCCTCCAGGCGGACGAGGTCGTCTCGGTCGCCTCCCTGGTGGAGGAGGTGTGGGGGGAGAGCCCGCCCCGCAGCGTGCAGACCACCCTGCAGACGTACATACTCCAGATCCGCCACGTCATCGGCGCGGCTCTCGGCGAGGAGGAGGCCGAGCTCCCGCACGGGGCCAAGAGCGTGCTGGTCACCGAACCCGGCGGATACCGGCTGGACACCCAGGGCGGACTCATCGACGCCTGCGAGTACGACGCGCTGTCCTCCGTCGGGCACCGGGCCCTGCAGCGCGGGGACTGGGCCGAGGCCTCCTCGTACTTCGGCCGGGCGCTGGCCCTGTGGCACGGCAGGGCGCTGGCCGACGTGCAGTGCGGGCCGCTGCTGGAGGTGGAGGCCACCCGGCTCGACGAGTCGCGGATGAGCGTTCTTCACGGCCGAATCGAGGCGGACCTGAGGCTGGGCCGCCACCATGAGCTCGTCGGCGAGCTGTCCGGGCTCGCCGCCCGGCATCCCCTGCACGAGGGTCTGCACGAGCAGTTGATGCTCGCGCTGTACCGCGCGGGCCGGCGCAGTGACGCGCTGGAGGTGTACCGGCACCTGCGGACCGCGCTCAACCAGAGCCTCGGCCTCGACCCCTCGCCCGGCATCGAGCATCTGCACCGCGCGGTGCTCGACTCCTCCCCGCACCTCGACCCGGTGGGCGCGTCCGCGAACGGCGTCCCGCTGCTGGCGAGTCCATGACCGGCCTGTCTGTCCTGCCTCCCACAACCCCACGTCCCAACACCCCGAGTCCGCACACCCCGACCGAAGGACCGAAAGGAACCATCGTGAGCGACATCACCCTGGCCGAACTCGGCGAGCTGCTGCTCGAATGCGTCGGCGCCCCGGAGGAGGGCATGGCGTTCGAGGGCGAGGACGCCCTGGACACCCCCTTCCTGGAGTTCGGCTACGACTCCCTCGCCCTGCTGCAGGTCACCAGCGTGATCAACCGCAAGTACGGCATCGTGCTCGACGACGACGCCGTCGGCGAGGCCGAGACCCCGCGCCTGCTGCTCCAGCTGATCGCGGCGGCACCGCGCGCCGGGGCGATCCGGTGACCACCGGCACCGAAGTGTCCATCCAACTCCCGCCGGGACGGCGGGTGTTGGTCACCGGGGGTACCCGGGGGATCGGGCGGGCGACCGTGCTCGCCTTCGCCCGTGCCGGTGCCCGGCTCGTCGTCGCCCACCGCGGGGACGGCGAGGCGGGGGACCGGCTGCGGGGTGAACTCGACGCGCTCGGCGCCGAGTTCACCCTCGTCGCGGCCGATCTGACCGGCTCGGCGGGGGCCGCGCGGCTGGCCGACGTGGTGCGGGAGCGGCTGGGCGGCCTGGACGTCCTGGTCAACAACCTGGGCGTCGACGGGCACGTCCCGTTCGAGAAGCTCACCGAGGACGAGTGGCACCGGGTGCTCGACCACAACACCACCTCGGCGTACCTCGTCACCCAGTCCGTGCTCGACCTGCTCGGCGACGGCGCGTCCGTCGTCACCATCGGCGCGTCCGTCGCCCTGCGCGGCCGGCCCCTCGGCGTGCACTACAGCGCCTCCAAGGCGGCCCTGGTCGGCTTCACCCGCGCCCTCGCCAAGGAGCTCGGCGGCCGGGGCATCCGGGTCAACCTGGTCGCCCCGGGCGTCACCGAGACCGAGCCCGGCGGCGGACTGCCGCCCGGGCTCGTCGCCCGCCTCACCGCGTTGACGGCACTCGGCAGGCTCGGCCGGCCCGAGGACGTCGCCGGGGCAGTGCTCTACCTGGCCGGCGACTCGGCCGCGTACGTCACCGGCACCACCATCGAAGTAGACGGAGGAATCTGATGCCCTACGCCGCCATCACCTACCGGGTCAAGCCCGGCCACGAGGAGGAGATCGCCGAGATCTTCGCCGGTTTCCAGCGGGTGGACACCCCCGACTTCACCGGCGACGACGGCGACGCCGCCGGGCGGCTGCTCGGCACCGGCGTGTTCATCAAGGACGACGTCCTCGTCCGGGTCATCCACTACGAGGGCGACTTCGCGGCCATCGGCCGGCACATGGCCGCGCAGAAGGGCGTGCACATCCTGGAGACCAAGCTCGCGCCGTACCTGTCCGTGCAGCGAGAGACGGACACCACGACGCCCGAGGGCTTCGCGGCGCACTTCCGTGAGGCCACCATGCGGCCCATCGCGCAGCTGACCGTGGAGAGCCACCCCGCGGGGGCCGGCACGTCATGACCGGGCTCGAAGGCGTTCTCGGGGTCGCCGCGCTGCTCGGTGGCGGCGTCACCGCGGGCGTGCTGTTCGCCGTCGCGCTGAGCGTGCTGCCGGCGCTGTTCGCGATGGAGACCGGCACCTATGTGTACGCGCACAAGCTGCTCGGGCGGAACTGGGACCCCACGATGCCGGTGATCGTGCTGAGCAGCACCCTCGTCAACGCGGTGCTGGCCGTGGTCGCCGGTGGGGCGGCCCGGCCGCTGTTCGCGGTCGCGGCGGTGCTGCTGCTGGGCGTCTCGGGTGTCTCGCACCTGTGCAACGTGCCCATCAACCGGCGGGTCAAGGCGATCGACGACCCGTCCGTCATCCCCGCCGACTGGGAGGACCCGCGACCGCTGTGGCGCCGCTGGCACCTGCTGCGCACGACCCTGGCGGTGGTGGCGCTCGCCGTCACGGCGGCGGGAGTCACGGCGCTCTGACAGCGCCCCATGGTGCGGCGGCCGTACGTGTGCCCGTACGGCCGCCGCACCATGTCCGTGTCAGGCCGCGCTCGGGATGTCCCGCACAGAGATCTGCGCGACCGTGTTCAGCAGGCTGCGCTTGAAGGTGGCGACGAAGCCCTCCACCGTGTCGGTGTCCCGGGGCTTGCTCAGGTACGGCTTCAGCTTGGCCTCGACCTCGCGCACCCCGGGCTGTGACGCCATGTGCCGGGCCACGGCCTCCAGGTCGCCGGTGTACTCGATGACCCGTACCAGCGTGTCGTCGCGCAGGAAGACGGCGGTGGCCAGGATCGTGCCGGCCGCCTCCCCCCGCTCGTCCTGAACCCGACTGCTCCGCACCCGCTTGAAGTCCCCGAATATCGCGGCGAGTTCGGCCTCGTACCCGGGCCTGATGTCATACGTGATGGCTGCGAACGGCATACCAGTCCCTCACTAGATCGGGGTTGTCCCCGCCACGACACCCCACCCCACACGAGAACGACTCGAACCGAGCGGGGCGTGACGGGCCCGCTGACTGGTCCGTGTGCGGACACGATCCAGGGACGGGACGCCGGCCACGCCGCTTGCCGTTTGCCGCACGGTGTCGGGCGCCATGCCGGGCATGTGCACGCCGGGTGATGCCGTAGCTTGGGCGGTCACCGAACGTTCCCTCCTGCCCGCGCGGGGAGCGGCAGGGAGTCGGGGTCGGGGTGCGGGTGGTCTGTGGGCGCGGCGACCACACGCCCCGCCCACCGCCCCGTACGGCTGTCCGCGCCGCCCATGCCACGCTGCCCGGGCCCCCGCACCGCGCGGTGGTCCGTGTTCCCGCGCCTGGCGCCCGCACTGTGCGGTGGTCCGTGTTCCCGCGCCTCGCCCCCGCACCGTGCGGTGGTCCCTGCTCCCGCGCCTCGCCCCCGCACCGCACCGCGGTCCGCGCTCCCGCGCATCGCTCGTCGCACGGTGTGACGGGACGTCTTTGCCGCGGGGGCGCTTCGGTGCTCGGCCAGGTCGGCCCGTTCGTGTTCCCGTTGCTGTCCCCGTCCGCCGGACCGCCGGGGGCGTGTCCGAACTGGCCGGCGCTGCAGGGTGATTCAAGTGGGTCTGTAGTCCGCGGTGGGACGTTCCCCGTCGACCGCCCCGCCGAGGGCCGGTGTTCATCGGGCAACCGGACCAGGAGGTACTCCGTGCACCGCACCCTGATCGTCGCCAAGCTCCGTCCGGACAAGACGGACGACATCGCGAAGATCTTCGACGAGTCGGACGGCACCGAGCTCCCGCACATGATCGGTGTCAGCCGCCGCACCCTGTTCAAGTTCCACGGTCTCTACTTCCACCTGGTCGAGGCCGACGAGGACATCAGCGCGAACCTCTACCGCGCCCGCAGCCACCCGCTCTACGACGACATCAACACCCGGCTCGCGCAGTGCGTGGAGCCCTACGACCCGGACTGGAAGGAGCCCAAGGACGCCATGGCCGAGCCCTTCTACGTCTGGACCAAGGACGGAGGACGGATCCAGTGACCACCGCCATCAGCCGCACCGTGAAGGTGTCGTCGCACGAGGTCGAGGCCAACACCAAGCGCGGAGGCGACCTCCGCGTCACCCTCAGCCCCAAGACCGTGGGCTGCACCTCGGGTTTCGGCGGCGTCATGACCCTCGAGCCCGGTGACTGGGTCACCGAGCACTACCACCCGTACTCCGAGGAGTTCCTGCACGTCATCGACGGCACCCTGGAGATGCGCCTGGACGGGCAGCAGGTGAGCCTCACCGCCGGCGACTCGCTGCTCGTGCCGATCGGCGTCCGTCACCGTCTCGTCAACACCGGTGACATCACGGCCCGTTGTTCCTTCCACCTGTCGCCCCTCGCGCCGCGCCCCGAACTCGGCCACGTCGACACCGAGCAGGCGCAGCGCCCGGAGCAGTCCAACCCGGACGTGGGTGGGACGCCGTGACCCGTCGGGCCGTCATCACCGGGGTCGGCGCGGTCGCGCCGGGCGGCGTGGGCCGGGAGGCGTTCTGGCGCACGCTGTCCGAGGGCCGTACCGCCACCCGGCTGATCTCGCTCTTCGACGCGGGTGCCTTCCGTTCGCGGGTCGCCGCCGAGGTGGACTTCGACCCGGCCGCCGCCGGCCTGACCCCCCGGCAGATCCGCCGGATGGACCGCGCCGCGCAGTTCGCCGTGGTCAGCGCCCGCGAGGCGGTCGCCGACAGCGGCATCGAACTCGCCGCCCTGGCCCCCGAACGCGTCGCCGTCTCCATCGGCAGCGCCGTCGGCTGCACCATGGGCCTGGAGGAGGAGTACGTCACCCTCTCCGACAGCGGCCGCAAGTGGCTCGTCGACCACGAGTACGGCGTACCGCACCTGTACGGCTACATGATTCCCTCCACCCTGGCGGCCGAGGTCGCCTGGGAGGTGGGCGCCGAGGGCCCGGTCGCGCTGGTCTCCACCGGCTGCACCTCGGGCCTGGACTCCATCGGCCACGCCGTGCAGCTGATCGAGGAGGGCTCCGCCGACATCGCCGTGGCCGGTGCCACCGACGCCCCCATCTCACCCATCACGTCCGCCTGCTTCGACGCCATCAAGGCGACGACGCCCAACAACGACGACCCGGAGCACGCCTCACGCCCCTTCGACGGCGACCGGGACGGCTTCGTGCTCGCCGAGGGCTCCGCGGTGCTGGTGATCGAGGAGCGCGAGGCCGCCCTCGCCCGGGGCGCTCGGATCTACGCCGAGATCGTCGGCTTCGCCGGGCGCAGTAACGCCTACCACATGACCGGACTCAAGCCGGACGGCCGGGAGATGGCCGAGGCGATCACCGTCGCCCTCGACCAGGCCAGGCTCGACCCGACCGCCGTCGACTACGTCAACGCGCACGGCTCGGGCACCAAGCAGAACGACCGGCACGAGACCGCCGCGTTCAAGCGGTCGCTCGGCGACCACGCCTACGACATCCCGGTCAGCTCCATCAAGTCCATGGTCGGCCACTCGCTGGGCGCCATCGGCTCCATCGAGGTCGCCGCCTGCGCGCTCGCCCTGGACCGCCAGGTGGTGCCGCCGACCGCCAACCTCAAGACCAAGGACCCGCTGTGCGACCTGGACTACGTCCCGGTCACCGCTCGCGAGCACGCCATGGACGTCGTGCTCAGCGTCGGCAGCGGATTCGGCGGCTTCCAGACCGCGATGCTGCTGGCCCGTCCGGGCACCGCGGCGGCCGCGGCCGGAAGGAGTGACTGAGCGATGACCGCGTCCACCTCCACCGCGACAACTTCCACCGCGTCCACCTCAACCGCGTCCCCCGTGATCACCGGCCTCGGCATCGTCGCGCCGACCGGCATCGGCGTCGAGGCGCACTGGGCCTCGGTGCTGGCCGGCAAGTCGGGCATCGGCCGCATCGAACGCTTCGACCCGACGAACTACCCGGTGCGATACGCCGGTCAGGTCCCCGGTTTCGACACCGAGGCGGGCGTGCCCAGCCGGCTGATCTCCCAGACCGACCACTGGACCCACCTCGCCTTCGCCGCCGGGGAGGCGGCGCTCGCGGACTCCGGCGCCGACATCGAGGCGATCCCCGAGTACGAGAAGGCGGTGGTCACCTCCTCGTCCTCCGGCGGCACGGAGTTCGGGCAGAAGGAGATGACCGCGCTCTACCAGCACGACCCCACCTGGGTCGGCGCCTACCAGTCGATCGCCTGGTTCTACGCGGCCACCACTGGCCAGCTCTCCATCCGGCACAAGATGCGCGGCCCCTGCGGGGTGCTCGCCTGCGAGCAGGCCGGCGGTCTGGACGCCCTCGGACAGGCGCGCCGGCTCACCCGCAAGGGCGCCCGGCTCGTCGTCACCGGCGGCACCGACGCCTCCCTGTGCCCCTACGGGCTCAGTGCCCAGCTGACCACCGGCAAGCTCTCCCGGGTCCCCGACCCGGAGCGCGCCTATCTGCCCTTCGACGCCGAGGCGTCCGGGTATCTGCCCGGGGAGGGCGGGGCGATCCTCGTCATGGAGAGCGCCGAGGCCGCCGCCGAGCGCGGCACCGGCTACGGCCGGATCCTCGGCTACGCGGCCGGCTTCGACCCGGCGCCGGAGTCGGGACGGCCGCGCGTGCTGCGCCGTACCGCCGAGGCCGCCCTGCGCGACGCGGGCCTCGCCCCCGCCGACATCGACGTGGTCTTCGCCGACGCCGCCGGACTCGCCGCCGACGACCGCGACGAGGCCGAGGCCATCGCCGGCGTCTTCGGCCCGCGGGGGGTCCCGGTCACCGCGCCCAAGACGCTGACGGGACGGCTCTACGGCGGCGGCGCCCCGCTGGACGTGGCCACCGCCCTGCTGAGCCTGCGCCACGGCGTCGTCCCGCACACCGCCGGCGTCGGCGAACCGGCCCCCGGCCTGGAGATCGACCTGGTCACCGACCGGCCGCGGGAACTCCCGCTGCGCCACGCGCTGGTGCTGGCCCGCGGCCACGGCGGCTTCACCTCGGCCCTCGTCCTGGGCCGCTGACACCGGCCCTCGTCCTGGGCCGCTGACACCGGCCCTCGACCTGGGCCGCCGACACGGAAGGAACGTACGCATCATGGCCGGACACACCGACAACCACATCGTCATCGACGCACCGCTGGAACTGGTGTGGGAGATGACCAACGACGTGCCCAACTGGCCGGATCTGTTCAGCGAGTACGCCTCCGCCGAGATCCTGGAGCGCGACGGCGACACGGTCGTCTTCCGCCTCACCATGCACCCCGACGAGGACGGCCAGGTCTGGAGCTGGGTGTCGAAGCGCACCAGCTTCCGCGAGACCCGCACCGTGCGCGCCGAGCGCGTGGAGACCGGGCCGTTCGAGTTCATGACCATCTTCTGGGAGTACACCGAGGAGCCCGGCGGCGGGGTGCGGATGCGCTGGGTGCAGGACTTCCACATGAAGCCCGCCGCGCCGGTGGACGACGAGCAGATGACCGCCCATCTCAACCGCAACACCCTGGTGCAGATGGACCTCATCAAGCAGAAGGTCGAAGCCGCGGCGCACGCCGTGGCCCGGTGAGGGAGCGGCCTCTCGTGCTCACCGTCCTCGCCCCGCTGCTCCTGCTGCTCAACGGCCTCGCGGCCGGAGTGATGCTCGGCACCCAGCTCGGCGGCTTCCCCTACATGGCCTCGCTGCCGGTCGACCGCTACGTGTACGCCCACGCCTTCCTCGGACAGCGCTACGACCCCACCATGCCCATCTGCCTGCTCGGCACGGTCGTCCTGGACGTGGTCCTCGCCGCGGGCGCGCCCGACCCTGCCGCGCAGGCGCTGTTCGCCGTGGCCGCGCTGCTCACAGCGACCACCCCGGTCATCGCGATCGTCAAGAACGCGCCGGTCAACCGCTGGATGCGCACGCTCGACCCGGACAACCTGCCCGCCGACTTCCAGGACCCGCGCCCCGAGTGGGGCGCCTGGAACAGCCGGCGCAGCTGGATCACCATCGCCGCCCTCGCCGTCAACTGCACGGCGCTCGGCTTTCTGCTCTGACTCTCCATGTGAAAGGGAACACCCCATGGACCTCGAACTGCGAGGCAAGAAGGCCCTGGTCACCGGCGGCACCCGCGGTGTCGGCCGGGGCGTCGTGCTGGCCCTCGCCCGGGCCGGCGTCGACGTCATCACCTGCTACCAGCACCCCAGCGAGTTCGTCAGCAGCCTGGAGGAGGAGCTGAAGGAGACCGGCGGCAACCACCATGTGCTGCGCGCCGACCTCTCGCGGCCGGAGGAGATCGCCGGCCTGCTCACCCGGGTCCGCGAACTGCACGGTGACCGCCTCGACCTGCTCGTCAACAACGCGGGCGCCATCAGCCACATCCCGTACGCCGACCTGTCCCTGGAGGAGTGGCAGCGGATCATCGCCACCAACCTCACCGGCGCCCACCTGGTCATCCAGTACGCGCTGCCGCTGCTCGGCGAGGGCTCCTCGGTGATCTCCATCGGCTCCCGCGCCGTCGACGCCGGCATACCGCTGCGCTCGCACTACACCGCGACCAAGGCCGCCCTCGTCGGTCTGAACCGCTCGCTGGCCAAGGAGTTCGGCGGCAAGGGCATCCGCTTCAACGTCGTCGCCCTCGGCGTCATCGAGACCGAGAACTTCCACGCCATGCCCCAGGACCAGAAGAACCTGATGACCGAGCGGTACGGCGCCAAGACCGCCCTCGGCCGGCTCGGCAAGCCCGACGAGGTGGCCGGCGCCGTCCTGTGGCTGGCCAGCGACCTGTCCCGGTACGTCACCGGCAACACCATCGGCGTCGACGGGGGGATCTCCTGATGGCCTTCCGAGTGATGCTGCGCCTGGAGATCGAGCCCGGCAAGGACGCGGAGTTCGAGCAGGCGTGGCTGGCCGGCACCGACGCGGTCACCGGCCACCCCGCCAACCTCGGCCAGTCGCTGGCCCGCGAGCCGGACGGCACGTACGTCATCATCAGCGACTGGGTCGACGAGCCGCGCTTCCGCGAGTTCGAGGACAGCCCCGGCCACCTCGAACACCGCGCCACCCTGCACCCGTTCCGCAAGGGCGGCTCCTTCCACGTCATGGAGGTCCAGCACGCCATCCGGGGCAGGGCGGCCGCCGATGCCCGGTGAGGTGCGGGTGCTGGTGTACCAGGCGGCCGTCGACGCCGACCAGCTGGACGCGGTCCGCACCGCCTACCACCAGGTGAGCAGGCGGCTTTCGAAGGTGCCCGGGATGCTCGGCAACGAACTGCTGCGCAGCCCGCTGGACCCCACCGCGCTGGCCGTGATGAGCCGCTGGGAGTCGCTGGACGCCTTCCGCGCCTGGGAGGCGGGCGCCGAGCACCGCGAGGACACCGCACCGCTGCGGCCCTACCGCGACACCCGCACCGCCGCCCCGTTCGCCGTCTACGAGGTCGACGCCGCCTACTGAGCGCCCGCCCGCGCACGGCACGCACGGCACCGCACCGCGCACCACACCGAGAAGAGAAGAGAACCCACCATGACCACCAAACCCCAGCTGGCCTTCATCGGCCTGGGCAACATGGGCGGGGGCATGGCCCGGCGGCTGCTGGACACCGGGCACGCGCTCACCGTCTACAACCGGACCGCGAGCAAGGCCGCCCCGCTCGTCGAGGCCGGCGCCAGGCTCGCCGACGCCCCCGAGCGCGCGGCGGCCGGACACGACGTGGTCCTGCTCAGCCTCAGCGACGAGAAGGCCGTCGAGGAGGTCCTGTTCGGCCGGGTCGTGCCGGTCCTCAGGCCCGGCGCCGTCGTCGTCGACACCTCCACCGTCTCGCCCGGCTACGCCCGGCAGGCCGCCGACCGGCTCGCCGCGGCCGGCCTGCGCCGCGTGGAGGCCTGCGTCGTCGGCAACCCGCTGCAGGCCCGCAAGGGCGAACTGCGCGTGTACGTCGCCGGGGACCCGGCCGACCTGTACCAGGCCCGGCCCGTGCTGGAGGCCATCGGCAGCGAGGTCGTGCATGTCGGCGCGCCCGGCACCGCCGCCAGCCTGAAACTCATCCTCAACCTGCTGCTCGGCGCCCAGGTCGCCTCCCTCTCCGAGGCCGTGGCCTACGGCACCGCCGCCGGCCTGGACCGCGAACAGCTGATCAGCGTGGTCTCGGCGAGCGGGTTCAGCTCGATGGTGATGCGGTTTCGCGCTGATCTGATGCTCAAGCAGGCCTACGAACCCGCCTTCTTCCGCTCCCAGTTGATGGAGAAGGACATCCGGCTCGCCCTGGAGGCCGCCGCCCAGCACGGCACCGCGATGCCGGTCCTTGCCGAGGTGCGCGAGCGGTTCGCCGCGGTGGTGGCGGCGGGCGACGGCGACAAGGACGCCTCCGTGCTCGTGGAGCACAGGCCGCAGCAGCAGCCGTAGCAGCAGTCGAAGGGATGTGACGCAGTGAGCGGTACAGGCCGGAGCGCGCTCCGGAACACGGATGTCCTGGTGGCCGGCTCCGGGCCGGCCGGGCTGGCGACGGCTCTGTTCCTCGCCCGACAAGGAGTGGACTGCTACCTGCTGGGCGGCCGGCGGGAGCGGCTCCGGCCGCCGCGCATCCTCGGCGTCCACCCCCGGGCCATGGAACTGCTGCGCTCCCTCGGGGTGGAGCGGGAGGTACGGGACCTGCCGTCGGCGCGGGCCCTGAAGGACAACTCCGGCATCATCGCCGTGGAGTCGCTGGCCGGACACGAACTGGGCGCCCTGGACGCCAAGTACGTCGTCGACGTCAACACCGACCTGGGCAGCCTGTCGCCCACCAGCTGGTGCCTGTGCGAGGAGGGCGAGCTCGAACAGGCCCTGCGGGAGCGGGCCGAACGCCTGGGCGTACGGATGCGGCCCGACGCCGAACTGGTCTCCTTCGAACGGGACGGCTGGGGCGACGACGGGATCTCGGCGGTGGTCCGCGACCGGGACACCGGTGACGAACACCGGATCAGGGCCTGCTGTCTGGTCGACGCGGGCGGCACCGGCGGCACCGTGCGCGAGCAGCTGGACATCGGCTTCGACGGCCGCACCCTCGGCCACTTCGTCACCGTCCGCTTCACCGCCGACCTCACCGGCGAGCTGCGGGGCCGCCGGTTCATCATGGCCCATGTCGACAACCCCGACGTACGCGGCTCGTTGATGCCGCTGGACAACCGCGCCGACTGGCTGCTGCACCTGCGCCACGACCCGGAGCAGGAGCCCGCCGCCCGGTTCACCGAGGAGCGCTGCGCCGACCTGGTGCGGGCGGCCACCGGCCTGGCGGACCTCGAACCGCGCATCGAGAGCGTCAGCACCTGGACCGGGGAGGCGAGGGTCGCCGACCGGTTCCGCGAGGGCCAGGTGTTCCTCGTCGGGGACGCGGCCCATGTGATGCCGCCCAGCGGCGGCTTCGACGCCGGCACCGGCATCATCGACGCCCACAACCTCGCCTGGAAGCTCGTCGCCGTACTGGACGGCTGGGCCCACCCCGACCTCCTCGACTCCTACGACGAGGAGCGGCGCCCGGTGTGCGCGGCCACCGTCGAACAGGCGGTGCTGCGGGCCGAGGACCGCGCCCGGCTGCTGGCCGCCTACCCCGACCCGGCCGACCCCGAGCTGGTCCAGGACCCGCTGGTGTGGCTCGCCGCCCGCTACCGCTCGATGGCGGTGATGCCCTGGGACGAGGGCATCCTGCCCGGCTACGGGCCCTGGGCCGCCGAGAACGACGGCCGGCCCGGCAGCCGCGCCCCGCATCTGCGGCTGCGCCACGGCGGGTCCGAGATCTCCGTGCACGACCTGTTCGGCCGCTCGATGGTGCTGCTCACCGGCCCCGACAACCGCCCCTGGAAGGAGGCCGCCCGCTCGGTATCGGCCGAACTGGGCACCCCCGTCCAGGTCTACGGCGTCGGCACCGACCTGGAGGACCTCGACGACCGCTGGCCCGAGCTGTACGGCGTCACCGCGCAGGGCGCCGTCCTGGTCCGGCCCGACGGAGTGGTCGCCTGGCGCTGCACCGAGGCGCCGATCTTCACCCGCACCGTGCTGCGCGCCATGACCAAGCGGCTGCTCCGGCTGGACGGGCCGCCCGCCGAGAAGGAGACCCGGTGACCGACACCCCCGAGCCGCTGCGGGTGATCCTCCGCATGGAGGTCCACCCCGAGATGACCGCCGACTTCGAACGGACCTGGCTGTCCATCGGGCGGAGCATCGCCCAGGAACCCGCCAACCGCGGCCAGACCCTCGTCAGGTCCACCGAGGAGGAGGCGGTGTACTACGTCATCACCGACTGGGCCGACGAGCCCGCCTTCCGCGCCTTCGAGGTCAGCCACCGCCACACCCTGCACCGGCAGCGGCTCAAGCCCTACCGGCGCAGCGGCGACATGGCCGTCACCGAGGTCGTGCACCGGCTCGAGCCGGCGTCGAGCAGCGCTCAGCCGGTCTGACCGAGGGTGGGGTCACCGAGACCCGACCCGAGGACCTCTCCATGACGCCAGCACTCCGCCTCCCGCGCCGACGGTTCGTCCTCGGCGCGGGAGGCGTCGCCGTGGCCGCGGGCGCCGGCTGGGGCGCCACGTTCCTGACCGCGTACCAGAGCCGCAAACGCAGCAACGTGGGACAGCTGTCCTTCCGCAACCGCCTCCGCGTCCCCGGCCTCCTCGACCCGAGGCCGTCCGCCGACGGCAGCCGGCACTACGAGCTCACCCTCGCCGCCGGCACCAGCCACCTCCTGCCCGGGAAGCGCACCCCCACCTGGGGCGCCAACGGCCCCTACCTCGCGCCCACGGTGCGGGCCCGGCGCGGCGACCGCGTCGCCGTCACCGTGCGCAACCGCCTCCCCGAGGCCACCACCCTGCACTGGCACGGCGTGCTGCTGCCCGCCGCGATGGACGGCGGCCCGCACCAGATGATCGACCCCGGCGCCGACTGGCACCCCTCCTGGACGGTCCACCAGCCCGCCGCCACCCTCTGGTACCACCCGCACCCGCACGGCTCGACCGGCACCCACGTCTACCGCGGCGTCGCCGGCCTGATCATCCTCGACGACGAGCACTCCCGGCGCGCCCAACTCCCCGCCGAATACGGCGTGGACGACGTCCCCCTGGTCATCCAGGACAAGAACTTCCACGCCGACGGCACCCTCGACCTCACCGAGACCAAACTCGCCGAGTCCGTCGCCGGTGTCGACAACCTGGGCGTCCTCGGCGACACCATCCTCGTCAACGGCACCTACGACCCGTACTTCACCATCACCACCCGCCGGGTGCGGCTGCGGCTGCTCAACGGCTCCAACGCCCGCGTGTACTGGCTCGGCCTCACCGACGGACGCACCTTTCACCAGGTCGCCACCGACGCCGGACTCCTCGCCCGGCCCCGCGCCCTGGACCGGCTGCTGCTCGCCCCCGGCGAACGCGCCGAGATCGTCCTGGAGTTCAAGCCCGGCGAGGAGACCGTGCTGCGCAGCTTCGAGCCCGCGCTCGACCTCGGCTTCCCCACCGAACGCTTCATGGGCGGCGACGACACCTTCGACATCATCGCCCTGCGCGCCGCCCGCCGGCTGCGCCCCTCACCCCCGCTGCCCACCCGCCTCGACGGCGCGGCGGCCCCCGTCGAGGCACCGGCCGGCGCCCGGCGCAGGCACTTCGAGTTCACCGGCCTGCAGATCAACCACAGGACGATGGAGATGACCCGCGTCGACGAGGTCGTGCCGGCCGGCGCCACCGAGATCTGGGAGATCGAACGCGGCGACGAGTGGGTGCACGTCTTCCACGTCCACGGCGCCGTCTTCCACCTCCTCGACATCAACGGCAAACAGCCGCCGGCCTACACCCGCGGCCCCAAGGACACCGTCTACCTGCACGAGTTCGGCACCCACCGGCTCGCCGTACGGTTCGACACCCTCACCGACCCGATGACGCCGTACATGTACCACTGCCACGTCCTGCGCCACGAGGACCAGGGAATGATGGGCCAGTTCACCGTCGTACGGCCCGGCACCGAGGCGAGCGCGCCGCGCACCCTGTACGGCAACGGGCACGGGGACGCCATGCACCACCACTGACCACCGCTGAGCCCCGTCGGGTTGAGGGACCCGGAGGGAGCGGGGTGCGGAAAGACGAGGGCTCCGGGACGACACCGTCCCGGAGCCCTCGTCCGTCACCCGCCGCTCACAGCACCAGCCGGATCCCGTACCGGCGCAGCCACGTGTTCAGCTGCAGCGGCAGCTCCACGTTGGCGCGCCGGGCCCAGCGGTTCAGCCCCTCCGGGTCCTTCAGCGTCGCCCGCACCGCGGCCACGTCCAGCAACGGCAGCACCGGAGCCTGCGGATCGTCCAGCAGGGCGTGCATCTCCGCACGCAGCGCCTGCTCGTAGCCCGGGTCGAGGGTGACCGGGTACGGCGTCTTGCGCCGCTCGATCACACTCTGCGGCAGCACATGCCGTACGGCGGCCCGCAGCAGGCTCTTCTCCCGGCCGTCGAAGTTCTGCAGCTCCCAGGGCAGGTTGTAGGCGTACTGCACCAGCCGGTGGTCGCAGTACGGCATCCGCACCTCCAGGCCCACCGCCTTGAACAGCCGCTCGGTGTGCCCGTTCTGGTTCTCCATGAAGTTGGTCAGATGCACCCAGCACAGCTCCCGCATGTGCCGCTCCTGCTCCGACATGCCCGGCAGATGCGGGGCCTCGCCGACCGACTCGCGGTAGCGCTGGGCCGCGTAGTCCAGCGGGGCCAGGTCCTTCAGCAGCGACTCGTCGAACAGACCACAGCCCAGGCCCTTGGCGTCGTCGCGCACCACCCCGCGCGCCACCCACGGGAAGGTGTCCATCCGCGACTCCACCGGGTCCCGGTTCCAGGCCACCCCGTGGAAGAGCGAGTCGGCGGCCTCACCGGTGAGCACCACCTTCGTGTCGTGCTCGCCCACCGCGCGGGCCAGCAGATACAGCGAGGTGTTCATGTCGCCCAGCGGCGTCGGGTAGTCCTTGGCGCGCAGCACCTGCCAGCGCGCCACCTCGTCGCTGAGCTCCGCCGGGTCCAGGACCACCCCGGTGTGGTCGGTGTCCAGGTGCCGCACCACGTCGGCCGCGTACGGGGCGTCCGGGGACTGCCGGGTGTCGGTGGCCCTGAAGTTCTCCGAGTGCCGGGCGAAGTCCACGGTGAACGTCCGGATCCGCCGCCCGGTCCGCGCCAGCTCCTGGCCGGCGAGCCCCACCACGCCACTGGAGTCCAGACCGCCCGACAGCAGCGAACCCACCGGCGCCTCGGTGCGCAGGTTGCGCTCGATGCTCTCCTCCAGCAGCCCGCGGATGGTGTCCACGGTGGTGTCGAGGTCGTCGGTGTGCTCGGCCGCGTCCACCCCCCAGTACCGCGTGCGCCGCGGGCCGCCCGCGCTCACCACCAGGTGGTGCCCGGCGCGCAGCCGGTGCATCCCGCGGAACGGCGCCACGTGCGGCGTACCGGAGTAGGTGAAGATCTCCTGCAGCCCCTCCGCGTCCACCTCCGGCTGCACCTGCGGATGCGCCAGGATCGCCTTCGCCTCCGAGCCGAACACCAGCCCGGTCGCGGTCGGGTAGTACAGCAGTGGTTCCACACCGAGCCGGTCGCGCACCAGGAACAGCTCCTCGCGGCGCGCGTCCCACACCACACCGGCGAAGGTGCCCTCCAGCCGCTGCGCGGCCCCGGCCCCCCACTCCAGATAGGCGTGCAGCAGCGTCTCGGTGTCGCCGCCGTACCGGAAGCGGTGGCCGCGCCGGGACAACGTGCCGCGCAGCTCCGCGTGGTTGAGGATCGAGCCGCTGTGCGCGGCCACCGCCACGACCCGTCCGTCGTGCTCCAGGGCGACCGGCTGCCGCCCGCCGCCCGCCAGGTCGAACACCGCGAGATGCCGGTGGCCCAGGGCGGCGCGCGGACTGGTCCACACGCCCTCGCCGTCGGGGCCGCGCAGGGCCATCGTCGCCGCCATGGCCAGGACGGTGCCGCGTTCCCGGGTCAGATCCCGGGACCAGTCCACCCAGCCGGTGATTCCAGACATGCTCTCTCCCTCGTCGTGTCGCGGAGTGCGGCGGGGCCGGTCACCGCGCCAGCAGCGCCTTGAGTACGTCGTCGAGTACGGCCCCGGGCTCGTCCCGCGCAGCGGGGGAGCGCCAGGCCACCACCCCGTCGGGGCGCACCAGCACCGCGCCGTCCGCGCCCGCGCCGTACGCCTCGGCCCAGCCGCCCGACGGGTCGCGCAGTCCGTCACCGATCCGCAGCACGTCGAGCGTGACGCCCGCGCGGTCCGCCGCGGCCCGGGCGGCGTCCGCCCAGGACCCGGCCTCCGGCCCGGCGAGCAGCACCGGCGCCCGGGTGAACAGGTCCAGCGTGGAGACTTCCCGACCGTCCTGGAGCAGCACGACGTGCGGGGCGCGCGTGCCGGGCAGCCCCCGCGGGGCGCCGTTCCACACACCGTCCGGCACGCTGTCACCGGGCGTCGGCAGCACCGCGCCGGACCGGTACTGCCAGCCGAACCAGATCTCGGTGTCGGCGTGGATCGCCGGGTTCGCGGGCGCGGGCTCCTTCGCCGCGAGCCGCGGACGGTCCTGGGACCGCAGCACCGCCTGCTCGACGGTGGCCGCGCACACCGGCCGACGCTCGGCGTCGTAGCTGTCGAGCAGCCCGGCGCCGGCCTCGCCGCGCAGCACCGCCGCCAGTTTCCACGCCAGGTTGTGCGCGTCCTGCACACCGGTGTTGGAGCCGAACGCCCCACTGGGCGGCATCACATGGGCGGCGTCGCCCACCAGGAACACCCGGCCCGCACCGAAGGCGGTCGCGGTCCGCCCGGCGGCCTCCCAGGGGATCGCGCCGAGGACCTTCACCTCCAGCTCCGGCACTCCGGCCGCGGCCCGCACCAGCTCCCGGCACCGCTCGTCGGTGAAGGAGGCGACGTCCTCGGTGGCCGGGTCGAACACCACGTGCAGCAGCCAGCGCCGCGCGTTGTCCAGCGGCATCAGCGCACCGCGCACCACGTCGTTGAACGTGTAGCACATGATGAACCGGCGCTCGCCCAGCTCCTCGGCGAGGTCCGCCTCGAAGTGGATGTTGAGGAAGTGCCCTGTGGTGCCCGGCCCCTCCACCCCGATACAGAGCGCCTCCCGTACCGGACTCGCCGGCCCGTCCGCGCCGACCAGATAGTCGGCGGTCACGGTCCGCACCTCACCGCTCTCCCGGTCCCGCAGCCGGGCCGTGACTCCGTCCGTGCCCTGCTCGAAGGACTTCAGCTCGGTGAAGTACGAGAACCGGGCGCCGAGTTCCTCCGCGCGCCGCCGGACCACCGGTTCGAACTCGTCCTGGTGGCACAGGCACCAGCCGCTCGGCGACAGGGCGCTGAGATCGGTGCGTACGTCCATGAAGTACTGCTCGTGCAGAGCGCCCAGCTGGTGCCCGGCCAGCGACTGGGCCGCGAGCACCCCGGTGTTGCGGGCGAGGGCACGGGCCGACTCGGTGGCCCGCACCTCTTCCTCCAGCCCGACCGAGCGCATCAGCTCCATCGCCCGCGGGTTGATGCCCCGCGCACGTGGGTGCGGCGAGATGCCCCGGTGACGCTCCACCACCAGACAGGGCACCTCGTGCCAGGACAGGAACAGGGCGGTGCACAGGCCGGCCAGTCCCGCGCCAGCCACCAGCACCGGAACGTGCTGCTGCTTGTCGGACACGTGCTTCCTCCTCCGAACGGACCTGCGGCTCAGGGTGGGCGCCTCGGGTCGGGGCACGATGGAGGAAGGCTGGACCCGGTACGGGCCGGTCAGTAGCGGTAGTGGTCGGGCTTGTAGGGGCCGTCGACGTCGACGCCGATGTAGGCGGCCTGCTCCGGGCGCAGCTGGGTC
>NZ_JBEXPK010000045.1:0-76992 GCF_040612015.1 Streptomyces sp. NPDC006476 | reverse complement strand
CTGCAGTTCCTCTACCAGGGCAAGTCCCCCTCCGCGAGCGGCCCCTACGACCAGCTGCCGTGGCGGCCGGGCGTCCTCACCCTGCAGCGCTGACCGCTGCTCACCGCCTCGTCGAGGAACCCCAGCCGTGCGCCGGCTGGGGTTCCCGTCGTTCGGGGACCAGACGGAGGCTCGGCGAGGCTTGTCGGGCTGATGGGTGTGCTCCTGGTCCTGCGCGGCGTGGGCGCCGGCGTCCGGGCCGCATTCACTCACCTTCCGCCACAGCGACGCATTCCTCGACCGGCACGGCCCGCACTCCCCCGGCCTCGCGGTCGACCTCGGCTTCCCCGCCGTCACCTGTCAGCACGATCATCCCCTTCGCCGAGCCCGACCAAGACGACGAAATGCGCCCCCATCGAAGAGATGGGGGCGCATTCGCCAGTTTTGCCTACTTAAGTGCTGTACCGCCCGAGTTGTGGTACGCGATCGTCTTGTTGATCAGGTTTCCGCCGTCGGACTCGACCGTGGTCTGTTCCTGCTGCCCTGGACCGAAGAACAGGCCGGCGACATGGGCGTTCGCCACCTGGTCCATGTGTCCGAAGAACCAGTCCACCTTGTCGTCCTTGTAGTGGTTGAGGGTGTTGTTCTGCGCCATGTTGCCCACGGGGATCTGCCACAGGACCACCGGCTTGCCCACGGACTCGGCCATCGTCTTGTAGAACTTCAGCGTGTCAGCGGCCGTTTGGTCGGTCCAGAAGTGGTCACTGCCGCCGTGGGCCGGCTGTGCGTACCAGCCCGCGTCGCGGTCCGACACGTCGGTGACCAGGAAGTCGGCGTTCTGCGCCCCGAGGCTCGCGTAGTCCTTGACGCATCCCTGGGTGTTGTTCTGCCAGTCCCAGCAGGTGAGGTGGAGCCCCGCGGCGGTGTTCGGCGCGTACTTGTGCGCCATCGAGATCAGGCAGCGGGAGAGTCCGGCGGCGCTGTTCTCCTGGGATCCGCAATCCGTCGGATTCGCGGCCGAGACCTGCGCGGCAACCTTGTGCGGATCGCCGAGCGACCGGACGTAGCCCCAGAAGTCGGGCTCAAGGTCGATCGCGTCGTGCGACGTGCCGATCTTCTGGAGGAAGAAACGGTAGTCGTTCAGGTACCGGGTGAGCAGGTCGACCCGGTTGATGGCCTTGACCTCACCCGGACCGTCGCCCTCGCCTGCCGCATCCCCGAGGTCGCGCAACGAGTACCAGGTCCAGAGCATCTTCTGCGGACGCGCGCTGCCCTTGTACGTCGCCTGGGCCGCCACGCTGTCCCGCCAGGTCACGTAAGTGCCGGGCGCCGTGGTGCTGCCGTTCCAGCAGCCCCACCAGTTCGACCACCCGTCCTTGCACTTCGCTGCCGTGTAGTAGTCCGACGAGGGCGCGGGCTGGCTGTGCACATAGGCGTAGCGCGCGTCGAACGGCGCGGCGTTCGCTGAGGCGTCGGTCATCGAGCCGCCGATGATCACCTTGTCACTGCCCAGGAAACTCTTCGCCGAGCTGCCGCCACCGCTCGTGGGCGACGGAGACGCGGACGAAGGCGAGGACGACGGGCGCGGGGCGCTCGGAGTCGGGCTCGCGGGAGCGCTGCTGCTCGGCGTGGTGGGCGTACCGCCGCCGCTGACGTTCCCGACCGCGACGAGCTTCCACTGCTGATCGGCACCGCCCCGGTCGCGGTTCTGGACGACGTTGCCCCCGTCGGCCTTGGCGGCGTTGCGGACACCGACAGCCATGCCACTGAAGTGATTGACCAAACGCAGGTAGCTGTTCGACGACTTGGCCAGTTTGAACTGCTGGTTGGTGCCGTTCAGGTCTTTCCACTGCACGATGGCGGAGCCGGCGGTCTTCGACCAGCCGAGGTCGTCCAGCACCTTGCCGGAGTTCCGGTTCTTCAGCCGGTAGTACCCGTCACCCGCGTCGATGAACTGCCACTGCTGGTTGGCCCCGCCGTGGCGCGCCCACTGCACCACCGCCGCGCCGTCGTTCTTGGCGGAGCCGCGGTCGTCCAGCACCTTGCCGCTGTTGCGGTTGACCAGCACGTACCACTTCTTCAGATCCAGGGTTTTCTGCTGCGCCGAAGCCTGGCTGACCACGACAGCCGAGCCAGCCACGACCACCATGGCGAGACCCGCCCAGAGACCCCGACGCGCGAGCAACCGACGGCCACGATGCCTCGGGCGACCACCGCGCGAGCCGCCGTCGCCGCGGTGGCCGCCGACGGGGGACTCCACCGATGACGTGGGTGGGCCGGGGACATGTCTGTGCTCTCGTTCCAGGGACACGCCTGTGCTCTCTTTCAGCTGTTGCTCTGACCGGACCACTTGGCCGGACAACGCTGAGTGGTCCGAGAGGCCGAAAAGGTTGCCGCGAAGAGCCACAGAATCTTTTTCGTCACCGGTGCGCGTGCTCAACGACCTTGCGCATGCTCAACGACCTTCTGAGTGCGCGCGGTAGCAGGCGGACCCGGAAGCGGGGCCGCAGGCCGTTGTGGCTGCGGCCCCGCTCGGGCGTCGGGGTCAGGACGGGTCGCCGTACTGGAGGCCGCGGCCGTTGGTGCCGATGTAGACGCGGCCGAAGGTGTCGGGGTCGCCGGTGATGATGCCGAGGCTGCCGATGGCGCCCCACTGGTGGGCGTCGTCGTTGACGCGGAGCCAGGTGGTGCCCTTGTCGGTGGAGCGGAAGACTCCGGTGACGTTGTCGACGGTGCCGATCAGGTAGAGGGCCTGGTAGTCGGCGCCGGGTGCGGCCTTGCCGAAGCCGAGGGCGGAGGCGGACTGCACCGTCTTGAGTGTGGTGAAGGTGCGGCCGCCGTCGGTGGAGTGCAGCAGCCCGTTGCCGCCGCCGGCGATCCACAGGTCCCCGCTGATGCCGGGGACGGCGGTGAGTCGGCCGGAGGGCAGGCCGGTGGCGCGGGCGGTGAAGGTCGCGCCGCCGTCGGTGCTGGCGTGAAGCGTTCCGCCGGTGAGTGAGTAGAAGGTGTTGGCCGAGGAGCGGTCGGCGACGACCACGGCGTCGGTGCCCAGGCCGCTGACCTTCGACCAGCTCGCTCCCTTGTCGGTCGAGCGGTACGGGGCCTGGCCGGCCTCGGTCCACACGATGGTGGAGCCGTCCGCCGCGAGCGCGACATGGCCGCTGTTCGCGCTGCCCACCGGCTCTGCCGTGAAGCCGTTCCAGCTGCTGCCGCCGTCGGTGGAGTAGGCGCCGTCCTGCGCGCCGCCGGTGCCGACGCGGACCATCACCGAGGGGGCCGACTGGGCGAAGTCGATGTCGGTGCTGCTGCTCATCAGCGGGTTCTTCAGCCGTCCGGCGGGCACCTCGGTCAGGGAGTCGTGGCGGAAGCCGCCCTGGTCGCCCATGGAGGTGATGACGGTGGCGCCGCCGGGAGGGGCGATCGCGTCCGCCAGCGAGGTCTCCTCCAGCCCCCGGGCCCCGGAGGTCCAGTGGCTGGTACCGCCGCTGTCCGAGGCGTTGGCGTCCTGACTGCGCCAGATGCCGTTGCCGGTGCCGTACAGCACGTGCCCGGAGTCGAAGGGATCGATGGCCAGCGCGGTCATCCAGTGCCCGATGCCGGTACCGACGTACGGAGCGCCGGAGGCGTCCCGCTGCGACTTGTCGGCCAGTGCCTTCCAGGTCGTGCCGCCGTCGGTGGTCCGGTAGACCTCGTCCTGGGGCCACCAGCGGTCGAGGGTGGTGACCATCACCGTGGACGGCTTCTGCGGGTCGACGGCCAGACCGGAGAACCCGTAACTGCCCTGGGAGGGGGAGATGTTCTTCCACGCGCCGCCGGACGGCGTGTACTTCCACACCGATCCCGCCGTCGCGTCGTTGGGGCCGATGTCGTTGCTGTACGACAGGTACAGCGAACCGTCACCGGAGACCACGCCGTGCTGCGGCATCTGACCGGTGGGCTGGCCGGAGACGGCCTGCCAGCTGCTGCCGCCGTCGGTGGAGCGGTACAGGGAGGTGGACCTGTCGTTGACGCCGACGTAGACCGTGTTGCTGCCGGCCGGGCCGTACGTCACGAAGGAGATGCCCGCGCCGCTGCTCGCCCCGTCCTTGACGGGGAACGAGGAGACCTGACTCCATGTCGCGCCGTAGTCGGTGCTGCGCCACAGGCCGTTCTTGCGGGTGCCCAGCAGCAGGGTGGCGTGGTTCGCGGGGTCGATCACGAGCCGTTCGCCCGCCCCGCGGCCGGGTTCGTTGCCGCCCAGCTTGAACGGCAGATCGGTGCGCTGGAAGGTGCGGCCCCGGTCGGTGGAGCGCAGGATCGCGCCGTTGCCGGCCCACTCGTTGGTGTAGGTGCCCGTCGCGAGGTAGAGCCGGCCCGGGTCGACGGGGTCGGTGGCCAGCGAATCGATGCCCAGCAGGTTCCAGTCCTTCTCGCCGAGCCAGTCGGTCAGCGGGATCCACTGCTCGGCCGAGGTGTCCCAGCGGTAGGCGCCGCCCATGTCGGTGCGCGCGTACAGCAGGCCCTTCTCCTTCTGGTTGAACACCAGCCCGGTGACGTAACCGCCGCCCACCACCTGGGCGTTGTTCCACACATACGGTCCGGCCGCGGCCGTGGTCTGCGCACCGCCGGTCCCGGCCGTCTGGGTCTCGGCCGTCTTCACCAGCTTCCACTGCTGGTTGGTGCCGCCGTGGCCCGGATACTGGATGATCGGCGCGCCCTCGGCCGTGGAGCCTCCGGAGACGTCCAGGACCTGGCCGCTCCTGCGGGAAGTGAAGGTGACGGCGTCGGAACCGCTCACATCGTCGATCCGCCACTCCTGGGAGGTGGAGGAGCTGTCGGTCTGCTGCTCGGCGGCGGCCGCCTGGGCGGTCGAACCGCCCGCTATGCCGAGCACCTTGCCGCTGTTGCGGTTCACCAGTTCGTAGTAGCCGTCCCCGGTGGGCTTCAGCTTCCACTGCTGGTTGGCGGTGTTCTGGTCGGTCCACTGCTGGATACGGGTGCCGTCGGCGGTGGAGAAGCCGTTGACGTCCATCACCTTGCCGCTGCGCACGGAGACCAGTCTGTAGTAGGCATCACCGTCGACCGTCGCAGCGTGCGAATCCTCCTGCGCGAACAGGAGATACGGCACGACGGCGAGGGGTACGCCGAGGAGCAGAGCAGTGGCGGTCCAGCGACGGCGGTGACGCCCGCGGCGCCCGCCGTTCGTGGGGTTGTTCATGGGGAGGTGTTCTCCTTGCATGCCGTTCACCGGAGGTCCGGATCCAGACACCGGAACTGACCGGATCCGATCCCCTGTGGTCACAGGCTCCGCAAAGGGTTGCCTCGAGCCGGGAACTCTTTCACCTCGACGACGCCGGGACGGTCGCCGTCACCGTCGGTCGGCCCGCCGCGGGCAACCGCAACTCCTGCAACGCCCGGAAGATGTACGGCGCGAAGGACGTTGCCGGCAGGGCCACGGAGATCGCCCCGGCGGCTACCGGGGCACCGGCCTGGGAACGCGGAACACAACGCCGTACACCGAGAAGGGGCCGGACTCCCGGGTCAATGACCTGGGGGTTTCATCATGGAGCGGGTGACGAGAATCGAACTCGCGCTCTCAGCTTGGGAAGCGACGGCGCTTGGGGAGCCGGAGCGCTTCTGACCTGGGCATACGTGGTCCGGTGTGGCGCCCGGGAGCGCACGATCGCACCGTAGTCGACCGCGGTTCACCCGTCTTACGGGCACGCTGAGGGCACAGCACCGAGGAATGATGTCGGGAAACGACGGGCGGTGTGCCGCTTCGACGGGCTCTTGGCCCGACTCGGCTCAATCACTTGGCCGACTCGGGGGCGCTTCGCCGGTGCACACTCCTCCACCCAAGCCGCTCCCCCCGGCTTCCGGGGCCCACCGGGTGGATAGCGCCCTCGCCTGCCATGTCGTCGGGAGTAGGCTCGAGGGCACCGAGGGTGCCTCGTGTGCCGGCTCACGCGCCGGTGCCGTTCTCGGCGAACGACGACGCCGGGCCGGAACCGTCCGGACCCGGAGCAGGGTTCGCCCATGACCGTGAACACGCCGGACCGCCCGGAGACCGCCCACCTGGTGACACCCGGCCGACAACCAGCGCTTACCGAGGCGCCGCCGCAGCGGCGTCGGCAGGGGCCCTCACCCGAGAAGGGCGAGTTCGTCCGCCCTCTGACCCGGCGCCAGATCGACGACCGCATGCGAGAGCTCGGCGAGTTGTACACGCACACCTCGTCCAGCCAGGTGCGGGCATCGGATGCGTCGAACCAGGACCGGTCTGCCGTATTCCGACGACGGCTCGCGGGCCACATGCGGCGACCGGGGTTCGAGCTGCTCGTGGCGGAGACCGCCGGCCCCTCGGGCGCCATCGGCCTCACAGCCTGCGCCTACGGTTTCCCCGTGCGTGGCGACGGGCCCTGGTGGGACGGTCTCGACGGGTGCCTCCCACAGAGCCTGCTCCGTGTCGCCGCCTTCGGCAGGCTCTTCGCCATCGCCGACATTCTCGTCGAGCGACGGGTACGCACCCAGGACCAGAGCCGCGAGTGGAACCTCGCCCGGCGCCTGCAGAAGCGGCTGCTGAGCGATCACCCGGCCGCGCTCGGTGTCACGCTGGTCGACCGTGACAACGCGGACACACTCGAAGCACTGCTGTCCTGGGGCTGGCGCTGCCTGTCGGCCGAGGCCCGCGGGGCGTCGTATCTCACTCCCGGCCGACTTCTGGTGCTCCGCTGACCGACGAGCGACGACGGCGACCGGCGGGCGCGGGCTCCTGCCCGTCCGTTCTCGTTCGATCGGCACCCGCGTCGACCGCCTTGCACGCCCGTTCGCCTTCCACCCGTCCCTGATCCGTCCCGACCCTGGTGAGGCACCATGCGCTGTGTGATCGCCCGTTATCCCTTCGACCTGTCCAAGGCGGCGGTGGAGATGTCGATGGAGAACGTTCTGCCCGAGCCCGTGACGGGGGAATCTGTCGTCATCGGGGACCGGGTGTACCCCGTCAAGCAGGTGGGAGTGGTGATCACCCGCCAGGACCCGCGCGACTTCACCGCCGCGGAGATGGTCCGGGCACTGGTCCGTCTCGGCTTCACCTGCCGGACCGCACCTCAGCAGCCCCCGCCCACGCCCGGCCTGTCGTACGGTTCCGTCGACCGTTTGCTCGGCTGACCCTCCCGTACGTCCGCCGCGATCCGGCCGAACCGGGACGCGGCGGCCCTCCTCCGCGCCGCCCGCCCGCGCAGGTCACCGCACCCGCGCCGGGCCGACGCCGTATCCGCGCCGACGGGGGCGGCGCGACCGGTGGCGCAAAACCTGCGGTCGCCCGGCCACCGGCCGTCCGGTGTGCTTCGATCGCTGCGGGGAAACCGGCCCGAAACACCGGCACACCGGGACATACGCGACCGACGGGTCCCACGGCAGCCGCACGCGGATCCAGGAACACGCATCACGCACTACGCGCCACGCACGCGAAGCGACAGCGGATCCCGGAACATCCACCGGGACACGAAGCCCGGTCCCGCGCCCGGGAAGCAGATCCGGGAACCCGCCCAGAACCCGCCCAGGAGAAGAGGCACACCCATGCCCGTGCCGAGGCCCGCGCTGCCGTCGCCCGTCACGGACCGGCTCACCGGGTGGTGGTCCGGACGTACCGGAGGACAGATCCTGACGGCCGCGTCCTGGCTGGCCGGCCCGCTGACCAGCCCCGCCACCCCCGACGACTACCTCGCCCTGCTGGACCCGCTGCTGTCCGCCCGAAACCCGTCGGGCCGGATCGTCGCCGTGCACGCCGAGGGCGCCGCCGCGGCCACCCTGACCATCCGGCCGGGGCGCGGCTGGGCCGGGCACCGTGCCGGGCAGTATCTGCCGGTCGGGGTGGAGATCGACGGTGTACGGCACTGGCGTACGTACTCGATCACCGCACGGCCCGGTGATCAGGCGCTCACCATCACCGTGAAGGCGGACCCCCGCGGCCGTGTCTCCCCGCTCCTCGTGCACCGCACACCGCCCGGCACGGTGCTGCGACTCGGGCCCGCCCAGGGGGAGTTCGTACTGCCCGAGGCGCCGCCGGAACGGATGCTGTTCGTGACGGCGGGCAGCGGCATCACCCCGGTGATGGCAATCCTGCGCACCCTCGCCGGCCGCCGCCGACCACCCGGTGCCCGGGACGCCGTCGTACTCCTGCACAGCGCACCCGATCCCGAACAGTGCCTCTTCCGGGATGAGTTGACCGACCTGGCGGCCCGGTCGCCCTGGCTGCGGCTCGGGCTGACGTATACGTGCACGCAGGGTCGCCTGACCCCGGAGCGCATCGCCGCGCTCTGCCCCGACTGGCGGCGCCGGGACGCCTGGGTGTGCGGCCCGGCGGGACTGCTCGACGCGGCCGAGCGGCACTGGGGTGCCGCGGGCCTGCGCGGGCGGCTTCGCACCGAACGCTTCCGGCTGACGCCCGTACTGCCGCAGGCCGCCGACGCCACCGGCGGCCGGGTGCGGTTCGACCGCAGTGGCGTGGAGACCGACGCCCCCGCGTCCGCCCCACTGCTGCTGACCGGCGAGAAGGCGGGCGTGGCGATGCCGTACGGCTGCCGCATCGGCGTCTGCCACAGCTGCCTCGTATCTCTCGTCGACGGCCGGATCCGTGATCTGCGGACCGGTGAAGTGCACGGAGAACCCGGCGAGTTGATCCAGACCTGCGTCAACGGAGCCGCGGGTCCGCTCGTCCTCGATGCCTAGGACCTCCCGAGGAGGCCCCCCATGACCGCAGCAACTGCCCTGACTGGCGAGCAAGTTGATCAGAGCGACGAACTGGGCCGCGAACTCGACCGCATCCGATCCGAGGTGGTCGCGGCGCGCGGAGCGGACGACGCCCGCTACATCCACACGATGCTCGCCGCGCAGCGCGCCCTGGAGACAGGCGGCCGCCTCGCGCTCGCCGTCTCGGTCCTCCCGCCCGCCTGGCTGGCCGGCACCGCGATGCTCACCACGGCCAAGGTCCTGGAGAACATGGAGCTGGGCCACAACATCCTGCACGGCCAGTGGGACTGGATGGGCGATCCGGCGATCCACTCGACCACCTGGGAGTGGGACTTCGCGACACCCGCCGACGCCTGGAAGCGGACCCACAACCACCTGCACCACACGTACACCAACGTCGTCGGCCGCGACCGCGACCTCGGCTACACCATCCTGCGGATGAGCCCCGAGCAGCCCTGGCACCCGGTGTACCTGCTCCAGCCCCTCTACGCCGCCCTGCTCGCGCCCGTCTTCGAGTGGGGCATCGCCCTGTACGACCTCGAGGCGGAGGCCGTGCCGGCCGGCCGCAAGAGCGTGCGGTCGTTCCTCGGCGACCTCACCGGCCTGGCCCGCAAGGCGGTGGCCCAGTTCGCCAAGGACTACGTCCTCTTCCCGCTGCTCGCCGGCCCCTCCGCCGTACCCTGCCTCCTCGGCAACCTCACGGCGAACGCCCTGCGCAACATCTGGGCCCACACCGTCATCTTCTGCGGCCACTTCCCGGGAGACGTACGGACCTTCACGGAGGACCAGATCGAGGGCGAGACCCGCGGCCAGTGGTATCTCCGCCAGATCCAGGGCTCGGCGAACATCGACGGCTGCTTCCTCTTCCACGTACTCACCGGCAACCTCAGCCACCAGATCGAGCACCACGTCTTCCCCGACCTGCCCAGCAACCGCTACGCCGAGGTCGCGCCCCGGGTGCGGGAGATCTGCGCCCGGCACGGACTGCCGTACGTCACGGGGCCTCTTGGTCGGCAGTACGCGTCGATGTGGGGGCGGGTGCTGCGCCACGCGCTGCCGTAGGCGTTCCGCGCCAGGCGTCCTGGGCGCTGGCATAGGCCGGGAAACGGCCGAGTACGCCGCCGCCGAGCAGGACGAGGTCGATGCCCAGGCTGCTGTGGACGACGCGGACCCAGCCCCGCCGGGCCCGGCAGTCGTCCCACGCCTCGCACAGCGGGCGCAGGATGCTTCCGTCCGCGAAGGTCACCTCGCGGAGGTCCACTATGAGAAAGACGCGCCCGCATCCGGTCCGGGCACCCTCCAGAGCGTGCACCAGGGGTGCCACGGAGGTCAGGTCCAGCTCGCCGTGGGCGTGCACCATCCGGCATTCGTCGAACAGTTCGGGCGTCGGGAAAGGCTCGTGCGGGTCGGGATGAGCGCACATGCGCCCCATCTCCTCTGTCCGGTGGGAGCTTCAGTGTGCGCAGAGCCTCTGTTGCGCGGAACGGACTGCACGGAGAGGGCCGGGGCCAAGGGCTACCGCGCGTCGAGCCTACTGCCGCGTGGTGCCTGCCGAGCTGTCTTTCGCCCGGGGGACGCCGGCCGCACGCCGCACGCCGTCACGTGTCCCGGGAGGCGGGACCCCCGAGCGCTTCCGAGGCGACCTGGAGGGGGCTGCGGACACGCCCGTCCAAAAGCGGTGCGGCCTCGGGACGGGCGTGGCAGGTGAAGCCGAGGCGGGACATGGCCCGGATGACCTCGCCGCTGGTGAAGTCGCGGCGGTCCTGCCGGGTGATGACCTCACCGACCTGCATCACGGGATAGCGGCGGCGGCCGATGGTCACGGAATCACCGGTGACGATCTCGGGCGTGACGCCCGCCATCGAGGCCAGCACTCCGTGCTTGGTCAGTTCGAAGGGGAACCGGGCGATGACACAGCGCATGATGCCTCAAAGGGAGAAGGGGAGGGGGGTGATGACCGGGCGCGGTGCGCCGAGGACGTCCCGCAGCCGGACGCGGTCCGTGTAGCCGGAACTGCCGCGGTGCACGGCGAGTTCGGCCCGGGTGACCGAGCCGGTGCGCTCGTCGTCCCCGTCGCACAGGAGCAGGTGCTCCACACCGGCACCGGCCATGATGGACAGGGCCACCTCGACGGTCATGTCGTCGAACACCCGCAGCTCGATCGCGTCCAGGTGATCGACCCGGGCCATGACGTCGGGAGCGGTCGGTTTTCGATGCATCTGAAGCGGTGTCACTGCTGCCTCCTGCGGTACGGGCGGATGTGTTCTGATCGCGACGGCTTTGCGCAGGCGGTCGTCCGTCGCCGGTCGGCGACGGACCCGCGACATGTCATGCTGCGCGGCGCTGTCCCGCGGGCCCGCCCCGAGCGGCGCGCCCTCGACGGCCTCGGGCCGAGGCCGAAGTACGGGCCGCGGCTCGCCGGGGCGGCTCCGCGGGCGGCGCGGTGATGACGACCGGGACGCCGGTCGGGGTCCGGGCGCCGGTGATGCGGCTCAGTTCCGCCTCTCCCGAGCGCACCGCGGTGATCGTCGGGGCGATGCCGGCCGAGGCCATCAACCGGCTCACTTCGCGGCGCTGGCCCGGCGTCACCAGGGTGACGACGCTGCCGGACTCACCGGCGCGCGCCGTACGGCCGCCGCGGTGCAGGTAGTCCTTGTGGTCGCCGGGCGGATCCACGTTGACCACCAGATCAAGGCCCTCGACGTGGATGCCGCGCGCCGCGACATTGGTCGCCACCAGCGCCGTCACCTGCCCGCTCTTGAACTGCGCGAGGGTCCGGGTGCGCTGCGGCTGGGACCGGCCGCCGTGCAGGGCGGCGGCGCGGACACCGCTGCCGAGGAGGTGCCTGGTCAGCCGGTCCACCGCGTGCTTGGTGTCCAGGAACATGATCACCCGGCCGTCCCGCGCCGCGATCTCGGTGGTCGTGCGGTGCTTGTCCGCCTCGTGCACATGGAGCACGTGGTGTTCCATCGTGGTGACGGCACCCGCCGACGGGTCGACGGAGTGGACCACCGGGTCGGTCAGATAGCGGCGTACCAGCCGGTCGACGTTGCGGTCCAGGGTGGCCGAGAAGAGCATCCGCTGGCCCCCGGGACGCACCTGGTCGAGCAGCGCGGTGACCTGGGGCATGAACCCCATGTCGGTCATCTGGTCCGCCTCGTCCAGGACGGTCACGGCGACCTCGCCCAGCAGGCAGTCGCCCCGGTCGATGAGGTCCTTCAGGCGCCCCGGTGTCGCGACGACGACCTCCGCCCCGGCCCGCAGCGCGTTCGCCTGCCTGCCGATCGACATCCCGCCGACCACGGTGGCCAGTCGCAGCCGTACGGCACGGGCGTACGGGGTGAGCGCGTCGGTGACCTGCTGGGCGAGCTCCCGGGTGGGGACCAGGACGAGGGCCAGCGGCCGCCGCGGCTCGGCTCGCCGTCCCGCCGTACGGGCCAGCACCGGGAGGCCGAAGGCGAGGGTCTTGCCCGAACCGGTGCGGCCACGGCCGAGTACGTCACGGCCGGCCAGGGAGTTCGGCAGGGTCGCCGCCTGGATCGGGAACGGCACGGTCACGCCCTCGTGGCCGAGCGCGGCCAGCAGCGGCGCCGGCAGGGCGAGTTCGGTGAACGACTCGACGGCGGGCAGTGCGGGCACGACCGTCTTCGGCAGCGTGAACTCGCCGCGGGGTGCGGCCTGTCGGCCTCCGTTGCCCTTGGGGCGGCGCGCAGCGCCGGAGCGGCTTGCGGCAGAGTCAGCAGACTCCTCGAAACGGTCGTGGGGGCGGGTGGCGCGTGTGGTTCGACGGGTGTGTTGAGCGCGTGAAGGGCGTGCTCGGTTCATGCGGAACCTTCCTCGATGCGGGCGCGTGTCAAGGAATTCCCGCAGCACGGTGAACGGCGCAGAGAATTGCGAGAACGAGCAGGAGACGACAGAGGTGATTTTCCCTGAGAATGCAGCGAGCTGGGGCCCGCACCCCAAGGTGCGGGCCCCAGCTGCGAAGTATGCTTCGGTGCCGTGGTCAGGCCGGAACGATGTTCTCGGCGGTCGGGCCCTTCTGGCCCTGCGCGATGTCGAACGACACCTTCTGGCCTTCCTGCAGCTCGCGGAAGCCCTGGGTGGCGATGTTCGAGTAGTGGGCGAAGACGTCGGCGCCGCCGCCGTCCTGCGCGATGAAGCCGAAGCCCTTTTCGGCGTTGAACCACTTCACAGTGCCGGTAACCATGTCATTTCTCCTTCGGAAACGGTGCTCGGAGTTCGCCCTGTGCGTGCTCCGTGTCGCCGTGATGATCTGCCCGTCGGAAAATGAACCCTTTGGCAACCACAACTGCAACCTGAATCGACAGTAGCACGTAATGCTCGATGATGTGCCGCGAATAATTCCGCTCAGACGGTTGGCGCGGGGAATATTCCCCGCGCCACGTGCCTAATTCTCCCTTCGAGCCGACAGATATGTGCCCCCTCAGCGGGCCAGGAGCGTGCTCGCGCCAAGGTGGAGGGCGGGGTCGGCCGCGGCGGCCATCAGACGGGCGGCTGTGTCGGCGGGCTCCTCTGGCGGGACCACCAGGAGCACCCAGCGTCCTACCGTGTCGCAGTCCAGGGTGATGACGTGCGCTTCGTCTGCGGATCCGGTCACGTCCACGGCGATCACCTGGCCGGGCGCCATGACCGTGTGCGGTGTGTCGGGCCATTGGGCGGCGTCCACGGTGATGCGTACCGTGCTGCCCGGGTCCGGTTCCAACGCGGCGACGAGCGAGGGCAGTTCCAGTTCCAGGGCGTCACAGCGTGGCCACCATGCTCCGTCCAGCGGGCCGTGGCTCACTTCCGGGGTGAGGGCCAGGCGGGGCAGGGGCATGCGGTAGGTGTGCCCGCAGTCCGCGACTGGGCCTTCGGCCGGCGTTCTGCTGGGTTCCATCGTGCGGTCCCGTCCCGGGAGCCGAGGACGGCTGCCCGCTTCGTCACTCGTCCGGGAACGGCACCGCCGGTCGCGCTGCGCGAATAGCCCTCGGTACGCTCAGGGTACGCCCGGACGGGGAGGAGTGGGCCGAGGAGTGACACCCGGGCCGGTCACAGGGCCAGCACCGCGCGCACTCTGTTGCCGCCCCCGTCGACCGGATCGATGTCGAAGTGCTGTGCCAGGCACCGCACCATGGCGAGGCCCCGCCCGCTCTCACCCCAGGTCGTCAACGGCCGCACGCCGGGTCGGCCGGGGCTGCCGTCGTAGACCTCGACGGTCACCTGGGTGTCCGACACGTGCAGGCGTAGACGGCAGCTGCCGCCGTGCCGAGTGGCGTTGGTGACCAACTCGGAGACGATGAGGGTCGCGTCATCGATGTGCTCGGCGCCGAGCCCCGCCCTCCGGTGGTCGCTCCGGGCGAGGAACTGCGAGGTCAACTTGCGTGCCATGCCCGCCGATTCGGCCTCGTCGGGCAGCAGGTACTCAACTCCTGCGGAACGCCGATGGGTACGCCGATGCGTACGCATGGCGGATCACTTCCCCTCCTGGGCCACCCGACCACCATGGCCGTGGCCGCTCGCCGGTCCGCGGCATGTTCTCCCCCGCCGGGCCTGCCCGGTGCTGATGCCCCGTGCAGGTGATCGCCAACCGGAAGCGGACGGACCGGGCGTCGTCGGCGCGGCACCGTGAAGGTCACATGTCACGCGCCGGGCGACTTCCTCCCGCGTCCTGAAGGAGCGCGCTCGCGGTGAGGCGGAGCGCGGGATCGGCGGCGGCCGTCATCAGTCGCCCGGCCGTGGCCGTCCCGGTACCGGGCGGGACGACCAAGAGGTCCCGGCGTCCGACGCCATAGGCGAAGAGCCGGATGGCGTGCGGGTCGAACCCGGACGTGAACCACGCGGCCCGCACCGTGTGGCCGGCGACCGGCAGCTCGCACGGTGCCTGGGGCCAGGCGTTGCGGTGCGCGGCCACACGGCTCACACGCCCCCACGACCTGTCGAACGCCTCGATGAGCGCAGGCAGTTCGGCCTGCAAGTCGTCGGAACGGGGCCACCAGGCGCCGCTCACGGGGCCGGGCGGGAAGGCCGGCGGGCGCAGGGTGAGACGGGCGGGCCGAAGCGAGGAGGGCGGTATCCGGTCGGGCATGGCGCGTTGACCGGTGGGCGCGTTCATGTCGCGGTCCCTGTCCCCGGGCCGCCGTGCGACGGACCGGTGTCGTGGTGCGCCGAGAACGACGCCGACGGGCAGCCGGCGTACGAGCAACTCCCGGTTCGTTCCACGCTACTCCGCCCCGGTGCGTCGACAGCCGGGCCGTCCGAGAGATTATCCATCGCTCGCAGGGGTTCTCACCCGGGGTGAGTCCGCCTAGTCTTGCGGTACTCCGCCGTGCACAGGATTCCGTCGCAACGCACGCGGTTCGGCAGCCCGGTGGCTGCCTGTGCCCCCAGCCCTTGGGCAAAGACCACTTCGCAGCCTCTGCAGAGCAGTCGGCTTTCGTTGCCCGTTGTGGGCTGGCTCCTGTGCTCACCCAGTCCTGCTTCCCCTCGTCGCGAGACCGGCGCGGTGCCTCCCGTGTGCCGTCGCACGGTCCGATGCGGGGCACACGGCTCCCGATCGCGCGCCCGTGAAGGGGGATTCGGCCGCGCGGGGAGTCTCAGACGGCCGCCGCCGAGGATCGGACGACCGGCGGCGGCCGTCGGAAGGCGCTTGCGCCGGCGGTCGCGTCCCGCGAGGTGGTGCAAGCGATCACGCGTTGTGCCCTCCGCCACCCGCATCGCGATGATCTCCGCTCAGGTGCGGCACGCGAAGTGCCCCGGCCGGGCGCCGGGAGTGCCCGTCCGGCGAAGTCCCCGGCGTGACCTGCGCGTTCCGGTCCGTTGATCGGCTGCACCAGCCGGCGGGACGCCATCGCGTCGGCGGCCCCGTGGCTGCTTGCGCGCGCGGCAGCCGCCCGGTTCATGCCCGCAGCAGCCGCCCGGTGATCTCCCGGTACTCCCGCAGTGCGAGCCGGAGTTCGGTGGACTGCGTCTCGGGGTCCTGGTCCTGCCAGCCCGCGCGCAGGACGCGTCGCCGTTCCTTGAGGGCCTCGAGCAGCGCCTCGGTGGCTTCGTCGAGGGCGCTCTCGGCCTCCTCCAGGGCCTCGCGCGGTGCGTCCGCGAAGGCGTTCACGGCGTGTCCGAGACGCCGGACGACCTTGTCCCGTCCATCGGACGGGATCAGCGGGTCGGGGCCCGGAGAGCGGCGCTCGCCGAGGCCGGCGGGTCGGTCGGCGGGCTGCTGGGCGCGTGTCTGGTCGTACATCGTCGTATGCACCGTTCCCGTTGTGATGGGGTTCGCCGCCGGAAGACGCCTCTGGCCTTCCCGGCGGCCTGCTTCAGGCTGCCGGGAACCCGGTCGGCCCGTCCTTCACGGCCCTGCGCCGCCTTGTCGGTCTACGTCCGGCGACGATCCGTGTCAACGTGGCGCCGGCCGAGCGCACCCTGCCCGGGGACTCTGATCAGAGCTATCCGGGTGTTCGCCGGCACGGGGAGTACCGCGCCGGCGAACGAGGGTGCTTCGTGCCTGCCTGACAGGTTGTCTCCAGCACACCGCCCATCCATCAGGGCCCTCGTCCTGCTCGCCCCGGTCCGGGGCCCCGGAACCTGCCGGTCGTGCCGCCGGACACGACCGAGGAGGTCGTGGAACCGCTCATGTCGGCGGCCGCGGGCGGTCACGTCCGCCCCGGCCCGTCACGGGCTGCCCGGAGGCTCACCAAGCCACCGGGGCGCTGACGGCCGGAGCGGGAAGCGCGGCGTCACATGTCCGCCGCCAGTCGGCCCGCCCGAGCGGCCCGGCCTCGTACGACGAGGGAGTGCCGTCGGGCTGTTCCGCCGCCATGAGGGCGGACGCGGTCGAACGCGGGCCGATGCCTGCGCTCGCGGCGGCCATCAGCCGGGCGGCCGAGGGATCGGCGGTCTCCGGGGGAATCACCAGGAGGTCCCAGGGGCCCGCCGTTCCGGACAGCAGCAGGATCTTGTGCGGATCCAGCTCAGAGGTGAACCAACCGACCTTCACCACGTGGTCGTTGACGAAGATCCTTCGCGGAAGGATCGGCCAGTAGCGGGGATTGACGGCGATCCGGGTGATCCGGCCCCACAGCGGGTCCAGTACGTCGGCCAGCGGGGGGAGTTCCTCTGTCAGGTCGCGTGAGCGGGGCCACCAGGCGCCGTCCAGTTCGACGTATCCCGGAGGAGGGCAGCTCACAGGCCTGAGGGCGAGTCGTGCGGTCGGGGCCCTGAGGGGCATGGCGCTCAGCGGAGAACGGTCGTTGGTCGCGGACATCGTGCGAAGACCCGTCTCCGGACCCCTGCGCGTGGGCAGTTGTCCGGCGTCGTTGCTCACCAGGAACGACACCGGTATCGGGGCCGGTGCGCGAAATGCTCCCGATGACCTCACGCTACTCCCCGAACAGGCCGAACGGACCGCTCCCGGCCGTCGCCTCACTCGCTCCCGCGATCCTTCTCCGGGGACCGGCTGGTCTCCAGCCAGGAGCGCGCCGGTTCCGCCGCCCGCGTTGTGTCGACGACGAGTTCGAGGCGCGTTCCTCCCCCCGCGCCCGCGGGATAGCTGCGCTGCTCGGTGGCCGCGAAGCAACGACGGAGCACCTCCGCGACGCGCCGGGCGACCTCGGGGGAGGTCGCGACGATGCGTACATCGGCATGCCCTTCCCGGGGTGCTTCCGTGGGCTGCTGCATGGCGACCTCGTCGTCTCGTCACGGATCAGTGGACCGGATCTTCGACTGTACTCCGGCGCTCCGCCCCTCCTCGCGGTGGTCCTGCGCAGTCGTACGGCCTGGTTGCAGACGGGCATCCGGCCCGGAGCGTCGGACCACGCCGTGCCGTTCACCCGGACCCTGACCAGGTGGCCCAGGCGAGCGGCAGTCCGGCGAGCAGCGAGGGGGGTTCGGTCGGCGGGTCGTACGAGCGAGGCCACCGCGCTCTGTCGACGGGGCGGCACGGCGCTGTCCGCGTGCTGCGCAACGGGGCCGTCGGTCCCCGTGGGCCGACTGCCTTCAGTCGACATCGGGTCACCCCCGGTGAGCGTGAGTGCCTGTATCCGATGCTCCGCCCGTTTCTGAAGCTCCGCTCGACCGTCGGTGGCGGTAGTCCTGGGCGTGGGCGTTTCGGCTGGAGGCGTTCGGGGACACGGTGGGCGGAGGTCGCGTCGCGTGCCGGTTCGGCAGTGAGCCGTCGTTCAATTCGTCCGCCCGCTCCTGCCGTCCGGCTGCGACAGCGGACGGCAGAATCGTGCCTTCAATGGGACCGCGCGGCGGCGAGCGCCCTGTCTTCTCGTCCTGGGACCGTGTGCACTCCGGTGCGTACGGGTGTGCCGTTCAGCGGGTTGTCCATCGTGATCACATCCCAGACCGCGGGTCTCCCGCCCGGGTCGCTGATGCCGGAGCGGAATCGCGAGGACGACAGTTCTTGGCATGGAACGACCTTCACGGGATCCAGGTTTTCTGTGGTGCCCTTCCCGGTGATCCCGCCGCCGGAGAAGCGGTTTCACTTCACCACGCGGAGTAACGTGGTGAAGGCACCTTCCGATCCCGTGTTCGCCGGAGACGCCGAACCTCGAAGACGGGCAGATTCGTCATGGTCGACTCCGACACACCCCCTGGTTCACGGCATCTGCCCAGTGCTGATCTTTCCGACCTGCGGCCCGGGAGCGCACTGCTCCGACTGAAGACGACGAAGTCACGCGAGGGCATCCTCGACGGGGCGTGGTGGCCGCGGTCCCGGGACATCGGTGCCGAGCTGCCCGCCCTCGTGACGGCCCTCGCCGAACACCTCGGTCCCGTCACCCGAGTAGGGCTGGATGCCGTGGGCTGGGAAGGGCTCCCGACGCGGATCGTCGTCGACGACCGTGTGGTGCACATCGACTCCTTCGCCGTCGGTGACGACACTGTTCTGATCACCCGGGGGGAAGAGGACGTCTTCTCGTTGCTGGTGATTCCGCCGAACGCGACACCCGAGGCCGCGCACGCCGCCATGGCCCAGGCTGTGCTGCCCGGCAACGTCACCCGGGCGGAACAGATCCTCATCGACACCGGGACCGGGAGCGCGGCGCCCTGAGGGACACCCTCACCGCCACCATAGAGCCGCCCCGGGACCGCGGGCCGGAAGCCTCCGCTCGTCCGGACGTCGTGCTCCTGCACAGTGCGCCGGAGCCGGACGAGTGCCTCACTCCTGCGGAGTCGGCAGATCCGGGCTGCTCGGCGCGGCGGAGCGCCAGTGGGCCGCGGGTGTTCGGGAGCGGTTGCACGTGTCGGTGAGGGCGTCTTGTGCGGCGGTGTCGGCCGCCTGTCGACGCCCGTCGCACGGGCCCCGCGGGAAGCGTCCGCTGCCCGGCGTCCTGCGCGGTTGCGCGGGCGCCCGGCGAGCCCGCCGATGTCAGGCGGGTGAGCTCAGCGCGCCGGTCATGAGCGGCTCGGCATCCTCCTCGGTGGTGTCGGGCGGCACGACCAGAAGGTCCCAGCGGCCGTGGCCGGGGGCGACCAGGACCACGGTGTCCAGGGCATGCCGCGCGACGGCCTTGCGCAGTCGTACGACCTTGTTGCACACGATCCGGCCCGGTGCCGCGGACCAGGCCGCTCCGTTCACGGTGATGCCGGCGATGTGCCCCCAGGCGGGTGGCAGCCCGGCGAGCAACTGCGGAAGCTCCGCCAGGAGGTCGTAGGAACGGGGCCACCACACGCCGTCGAGGCGGCGCGGCAGGGGCCTGCCGGGTGCCAGGCGCAGACGGAGGTGAGGGCTGGTGGGCGGGAGCCGTGGCGCTGTGGTGGTCATGAGGGTTCCTTCAGGTGCTGGTGGAGCGGCTGGTTCGGGTCAGGCGCGGCGGTCGACTCCGGCATCGATGTCGGCTCCGTCCCCTGTATGCGTGCCAGTGCCGTGAGCCGGGCGACTCTGCCTCAACGCCTCGTGGCGGCCGGCCTCTTGTGCGTGGCCCGGTGCCGGCCACGGGGTCGGCACCGTCCTCCGACGCCGTCGCGGTGGTCGTGAGGCTCTCCGGCGGTGATGTGGCGTCGGCGGCCGCTCCGTCGGCGGTGAGCACGAGGAACGCAGCCATGCCAAGGGGGTGTCCAGCGCGGTCGCGTCCTGACGGTCAGTCGGCCGGGTACAGCGGACCGCTGTGCCATGGGGCGACGGCGCCGGTGGTGAAGAACAGCAGGACGGTCCTGCGCGGGTCGGGCTCCGGCCGCGAGCCGGTGGCGGAAAGGCCCCGCGCGGCGCCGGGCTGCCCGCTCGGGCGGAGGCGGGAGGGGCGAGAAGGCCGGGAGGGAGGGGAGGAAAGAGGCGCCGAGGAGCGCTGTGGGAGAGCCGTGAAGGGTTCTGGGGCCGAGGTCATCATGCCGGCCTGTCTCGGGAGACCCCGGGGTTCAGCGGGTCTACCGGCGAGTGTGTCTCGCCGAGGACGA
This sequence comes from Streptomyces sp. NPDC006476, assembly GCF_040612015.1. Taxonomy (NCBI): domain Bacteria; kingdom Bacillati; phylum Actinomycetota; class Actinomycetes; order Kitasatosporales; family Streptomycetaceae; genus Streptomyces; species Streptomyces sp. NPDC006476. The sequence continues at coordinate 56,892 of NZ_JBEXPK010000045.1, read as the reverse complement.
GACCGGCGCGGGAGCCGGTGTGCGACATGCCCTCAGTGCCTTCCACCGTACTCCGTCGCGCGGTGCTGTCCCGGCCGGCGGCGGCAGACGGCCCCGCTGCAACCGCCCCACCGGTCTGGGCACCGCCCGCCGCAGCGTCCACCGCGGGGCATGCGCAGCCGGGAGTACGGTGGAGACACCGAGAGTTCCTCGCGCACCGGCTCCGACACCCTTGCCGCCCTCGGCGAGCGACGACACCGGGCCGGGTTCGTCCGTGCCCGGGGGCAGGGCCGGACCCATGACCGTGAACGTGCCGGTTGCACCGACGACCACCGGGCTCCTCGGGGGACACGTCGGCTCGGACCGGCGAGGTGCCCGCAAGCAGCGTCGGCCGGGGCCGGAGCGAGGCTCGTCGCCACGCGCGGGTGAGCGTGTCCGTGAGCTGACCCGAGGTCAGGTCGAGGATCGAATGGGGGAGTTGGGCGACCTGTACGCGCAGACCTCGGGCGGCGGCCCCTGGGCGTGGAACCAGGCCCGCAGCGCCTTCCTGCGACGGCTGGCGGCAGATGTGCGACGACCGGGATTCGAGTTGGTGATCGCGGAGTCCACCGAGCTGACCGGATGCGCCTACGGCTTCCCCGTGCGCGGCGACGGGCCCTGGTGGGAGGGGCTCGACGGACACCTTCCCGGGAGCCTGCTGCGCGCCGCCGCCTCCGGACGCCTCTTGGTGATCTCCGTGATACTCGTTCCGCCCCAGGTGCGCAGAGAGAACCAGGACCGTCCCTGGAACCTTGCCCGGCGCCTGCAGAAGCGGCTGCTCACCGACCATGGCGCCGCGCTCGGCGTCATGCTGGTGAGCCGCTCCGACAGCAGGGCCGCCGAAGCGCTGCGGTCCTGGGGGTGGCGGTACGTCGAAGCCGACGCGCCTCGCACGTCCCCGTTCCCGCGCGGCCCGTTCCGTGTTCTTGTCCTCGGAGCCTGAACACCGTCCCAGCACCCGTCCTCTGTCACGGCGTCGGCAGACGCAGGGCGAGCAGAGCCACGTCGTCGGTGCTGCCGGGCGGCATACGGGCGAGCAGCTGGTCGCACAGCGTGTCCAGTGGCGCGTGGGCGAGCGTCAGGGCATGGCGGCACAGCCGGTCCAGGCCGGTGCCGAGGTCGCTGCCGGGGATCTCGATCAGGCCGTCGGTGTAGAGCAGCAGGGTGGAGCCCGGTGGCAGGGGCTGTGTGGCGTTCGGCCGGCCCTCGCCGGTGCCCACGGGTGCGCCGAGGACCAGTCCCTGTCCGGCTTCGAGGTACTGCGCGTGTCCTCCGGGGGTCAGGAGGAGGGGCGGCGGATGTCCGGCGCTGGTCCACCGCAGTGTCCACGGTCCGGCGGGCGGGTGGCCTTCGACCCGGGCGAGGACGAGGGTGGCCATGGGGACGGTGGTGATGGCGGGCATGGCGTCGTCGAGACGGTCGACGACGGCGCCGGGGGGCCCGGTGTGGTCCCAGGCCAGTGCGCGCAGGATGCCGTGCAGTTGCGCCATCCCGGCCGCCGCGGTCAGATCGTGGCCCACGACGTCGCCGATGACCAGCATGAGGGTGCCGTCCTTCAGCTCGAACGCGTCGTACCAGTCGCCGCCGACCTGGGAACCGGCCGGGGCGGGCTGGTAGCGGGCGGCCAGTTGCAGGCGGCCGGGCTGGGGCAGCGGGGCGAGCAGGTTGTGCTGCATGGCCTCGGCGACGGCGCGCTGGCGGCCGAACCGCCGTGCGTTGTCGATGACCAGGCCGACCCGGCGGCCGATGTCGCTCACCACCTCCAGGTCCTCGGTGTCGAAGGGGTGCGCCGGGTCGGTGCGCACCAGCGTCAGGGCGCCGGTGAGCTGTTGCTTCGAGCCGAGCGGGACCGTGATGGCGGACGTCGCGTGCACCGTCTGCAGGAAGTGGCTGTGGACGGCAGCCAGGGGAGAGACGGGCGGTGCCGCCGTCTCCGCCGTGTCCCGCTCGTTGTGCAGCACGGGATCGCCTCCCTGCAGCACCTGGACAAGAGGTGAGCGGTCAGCCGCCCCCGTCTCGGGAAGGCGCTCGCGCCCGCCCTCCAGCCCGGCAGCCCGGCCCGCGGGACCGGTCACCGCCACCCGGTGGACCTGCCCGGAACCGGTCCGGAGGTCCACCGCTGCCCAGTCGGCGAGGCGGGGAACCAGCAGGCGGCCCAGCCGGGCGAGGGCCTCGTCGGTCTCCAGGGTCTGGCCCAGTACGTCGGTGATCTCCGCGACCAGCGTCAGCCGCTCGGTGAGGTCCTCCAGAGCACTCGTGTAGGCCGCGCGTTCCCGGCCCGCGCTGCGGTCGCCCGTGATGTCGGTGAACAGCACGGCCATGCCCTGGTAGGAGCCGCCGACCGTGAGAGGGGAAGCGGACCAGGAGATCGTGGCCAGGCGCCCGTCACCGCGCAGATAGTTGTCGCCCTCACCGCGCGCGGCGGCTCCCGTGGCCAGCGCATGGAGGAGCGGGCACTGCTCCCGCAGAAGTGCGCCGCCGTCCGTGTCCCGGTGCAGCAACTCGTGCGCGTCCTTGCCGCGCATCGCGGCGGCGGCTCGGCCCAGCAGCCGTTCGGCGGCCGGGTTGACGGCGAGGATCCGTCCGGCCGGATCGACCACCATCAGGGCCGTGCTCAGCTGCTCGACGACCTGACGCCAGAAACCCGACGCGCCTGCCGCCGGCCGCGACGGCTCCTCACCTCCCGCACCGGGCACCGCATTCAGCACTACGCCGCCCTCCAGTGATGGCGGCCTCCCTCCGAAGGCCGCGGGCGCATCAGCATCAGGGAAACCGACACCTCTGTCACCCCATGGTCCCCTGTGAGGAACCCGCTCGCATGGCCGGCACGAGGACCTGGTCGTCCGTCTCCGCCGTGCCGCGTGCCCTCCTCACCGGCGGCCATCCGCATACTGCCGCCGTCAGCGGACGGGACGCCGCAGGGCGCGCAGGCAGCCGCATCGCGAAGAGGGCCACGTCGGCTACGAAGAGCACGAAGCCGCATTGCCAGGAGACGGCTCAGGTCGTCCGCCGCCTGCTCCCGGCCGGTACGTCATGCCGATGCCGGTCCTGCGCCGGGGGCGACCACGTCATGGTCGAGCCAGTCGCGGACGTCGGCCTAACGGATCGTGCCGTGCTCCTGCTGCGCGTTCCCCCGGCGGTGCGACGGCCTCGGCGTACCCACTCCGGTCAGCCGTGGTCCTCCTCCTCGGCCTCCATGAGCCGTATTCCCTGATGCGTCAGCATGACTGTCGCAGGTGTGTCTCCATGGGCCCAGCGGACCGTGACGAGCCCTTCCTCCACCAGATAGGTGCAGGCTGCGGCCAGATCCTGCTCGGGGATCGCCAGATCGTCACGCAGCCTGGCCCCGGAGACGTCAGGGAGGCCGCTGCCTTCCATGCCCTCGTAAAGGGTCTTCATGATCGCTTCGCGGTAGGTCTTCCGCTCGTGCAGTGTTGCCATGGTCGCCGCCACTCGTGCCGGGTTCCGAACGCGTCGCCCCGGGCAGGGAGAAGGCCGCAGGTCACCGACTGACTCCCGGGAATTCACTCTACTCCGGGCCGGGCCACGAGGACCTGCCCACGAGCAGCTCACGAACCGGGCCCACGACCAGCGGTTTCGTCGGGCCTCCGCCTCTGGCCGTGGAGAGAACCCGTCCTCACATCCGCACAGCGCGCCGCTGACTCCGGCCGTGTGACGAGAGGGCAGCACCGCCTCCGTCCTTCCCGGCCCCCTCCCTGCTCCCGTGGTGCGCCCGTTCCGCCGTCATGTGCGCGGTCGCGGTCATCGACGGGCCGGCGTCGGCGCTCGCGGTGGCCATCAGCCGTGCGGCCGAGGGGGCGTCGGTCTCCGGGGGGATCACGAGGAGGTTCCAGCGGCCCGCGGAGTAGGAAAGCAGAACGATCCGGTGCCGATCCAGCTCAGAGGTGAACAAACCGACGTTCACGACATGGCCGTTGACGACGAGCCTGGGCGGGAGGACCGGCCAGTGGCGGGGGTTGAGCGCGACACGGGTGATCCGCCCCCACAGCGGATCCAGCACGTCCGCCAAGGCGGAGAGCTCGCCCGGCAGGTCACGTGAACGGGGCCACCAGGCGCCGTCCAGTTCGGCGCGCCCTGCGGATGGGCCCTTGGACCCCTCGGACCTCAGCGCGAGGCGCGCCGTCGGGGCCCTGAAGGGAACGGCTCGTAGCGGGGGACGAGAGGTGGTCGCGGACATGGCGTAAACCCGTCTCCGGACTGCCGTGCGGGCAGCGGCCCGGCGTCGTCGCTCACCGGGAACGACACCGGCATCGGGGCCGAGGTGCGAAATGCTCCCGGTGAGTTCACGCTACTCCCCGAAGGAGCCGAGCGGACGGGACAGCGTGCCGCAGCTCGAACAGCTCCTCAGCCGGAAAGCGCCGCCGGTCGGCCGCGGCTGGCGCAGCAACGGCTCACCAATACGCAAGCCCCAGGCCACTGACCTGGGGTTTCAAAATGAGCGGGTGACGAGAATCGAACTCGCGCTCTCAGCTTGGGAGGCGATGGCGCTTGTATGTGCCTCACGGCTCTGACCTGCGCAGATGGCTGCCCGTCGGGGTGGCTTCTCGGAACAGCAAAGGCGGCCCGGCTCATTTCCCGGCGTCTGGGCCGTACCACTGGAGCGCTTGTCCGGTGACCGCGGCGATGCACTCGAAGCCCCGGTCCGGGTGCAGAAGAGTCAGCCCCTGCACCTCGGCCGCCCGGATGCTCACAGTCCGTAAGTACCGGCCTCCGCACCGGCTGCATGCTCACGATCGGTCAGTGGCCGCCGCCTGTCGCCCGATGGTGCTGGCTCGTGGAATCAGCCGGTGCGGCGCCCGGATCTCCCTGCCCGGCACGGGAGTTGAGCTGCCGATCCGCTTCAGCAGCCGTTCCACCGCCGTCTCCGCGATCATCTTCTTGTCCGGGGAGACCGTGGTGACGGGTGGATTGGAGTAGCGGCCGTCCTCGATGTCGTCGTAGCCGACGACGGCGATGTCCTCGGGGACGCGCAGTCCGCGGGAGGCCAGGGTGTGCAGGGCGCCCAGGGCCACCAGGTCGCTGTAGCAGAAGACCGCGTCGGGCGGTTCCTCCAGGTCGTCGAGCAGGTGGGCCATCGCGGTCGCGCCGTCGGAGCGGTTGAAGCGCGGCGTGGAGACGACGAGTTCCTCGCTGACGGGCAGGCCGGCGCGCTCGTGGGCCAACCGGTAGCCCCGGGTGCGCAGTTGGGCCGCCTCGCCGGTGCGGTACGGCTGGTCGCCGATCGCGGCGACGCGGCGTCGGCCGAGGCCGAGCAGATGCTCGGTGGCCTCCAGGGAGGCGGCGACGTCGTCGATGCCGACATGGTCGAAGCCGCCGTCGCTGACCCGCTCGCCGAGCACGACGAGCGGCAGGCTCGGGTCGCGTTCGGTCAGGTCGGACTGGGCGAGGCCGAGGGGGCTGAAGATGACGCCGTCGAAGAGCAGGTGCTGGGAGCCGCGGCTGAGGAACAGCTTCTCGTGCTCGGCGTCGCCGTCGGTCTGGTCGATCAGCACGTTGTAGCCCTGGACGCGGGCCGCGCGGATGATGCCCTGCAGCAGTTCGGCGAAGTAGGGGGTGTCCAGGTAGGGCACCACCACCGCGATCTGGCCCGAGCGCCCGGCGGCGAGGTTGCGGGCCAGCACGTTGGGCCGGTAGCCGAGCTTGTCCACGGCCTGCTGAACCCGGACCCGGGTGGCCTCGGCGACGGGCGCGTAGCCGTTGACCACGTTGGACACGGTCCGGCTGGAGACGCCGGCGAGCTCCGCGACGTCGCGGAGTGTGACGCCCTTTGCCATATGCCACCTTCATCCCGTATGTCGGTTTCAGCGCTGAAACTTTTCCCCCAAGAGAGCACCTCTGCTCTTGCAGCGCGGCAACTTCTCGGTTAACACTTTTGCAGCGCTGCAGAGCGTAGCAGAAAGGCTTGATCCGGCGGATCAAGTTCCCAGGGTCCGTGACGTCACCGCGCCACGGACCGGATCCCCGAGAGCGATCACGGGGATGAACAGTAGGAGCCGCAGTGGGACCAGCAACTTCTCACGGGCCGGGAGCCGCACCCGTCCTGATGGGGCATCACTCTTTACTCACCGCGGTCTGAACCGTTTCCCGGCGCGCCCGCCGCGCTGATCACCGAGCCGTCTCTCCCCCCTTCATCGACGTCACGCACGCCCACCCTCCCGCGTCAACCGACGTCCGCCCGCCGGCATCCGTAGGCGGGCAGCACACCCGAGCGCCTCGCGTCCGAACCGCCCGCCCTTCACCCGAGCCGGCATGCCGCATGCCCTCACCCCGTTCACCGCCTTCCCGCCGGTCCTCCGTGTGCCCGGCGCACCTCCCCTCACCTCCCGTACTTCGTACTCCGTCCTGCCCTCGGGCACCACACCCAGGAGATCGCTCATGTCGTCCAGCAGAAAGCCCCAGCGCCGTTCCGTCCGCCGGACCACGGTCGCGGCGACCTCCGCCGCCCTCGCCGGCGTCCTCCTCGCGGCCTGCGGCGGCGGGGGCGGCAGCGCCGGCGGCGCGCAGAGCGGCCCCGTGCACATCAAGGTGTGGGCCTGGTACCCGCAGTTCAAGCAGGTCGTGGCCGAGTTCAACAAGACCCACAAGGACGTCCAGGTCGACTGGGTGCAGGCCGGTGTGGGCCAGGACGAGTACACCAAGCTGAAGACCACGCTGAAGGCCGGCCAGGGCGCCCCCGACGTCGTCATGCTGGAGTTCCAGGAGCTGCCGACCATCCAGCTCACCAAGGGCCTACTCGACATGGGCAAGTACGGGGCGGCCGCGGACAAGGACAAGTACGTGTCCTGGGCCTGGAACCAGTCCTCCGACGGCGACCACGTCTACGCCATCCCGGTCGACGGCGGCCCGATGGCGATGATGTACCGGGCCGACCTCTTCAAGAAGTACAACCTCAAGGTGCCGACCACCTGGGCGGAGTACAAGGAGGAGGCGGCCAAGCTGCACAAGGCCGACCCCAGCGCCTACATGACCGACTTCGGCAGCGACGAGACGGCCGCCGGCTGGCGCCAGGGCCTGATGTGGCAGGCCGGTTCCCGCCCCTACACGTACTCGGCGAGCAAGCTGCCGGACATCGGCGTGAAGCTGAACGACGACAACGCCAAGAAGGTGTACGGGTACTGGGGCGACCTGGTCAAGAACAAGCTGGTCGACACCCAGTCGTACGCCACCACGGACTTCTACAGCGGCCTCAGCAGCGGCAAGTACGCCACCTACCTCGCGGCCGGCTGGGGCCCGGGCTACCTCTCCAGCGTCGCCGCGAAGACCTCCGGCAAGTGGCGCGTGGCCCCGCTGCCGCAGTGGACCGCGGGCGCGGGCGCCCAGGGCGACTGGGGCGGTTCGAGCTTCTCGGTGACCTCGCAGACCAAGCACCCGAAGGAGGCCACCGAGGTGGCCCGGGAGCTCTTCGGCACCTCCCAGGCCGCCTGGAAGATCGGCATCGACCAGGCGTACCTCTTCCCGCTGTCCAACCCGATTCTCAACGGGGCGTACTTCAAGTCCAAGAAGTACGACTTCTTCGGCGGCCAGCAGATCAACTCGGTGTTCGTGCCCGCCGCGAACGGCATCAGCTCCTTCGACTGGAGCCCGTTCCAGGACTACGCCTACAACACCGACACCAGTGAGGTGGGCAAGGCCCTCCAGGGCCAGACCGCCTGGTCGTCCGTCAACGACAACGTCCAGCAGCAGGTGACCTCCTACGCGGCCAAGCAGGGATTCAAGGTCAGCAAGTAACCGGCCCGGGTCCCCGACTCCCCACCGCCTCCGCCGGCGCGCCCGCGCCTGACAGCTCCGCCGCCGGCGGGGGCCCGCACCACGCGCAAGGAGAAGTGATGAGCCTGCTCCGACAGCAGGGATCCACCGCGACGGCACCGCCAAGTGCCGTCCCCGCGAGGGGACTTCGCACTCCCGTGGCGGGCCGGCGCCCCGGCGGGCTGTCCGCCCGCACCCGGCACAAGGGCATGGGCCTGCTGCTGGTCAGCCCGTTCCTCCTGCTCTTCCTGGCCTTCCTGGTGGCCCCGCTGTGCTACGCCTTCTGGCTGAGCCTGCGCACCTCCACCCTGGTCGGCGGGGACCACTTCAGCTGGTTCACCAACTACCAGCAGACCTTCACCGACCCGCAGTTCCTGTCCGGCGTGCGCAGAGTCGTCGTCTTCGGTGTGGTCCAGATCCCGGTGATGCTCGGCTTCGCCCTGCTCGGGGCGCTGATCATCGACGAGGTGACCAGCAGGCTCGCCAAGGTGTTCCGGATGACCCTGTTCATGCCGTACGCCGTACCCGCGGTGATCGGCGCGCTGATGTGGGGCTTCCTGTACAGCCCGACCTTCGGCCCGGTGAACTCGATCAGCCACTCGCTCGGCCTCGGCAAGGTCGACCTGCTGTCGCACGGCCTGATGCTGACCTCGCTCGGCAACATCGTGACCTGGCAGTGGACCGGCTACAACATGATCGTCCTGTACGCCGCCCTCCAGGGCCTGCCCCGCGAGGTCTACGAGGCGGCGAAGCTCGACGGCGCCGGCCAGCTCCAGACGGCCCTGCGCATCAAGATCCCGATGATCTCCTCGGCGATGGTGCTCGCGCTGATGTTCACCATCATCGGCACCCTGCAGTTCTTCACGGAGCCGCGGGTCCTGGAGAAGACCGCCTCCTCGGTGATCACCCCCGACTACACGCCGAACCTGTACGCCTACAACCTGGCGTTCCAGTACTCGGAGTTCAACTACTCCGCCGCCATCTCCTTCTCCCTCGGAGCGGTGGTCTTCATCGGCTCCTACATCTTCCTGTTCGCCACGCGCAAGAGGAGCGGACTGAAGTGACCACCGTCGCCGCACCCGCCGTAACCGCCGCCCCGGCCACCGGCCGTCGTCCGTCCGCCGCACGTGGACGCGTCACCGTCAACGTGGTGATGGTGGCGATGATCCTGTACTTCCTGCTGCCGTTCTGGTGGCTGGTCGTCGCCGCCACCAAGGGCAACGACGCGCTGTTCTCCACCGCCGCCCTCTGGTTCCACTCGCCGGGCTCCTTCTTCACCAACCTCCAGCAGCTGTTCACCTACAACGGCGGCGAGTACCTGCGCTGGATGGGCAACACCGCGATCTACGCCGGTGTCAGCGGGGTGGGCGCCACCGCCGTGGCGACTCTCGCGGGCTACGCCTTCGCCAAGTACCGCTTCCCCGGCCGGAACCTGCTCTTCTCCAGCCTCCTCGGCGCCATCATGGTGCCCGCCACCGCGCTGGCCATCCCCACCTATCTGCTGCTGAGCAAGGTGGCGCTGACCAACACCATGTGGGCGGTCATCCTGCCCCAGCTGCTCAACCCCTTCGGCGTCTACCTGGTGCGGGTCTACGTGCAGGAGTCCCTGCCGGACGAGCTGCTGGAGGCGGCCCGCATGGACGGGGCCGGCGAGCTGCGCGTGCTGTGGTCGGTGGCGCTGCCGACCCTGAAGCCGGCGCTCGTGACCGTGCTGCTGTTCTCCATGGTCGGCACCTGGAACAACTTCTTCCTGCCGCTGGTGATGCTCAACAACGACAGGCTGTTCCCGCTCACCGTCGGCCTGCAGTCCTGGTACGAGGGGGCGATGATCCAGTCCGGCGCAAACGCGCTGTTCACCCTGGTCATCGCGGGTTCCCTGGTGGCGATCCTGCCGCTGATCGTCACCTTCCTGCTCCTCCAGCGGTACTGGCGCGGCGGTCTGACCGTCGGAAGCCTCAAGTGACCTGACGGGCCCGCCCGTTCTTCCTCTTCTTCTTGCGCACCTCCCGGAGCGACCTTCATGCTGCACGCCTCCCTGACCGTCGACCCCGCCTTCCGCGTCGCCGACGTGAGTCCCCGTACCTTCGGCTCCTTCGTCGAGCACATGGGCCGCTGCGTCTACACCGGCATCTACGAGCCCGGCCATCCCCTTGCAGACGAGGACGGCCTGCGCCGTGACGTCCTGGACCTGGTGCGCGAGCTGGGCGTGACCGCCGTGCGCTACCCCGGCGGCAACTTCGTCTCCGGCTTCCGCTGGGAGGACAGCGTCGGCCCGGTCGCCGAACGGCCCACCCGCCTCGACCTCGCCTGGCACAGCACCGAGACCAACGCGTTTGGCCTGCACGAGTTCCACCGCTGGGCCCAGAAGGCCGGCGTCGAGCCGATGATGGCCCTCAACCTCGGCACCCGGGGTGTCGCGGAGGCCCTGGACCTGCTGGAGTACTGCAACCACCCGGGCGGCACCGCCTGGTCCGACCAGCGGATCAAGAACGGCGCCCCGGACCCGTTCGGCATCCGCATGTGGTGCCTGGGCAACGAGATGGACGGCCCCTGGCAGACCGGCCACAAGACCGCCCAGGAGTACGGCCGCATCGCCGCCGAGGCCGCCCGCGCGATGCGCATGATCGACCCGAAGCTCGAACTGGTCGCCTGCGGCAGCTCCAGCTCCTCCATGCCGACCTTCGGCGCCTGGGAGGCCACCGTCCTGGAGGAGGCGTACGACCAGGTCGACTACATCTCCTGCCACGCCTACTACGAGGAGCTCGACGGCGACCTCGGCAGCTTCCTGGCCTCCGGAGTCGACATGGACCACTTCGTCGACTCGGTGGTGGCCACCGCCGACCACATCCGGGCCAAGCTGCGCCGCAAGAAGCGGATCAACCTCTCCTTCGACGAGTGGAACGTCTGGTACAACACCCGTTTCGAGGCGCAGGAGAAGCCCACCGAGTGGGCCGTCGCCCCACGCGTGATCGAGGACGAGTACAACGTCGCGGACGCGGTCGTCGTCGGCGGACTGCTGATCAGCCTGCTGCGGCACAGCGACCGGGTCACCGCCGCCTGCCTCGCCCAGCTCGTCAATGTGATCGCCCCGATCCGCAGCGAGGCGGGCGGCCCGAGCTGGCGGCAGACCACCTTCCACCCCTTCGCCCAGGCGGCCCGCCATGCGCGCGGCACGGTCCTGCGGGTGGAGCCGCTGGCGCCGACGTATGAGACGGAGCGTTTCGGCGAGGTCTCCGTCGTCGATGCCGTGGCCACGCACCTCGCGGAGGCGGACGGCGCCGACGAGCTCACCGTCTTCGCCGTCAACCGGCACCAGAGCGAGAACGTCGAACTCGCCCTCGACCTGCGGGCGTTCCCCGGCTACACACCGGTCGAGCACTCGGTGCTGAGCGACCCCGACATCCGCGCCGCCAACACCCAGGACGACCCCGACCGGGTACGGCCGTACGCCGCCGACACCGGTCCCGTCGCCGACGGCCGCCTGACCGCGAGCCTGCCGCCGGTCTCCTGGAACGTCATCCGGCTGCGCCGCGCCGCCTGACCCACCCCCTCGGACACCCGCCGCTCCTCGTTCTCCCGGACAGCGGCGGGCCCCGCACCACCCCCTCTTCCCGGACATTCCTTGGGAGCCGCCCATGTCCACCACCAGGGAAGGCGCCAGACTCCGCGCCCTGCCCCGCACCCAGGCGATCACCCTGCTGCTGGCCCTCCTCGCAGCCGCCGTCGCCCTCGTCCTGCCCGCCGCCGGCCCGGCGCACGCGATCTCGCGCGCCTCGCAGACGATGTACACCCCGCCGTCGAACGCCCCGTCGCCCGGCTCGCTCTACCCGCGCGCCATCCGCCTGCAGAACAGCGGATCGTCCAACGGCACCCTGCTCGCCACGTTCGAGCAGTACAGCTCGGGCACCCCCGTCTTCCCGATCTACCGCAGCACGGACAACGGCAACAGCTGGACGCAGATCTCCAGCATCACCGACACGCACAACGGCTTCGGCATGCGCTACCAGCCGTTCCTGTACGAACTCCCCACCGCCGTGGGCAACTTCCCGGCGGGCACGATCCTCGCCGCCGGCAACTCCATCCCCAGCGACCTGTCCTCGACCGAGCTGGACCTGTACGCCAGCACCGACCACGGCGCCAGCTGGTCGTACGTCAGCACCATCGCCACCGGCGGCAAGGCCGACCCCACCAACGGCCAGACGCCGGTCTGGGAGCCGTTCCTGATGGTCTCCGGCTCCAAGCTGATCGTGTACTACTCCGACCAGCGTGACCCCAACAACGGCCAGAAGATCGTGCACCAGGTCAGCACGGACGGCCTGACCTGGGGTTCCGTGGTGAACGACGTCGCCACCTCGACCTACAGCGACCGTCCGGGCATGCCGGTGGTCGCGAAGCTCCCCAATGGCAACTACGTGATGACGTACGAGTTCTGGGGCGCCCCCGAGGGCGGTTTCGCCGTCTACTACAAAATCTCCTCCGACCCTGAGGCCTTCGGCTCGGCGACCGGCATCGCCCTCAAGGCGACCGACGGCACCCAGCCCAAGAGCTCCCCGTACATCACCTGGCTGCCCACCGGTGGCGCCAACGGCACCCTCGTGGTCAGCGCCAACAGCAGCGACGACCTGTTCCTGAACACGCAGAACGGCGCCGCGAACACCTGGACGCGCATCGCCTCCACCGTCCCCGGCGGCTACAGCCGCGGCCTGCTCCCGCTCGCCGACGGCCACAGCCTGCTGGTCCTCAGCGGCGGCCACCTCACCAGCACCGGCCTCAACCCGGTCACCTACGGCACGATCGACCTGGGCGGCGGCGTCTCCGACGGCGCCACCTACACCATGTCCAACGCCAACAGCCACCTGATGCTGACCATCGTGGGCGGCTCCACCACCAACGGAGTCAACGCCACCCAGCAGAACGCCGACAACGCCACCGACCAGCAGTGGAAGTTCGTCCAGCAGACCTCCGGCTACTTCAAGATCTTCAACATGGCCAGCGGCAAGGTCCTGGGCGTGCAGAACCAGTCCACCGCCAACGGCGCCAAGGTCCTGCAGTGGGACGACAACGGCACCCTCGACCACGAGTGGGCGATCGCCTCGAACCCGGCGGGCGGCTTCACCGCCACCAACCGGAACAGTGGCAAGTACCTGGAGATCCCCAGCGCCTCCACCACCGTCGGCACCGCCGCCGGGCAGTGGTCCGACACCGGCTGCGCCTGCCAGCGCTGGAACCTCACCCAGACCGCCCTGCCCACCCTGTCCACCGGCCAGTACCGGCTGGTCAACAAGAACAGCGGCAAGTTCCTGGAGATCCCCGGCGCCTCCACCACGGTGGGCAAGCAGGTGGGCCAGTGGGTGAACACCGCCAACAACTGCCAGCTGTGGACGTTCCAGTCGGCCGGCGGCGGGGCGTGGACCGTGAAGAACGTCAACAGCGGTCTGTTCCTGGACAACAACGGCGCGACTTCGGCCGGCGCGGCCGTCGTCCAGAACTCGTCGTCGGGCGCGAGCTCCCAGAAGTGGACGCTCACGGACGCGGGAGGCGGCTACTTCAAGCTCGTCAACTCCGCGAGCGGCCTGGTCGCGGACGTCGCCTCGGCCTCCACGGCCAACGGCGCACTGATCGTCCAGTCGGCGGACAACGGCGCCGATGACGAACTGTGGCAGGTCGTACGGGTCAACTGATCCGCCAGGGGGCTCGGTCACGGCCGGGCCCCCACCCTTCTGTCCAGCATCCCGAACCATGACTGTCATACCGAACGAGAGGTGGGTGGCCCCGTGTCTGAAGAACCCTGTGTCGTGGGCGTCGACTTCGGCACCCTGTCCGGCCGTGCCGTGGTGGTGCGGGTCGGCGACGGCGCGGAACTGGCGTCGGCGGAGCACGTCTACGCCCACGCCGTCCTCGACCGGAACCTGCCCGACGGCACCCGGCTGCCCCCCGACTGGGCCCTGCAGGTGCCATCGGACTACATCGACGTGCTCCGCAACGCCGTTCCCGAGGCCCTCGCCCGCGCCGGAGTACGGCCGGAGCAAGTCATCGGCATCGGCACCGACTTCACCGCCTGCACGGTCCTGCCGGTCCTCGCCGACGGCACGCCGCTGTGCGAACTCCCCGGCCTGGAGAACCGCCCGCACGCCTACGTCAAGCTGTGGCGCCACCACGCAGCCCAGGGCCAGGCCGACCGGATCAACGCGCTGGCCGCCGAGATGAAGGAGCCATGGCTGGAGCGGTACGGCGGGAAGGTCTCCTCGGAGTGGGAGTTCGCCAAGGCGCTCCAGGTCCTGGAGGAGGACCCCGAGGTCTACCGGCGCACCGAGCGCTGGCTGGAGGCGGCCGACTGGATCGTGTGGCGGCTGTGCGGGACGTACGTCCGCAACGCCTGCACGGCAGGCTACAAGGGCCAGTACCAGGACGGGCGTTACCCGTCGCCCGGGTATCTGGCGGCGCTGCACCCGGACTTCGCCGATTTCGTGACCGACAAGCTGGACCATCCGATCGGCCAACTCGGCGATCCCGCCGGGGTGTTGACTGCCGAGGCCGCAGCCTGGACCGGGCTGCGGGAGGGCATCACGGTCTGCGTCGGCAACGTCGACGCCCATGTCACCGCCCCGGCGGCGGTCGCCGTGGAACCCGGCCAGATGGTCGCCATCATGGGCACCTCCACCTGCCATGTGATGAGCTCCGACCAGCAGGGTGTCGTGCCCGGCATGTGCGGGGTCGTGGACGGCGGCATCCTCCCCGGGCTCTGGGGCTACGAGGCCGGGCAGAGCGGCGTCGGCGACATCTTCGGCTGGTTCGTACGCACGGGCCTGCCCGCCGAGTACGCGGAGCGCGCCGCCGCGGCCGGCCAGACCGCGCACGAGTACCTGACCGCCCTCGCGGCCGGACAGAAGGTCGGCGAACACGGACTCCTCGCCCTCGACTGGCACAGCGGCAACCGCTCGGTCCTGGTCGACCACGACCTCAGCGGCCTGCTCATCGGCCAGACGCTCTCCACCCGCCCCGAGGACATCTACCGCGCCCTGCTGGAGGCCACCGCCTTCGGCACCCGCACCATCATCGACGCCTTCGAGTCCGCCGCCGTACCGGTGCGGGAACTGATCATCGCGGGCGGCCTGACGAAGAACGCCCTGCTCATGCAGATCTACGCCGACGTCACCAACCGCCCGCTGAGCATCATCGGCTCCACCCAGGGTCCGGCCCTCGGCGCCGCGATGCACGCCGCCGTCGCCGCCGGTGCGTACCCCGACATCCGCGCCGCGGCCCACGCCATGGGCAAGGTGCGCCGCCGGGTCTACCTGCCGGACCCGCAGCGTGCGGCGGCCTACGAGCGCCTCTACTCCGAGTACCGCCTGCTCCACGACTACTTCGGCCGCGGCACCAACGACGTCATGCACCGCCTGCGCCGCATCCGCGCCGAAGCCTCCGCCTGACCCACTGTGAAGGGAACCCTCATGACCACTTCCGAAAGGCCCTACGACAGCCAGGAGATCTGGTTCCTCACCGGAAGCCAGGGCCTGTACGGCGACGATGTGCTGCGCCAGGTCGCCGACCAGTCCCGCAGCATCTCCGAGACCCTCGGCCGCCCCGGGAAGGTCCCGGTCAGGATCGTGTGGAAGCCGGTCCTCACGGACGCCGAGTCGATTCGCCGGATGTGCCAGGAGGCGAGCGCATCCGACACCTGCGTGGGCGTGATCGTCTGGATGCACACCTTCTCCCCGGCGAAGATGTGGATCGCCGGACTCAGCGCCCTGGACCGGCCGTTGCTGCACCTGCACACCCAGTACAACCTGTCGCTGCCCTGGCCGAGCATCGACATGGACTTCATGAACCTCAACCAGGCCGCTCACGGCGACCGGGAGTTCGGGCACATCGAGTCCCGCGTCGGCGTCGACCGCAAGATCGTCGCCGGTCACGCGACCGACCCGAGGGTCGTCAGACGCGTCGCCGCCTGGGCCCGCGCCGCCGTCGGCCGCCACGCCTCGCGCACGCTGCGGCTCGCCCGCTTCGGCGACAACATGCGCGACGTCGCGGTCACCGAGGGCGACAAGGTGGAGGCCCAGCTGCGGTTCGGCTTCTCCGTCAACACCTACGCCGTCAACGACCTGGTCGCCGTGGTCGACGACATCGAGGACAAGGCAGCCGCCGAACTCACCGACGAGTACGTCGAGTCGTACGACGTCGTCCCGGCCCTGCGCTCCGGCGGCATCCGCCACGACTCGCTGCTGTACGCGGCCCGTCTCGAACTCGGCCTGCGCGCCTTCCTCACCGACGGCGGCTTCACCGCCTTCACCACCAACTTCGAGGACCTCGGCGGCCTGCGCCAACTCCCCGGCATCGCCGTCCAGCGCCTGATGGCCGACGGCTACGGCTTCGGCGGCGAGGGCGACTGGAAGACCTCCGCGCTGCTGCGCACGATGAAGGTCATGGGCGCGGGGCTGCCCGGCGGCACCACCTTCATGGAGGACTACACCTACCACCTCGGCCCCGGCACCCCGCGCGTCCTCGGCGCCCACATGCTGGAGGTCTGCCCCTCGGTGGCCGCCGACCGCCCCCGCGGCGAGATCCACCCCCTGTCCATCGGCGGCCGCGAGGACCCGGTCCGCCTGGTCTTCAACGCCTCCGAAGGGCCCGCCGTGGTCGTCGGCCTCTCCGACCTCGGCGACCGCTTCCGCCTCACCGCCAACGCCGTCGACGTCGTCGCCCCCAGCGAACCCCTGCGCCGCCTGCCGGTCGCCCGGGCCGTATGGAAGCCACGTCCGTCCCTGGCGGAATCGGCGGAGAGCTGGCTGCTCGCCGGCGCCCCGCACCACACCGTGCTCAGCTCGGCGGTCGACGTCGAGACCCTGACCGACTACGCCGCCATGACCGGCGTCGAGCTGCTCACCATCGACGAGAACACCACCACCGAGCAGTTCGCCAAGGAAATCCGCTGGAACGCCGCCTACCACCGCCTCGCCCAGGCCCTGTGACGAAGGAGATCACGATGACCACAGTTGTCCGGGAGGGCCTGCGCGAAGAGGTACTGGAGGCGAACCTCGCCATCCCCCAGGTCGGCCTGGCGACCCTGACCTGGGGAAACGTCAGCGGGGTCGACCGCGAGGCGGGCGTGTTCGTCATCAAGCCCTCCGGGGTCCCCTACGAGGCCCTCACCATCGACGACCTGGTGACGGTCCGCCTGTCCGACGGCGCGGTGGTCGGGGGCCACCTGCGCCCGTCCACCGACACCGAGACCCATCGCTGCCTGTACCTGGCGTTCCCGTCCCTCGGCGGCGTGACCCACACCCACTCCACCCACGCGGTCGCCTTCGCCCAGGCCCGCCAGGACATCCCCGTCCTCGGCACCACCCACGCCGACACCTTCAACGGCCCCGTGCCCGTCACCCGCGACCTCACGAAGGAGGAGTGCGCGAAGGACTACGAGTACAACACCGGCCACGTCATCGTGGACCTCCTCGACGGCGACGACCAGCGGGCCGTCGAGGTCCCCGCCGCCCTCGTCGCGGGCCACGGCCCCTTCACCTGGGGGGCCACCGCCCGCAAGTCCCTGGAACACGCGATCATCTGCGAGGCGGTCGCCGACATCGCCCTCCACACCATGTCCCTCTCACCGACGACTCCGCCACCCCGTCACCTCCTGGAGCGCCACTACACCCGCAAGCACGGCCCCGACGCCTACTACGGCAATCCGACGACCCCGGCGGCCCCGGCGACCCGGTGACGGCGATGCACAGAAGCCGCGTGTACGCCATCGACGCCATGCTGTGCGCGACCGCCCTGCAGCATCCAAGCCGGGTGACGATCCTGACTTCCGATGTGGAAGACATCGGGCTGCTCACCGCCGAGCACCCACGCGTGAGTTCGGAGAAGGTCTGAGCCGAGGCGCTTAAAGGACCTGTCCGGCCGATCATGGCGGGCGGCGCCCGTAAACCGCTGTTCACCGCCTCCTTCGCGAGCAAGAATCGTCCGCATGTCTGCGATCGCCGGTGGCACGACCGCCTTCCACGACCTGCCCGCGTTCCTCGCCCAGGCTCGCGTCAACTCCCTTGCGCTGTCCGCCGACGGAGGCCGTCTCGTCGCCGCCGTGCAGACGCTGTCGGAGGACCGGACCAGGTTTGTTTCCGGGCTGTGGGAGATCGATCCGGCCGGGGAGCGCGAGGCGCTGCGCCTGACCCGGTCGGGGAAGGGCGAGTCCGGGCCCGCGTTCGGCCCGGACGGGGTGCTGTACTTCCTGTCGGAACGCGAGGACGACAGTGAGGAGGACAAGCACGAGGGTGCCGCGCTGTGGGCGCTGCCCGGGCGTGGTGAGGCCGCCGTCGTGGCCCGGCACCCGGGCGGGATCACCGCGTTCACCGTCGCCCGGGACTCCGGCGCGCTGGCCCACACCGCCGGGCTGCTGCCCGGGGCCGCCGACGCCGACGAGCACGGCAAGCTGCGCACGGCGCGCAAGGCCGCGAAGGTCACCGCCATCCTGTACGAGGCCGGGCCGACCCGCGCCTGGGACCGCGATCTCGGCCCCGAGGCACAGCACACCTTCGTGCGCGCGGGGGCCGAGGGCGCCGTGGTCGACGCCGGCGGGCAGGGCGTCGGCCTCGAGCGCCCCGGGGACGTGGCGCTGTCGCCCGACGGGACGCGAGTGGCCTACACCCGGTTCGTACCCGGCCGGGTGCCCGCCGAGAACCGCACCGCCGTCGTGGTGGCAGACGCGGCCACCGGCGAGGAGGTCTTCGTCCTGGGCGATGTGGAGCACCTCTACGAGGCGCCGGTGTTCACGCACGACGGCTCGGCGGTCGTGTGCTCGCGGATGACGTGGCCGACTTACGACGAGTCGATGGACATGACGCTCGTCCGGGTCGGCGTGGACGGCGGCGAGGCCGTCGATCTGCTGCCCGGGTTCGACAACTGGCCCGTCGGCGCCATCTGTTCGCCGGTCGACGACGCCCTCTTCTTCGTGGCCGATGTGGAGGGGCACGCGCCCGTCTTCCGGCGGGACACGGACGGCACCGTGACCCGGCTCACCGCCTCGGGCGCGTACGGCTCGCTCTGCGTGGCCCCCGACGGGCGGACGCTGTACGCGCTGCGCAACGCGATCGACTCGCCGCCGCGGCCGGTCAGGTTCGAGGCCGGCGTCGCCGACCAGACGCCGGTCGAGCTGCCCGCCCCCGGTGCGTTCGACGCGCTGCCGGGCACCCTCACCGAGGTGCACGCCACCGCGGTGGACGGGTACCGGCTGCGCGGCTGGCTCGTGCTGCCCGAGGGCGCGTCGGCCGAGAACCCCGCGCCGCTGCTCGTCGCCGTGCACGGCGGGCCGCAGGGCAGCTGGAACGGCTGGACCTGGCGGTGGAACCCGTGGCCGTTCGCGGCCCGCGGCTACGCGGTGCTGCTGCCCGACCCGGCCCTGTCGACCGGCTACGGTCAGCAGGGCCACCGGCGCGGCTGGGGGCAGTGGGGCGGGGTCCCGTACACGGACGTGATGGCGCTGACCGACGCAACCGAGGCCCGTTACGACATCGATGCCGCGCGCACCGCGCTCGGGGGCGGCTCCTACGGCGGCTACATGGCCAACCGGGTCGCCACGCGCACCGATCGGTTCAAGGCGATCGTGAGTCACGCGGGCCTGTGGGACCTGCGGTCCTTCCAGGGCGACACCGACATGCCCTGGTACTTCCAGTGCATCTTCGGGGACCCGGTGACCCGGCCCGAGCGTTACGAGGCGCACTCCCCGTACCTGGACGCCGCGAAGATCCGTACGCCGATGCTGGTCATCCACGGCGCGAAGGACTACCGCGTGCCGGTCGGCCAGGGCGCCGCGCTCTTCCAGGATCTGCAGCGGTTCGAGGTGCCTGCGAAGTACCTGTACTTCCCGGACGAGAACCACTGGATCCTCTCCCCGGGCCACATCCAGGTCTGGTACGAGGCGTTCCTGAACTTCCTCGACCACCACGTCCTCGGTGCCGAGTGGCAGCGACCCGGACTGCTGTGACCGCGGGCAGGCGCCGGCCTTCGACGAGGCGGGATCCCCGCTTTTGGGCACTACTCGCCGCTGGCATCGTCTCGCTTTCCGATCCGTGCCGACGGCGGCAGCCGTCCTTCTGGGGTGCAGCCACTACCTGCCGACTTGGCACGCGAAGGGCATGTGGCATCGAATTGGACTAGACAACAGACAAGGCCCAGGTCTCTGACCTGGGCCCTGGTTATGGAGCGGGTGACGAGAATCGAACTCGCGCTCTCAGCTTGGGAAGCGACGGCGCTTGGGTGGCGGCATGGCTTCTGACCTGCAAGTACGTCGCCGGGGTGCAGTTTGAAGGGTTGGCTTCACACCGCTGTTCACCGTGGTTGTCCCGTCAGCGAAGCCCCGCCGTATCACCTGTACACCCCAGAGGACGAGGTGTACTACTACGCCGGCCGGGCCACGGTCCTGGAGGTGGCCCGGGGCTTCGATTCGGGCGCGGACACCAAGAGCAGATCCACGGCGGAGCGGGCTGTATGCGCGGGGTGGCCTTCGAGTGTTTCCAGCGCGACGCACGGCTGTTCCGTATCTACGAGGGCGCCAGCCAGATCCAGCAGGTGTTCATCGCCCAGGCGCTGCTGGGCGATGCGGCACGCAGTTGACTCGAACGCCAACTCGACATTATAGAAAGCATGTTGCGATAGTCTCCACGCTGACCGACACCAGTCGCGCACGTCGCACATGTCACGCGAGAGACCGGGATTCCCATGTCTGTCCCTCACCACGGCCGGTCCAGCGCGCTCGCCTACGAGGCGGCCGGCATGGAGCCCCCGCCTCCGGTCCCGCTCAAGAAGACCGACCCCACTCGGGTCGGCCCGTATGCCCTGATGTCGGTGCTCGGCAGCGGGGGGATGGGCCGGGTCTATCTGGGCCAGGACACGATCGGCGGGTCGGGCCTGGCGGCGGTCAAGGTGATCCGGCCCGAATACGCGGAGGACCCCCAGTTCCGGAAGCGTTTCGAGCGCGAGGTCGGCGCGCTTGACCGCGTCCAGGGGGCGCACATCGTGCGGCTGCTGGGCAGCGGTTGCGACGAGGACCTGGTGTGGGTGGCCACCGAGTACGTCCCCGGGCCGACACTCGCCGAACTCGTCGACGCGCGGGGGCCGATGGACGCGCAGGCCGCCTGGCGGCTGCTGGCCGACATGGGGCGTGCGGTCGAGGCCATCTGGCGCGCGGGGATCGTCCACCGTGACCTCAAGCCGTCCAATGTGATCCTGGCGTCCGACGGCGCCCGCGTCATCGACTTCGGAGTCGTCCAGGCCACCGACGGCACCTCGATCACCATCACCGGCCAGAACGTGGGAACCCCCGCCTTCATGTCCCCGGAACAGGTCAGGGGCAAGGAGGTGACCGCTGCCTCCGACATCTTCGCGCTGGCCTCCGCCCTCGCCTACGCCGTCACGGGGCAGGCGCCGTTCGGTGAGGGCACCGGTGTCGACGTCCTGCACCGGGTCGCCTTCGAACCGCCGAAGGAGGAAGTCCTCGAGAAGGTGGCGGCCGTCGACACGGAACTGGCCGCGTTCATCCGCACCTGCCTGGACAAGGAGCCCGAATCGCGCCCTTCACCGGAGACGGTGTTCCGGACCGCCATCGGGCACCAGTTCCCCGCGCCGACCGAGCGGTCGGTACGGTCCGCGCCGAAAGCACCCCTGCTCGATGGACCACCCACCGCCGCCCCCGCGCCACCCGCGGACCCTCCCGCCGGTTCCGCCGCCTCCGATTCCCCTGCCACCCCCGCTCCCGGGAGGCGCGGGAAGCTGATCGTGGGCGCAGCCGCCACGGTGGGTGTCGCGGTCGCCGCGGCCGTCACCGTGGCACTGTTGCCGCAGAGCCACTCCGCCGCGACGGCCGCCCCCGGGCCGGACACGTCGGCGACCGTGACGGACAACTCGGCCTCCACGCCCAGCAGTTCACATAAGGCGCCGACGTGGTCCCCGTCGCAGGCGGACCAGGCGGCGAAACAGTCGCCGAGTGCGGCGGCAACGAAGGACTCCACCACGCAGGGTTCCGGGACACCGGACCTTCGCACCGCCGCGTGCCCCGCCGAGCTCGCGTCGGGAGCCACCGGCGCCTGCGTCAAGGCCCTGCAACTCCTCCTCGACGGCCATGGCCTCTACGTCCCGGTCAGCGGGGACTTCGACGCCGCGACCGTCGCCGCGGTCAGGGCCTTCCAGACCGAGGCCGGCCTCACCGTCGACGGCAAGGTCGGCGCGCAGACCAAGAAGCTCCTGTACGCCCTGCCCCGCGGAACCGTCCAGGCCGGCTCGGTCACGGTGACCGAGAGTGTCAACGCCGCCTCGGTCGCCCGGTGTCTCGACAATCGCGGCTCGGAAGTCCAGGTGTGGGGGTGCAACGGCACGGACGCCCAGAAGTGGGCCTTGTACCGTGTGGCCGGCCAGGGCTCTCAGTACCGCGTCGTCAATCGGGGCAGCCATCTCTGCCTGGACGCCGACGCCGGCGCGACCGGCCAGAACGGCCAGGAGATACAGGCCACGAGCTGCGACGGGCTGAGTGCCCAGACGTGGCAGCTGGGCGGCGGCGGAACGCTGGTCAGCGTCCCGGACGGCTTCTGTCTGGACGCGGAAGCCTCCACCTCCGGGCAGGACGGTCAGCGGGTCCAGGGCTTCGGATGCGCGGGCAGCACCAACCAGGTGTGGCACTGGTCCTGACGGCCCCGCCGAGGGGTGGACACGACGTCGCCCCTCCCCTCACAGTCGCGTCATGGCGCGGGCATGCCCGCCCGCGTGGATTGTGGCCTTCGGATGCCCAGGTTCGGCTGGTCTGCCGGTACCCCTACACCCCTACACCCCCTGGCGGGACGCAAAACCGGCGAGAAGGGCAGGGTGGTTACGCGGTCGACTTCACCGCGTGTGCCTTCAGGGCCCAGCAGCCGTTGCGATGGGCCCGGTCTGTCCGTTTTTCTCCGCTTCCCGTAACGGCGCGTCAACTCGCTTGTCACAGCGGTGTCTTGGTGCAACTCCGACGTCAACGGATGGCCCGGCACCGGCCTCCTATGAAGCAACCGAGGCCGCCCAGCCGGAGCGAGCGGCCGATACGACACTGCTTCCCAGGAGTACCGATGCGCGCCAAGAAGATGCCCGCCCTCGCCCTCATCGCCGCTGCTGCCGGCCTCTCGCTGACCGCGTGCGGCAGCAGCGACGGATCGAGCGCTTCCGCCAACACCAGCGCGTCCACCACCGCGAGCAGCTCCACCACCGGCGGCACCTCCACCACTGGCGGCACCTCCACCGGCGGCCAGGGCTCGACCTCAGGTTTCTCCTCGTCCGGTTCCACCGGTTCCACCGGCTCCACAGGCTCCAGCAAGGGCAGCGAACTCTCCGCCAAGACCCAGTCCTCGACGTCGAGCTCCATGTGCAAGACCGACCATCTCGCCTTCAGCGCCTCCGCCAGCGGGACCAAGAACGAGATAGTCCTCAACCTGAAGAACACCGGTTCCAAGAAGTGCAGCATGCACGGCTTCCCGGGCGTCCAGCTCGTGGGCCCCGATGGACTGGGCGACACCGGGCCCGACGCCGCCCGCACCGACGCCTCGGCGTCCACCGTCACCATCGGGCCCGGGGAGGAGACCCGCTTCCTGCTCCGCTACATCCCGGACACCAGCGGCTCCGGCAAGAAGTACACCCGGCTCGACGTCACCCCGCCCAACGAGAAGGTCTCGGAGATCGTGAATCTCAACGATCTCGCCTTCACCATCGCCGCGTCCAGCGGCAACGCTCCGGACGTCTACGTCGACCCGGTCGGCTACCACGTCGGCTCCGGCAAGTAAGCCCAGCAGACACGCCGTTGCCCATATGACCGCCCACCGCTGACACCCGCGCTGCCGCTCAACCGAACGCGGCCAGGGAGAGCGGCTGCCACTGGCGCCAGGTGTTCAGGCGCTCCTCGTAGAGAGTGGCGACGTCGGTGAAGGACTTGCCGAGGAAGATCCTCAGCGGGGGCCGCTCCGCATCGGCGATCCGAAGGATCGCGTCGCGGGTCGCGCGCGGGTCGCCCACCTCGAAATCCTGCGCGGTGGCCGCGTGGACTTCGGTGTAGTCCGGGTGCCGCTCACTGTGCCGTGCCCCGCTAGCCAGCCAGTCGGTGGCATAGGGGCCGGGCTCGACGTTGGTGATGTGGATGCCGAAGGCTGCCACTTCCTGCGCCAGGGACTCCGACAATCCCTCAAGAGCCCACTTGGAGGCGTGGTACGCACCGATGCCGGGGAATGCACGTACGCCTCCCTCGCTGGTCACTTGCAGGATCCTTCCCGAGCGTTGCGACCGCATGACGGGCAGCACGGCCTGCGTGACCCACATGGCGCCGAAGAAATTGGTCTCCATCTGAGCCCGGAGGTCGTCCTCGTTCAACTCCTCGACCATGCCGAAATGCCCGTAGCCGGCGTTGTTGACCGCGATATCCAGCGAACCGAAATGCGAGTGGGCGAGCTGCACTGCCTCGTGCACCGCGGTGCGGTCGGTGACGTCGAGCCGGACCGGCAGTACCGCGTCCCCGTACCGCTCGACCAGAGGGGTCAGCAGGCTGACGTCCCGAGCCGTCGCCGCGACGTGATCGCCGCGTTCGAGCGCCGCTTCTGCCCACTCGCGGCCGAACCCCCTCGAACTGCCCGTGATGAACCACGTCTTCGCCATGGATGGTGCTCCCCTTGCATGAATTGCTGTGCGTGAATTGCCTGCTGTTGCTCCTCCAGCGTGCTGCTGATCCAGGTATTCCACCAGCGAAGGTCTTACATAAGAGACATGCGGTTTTGGAATGTGTCAGGATGACGGCATGGCGGACTTCACCCTGACCGGTCTGCGCATCGTCCAGGCAGTGGTCGACACCGGATCGTTCACCGCCGCGGCCGACGCACTCGGATACACGCAGTCGGCGGTGTCCCGTCAGGTGGCGGCGATGGAAGCCGCCGCGGGCGCACCGCTGTTCGTCCGGGGCGCCCGCGGGGTGGCCCCCTCTCCCGCGGGCATGATGCTCGCCCGCCGAGCCGCCACCGCCCTCAACGAGATCGACGCCGTCAGCGCAGACCTCGCCGGACTTCAGGATCACGTCACCGGACGAGTCGCCATCGCGGCGTTCCCCTCGGCCGCCGCCGTACTCGTCCCCAGGACTTTGGCCCGCCTGGGAAACGACCACCCGGGTCTGATCGTCGAGTTCGGCGAGGCGTCCTCGCCCACGCAGCTTCGCCAGCTTCGCGCTCACCGCATCGACATCGCGGTGATCGGCGTGGGACCGGACCTGCCCGCCTACGATTTCGAGGGACTGCGCCGCGACCTGCTCCTCGACGGCGGCCTTCTGCTGGCCGTCCCTGCCGACCACCGGTTCGCCGGCCGCGGAACCATCCCGGTGACCGAGCTGAGGGACGAACCCTGGATCGTCGGCAAGGGCCTCCGTGACGACCCCCAGTTCGGCGCCTGGCCGACCCTCGACAGCCCGCGGATCGCCTACGCAGCCCGCGAATGGCCCACTCGCCTCGGCCTTGTCGCCACCGGTCTCGGCATCGCCGTACTCCCCGAAGTGGCCGCGGCCGCGGTTCCCACCGGAGTCCGCGTCGTCCAAGTCGACGACCCCGCCTGGCTCGGCCGAGCCGTCGTCGCCGTCACGGTCCGCGACCGCTCCCCCGAGGTGACGGCCACCGTGGGGGCACTGCGCCGCGAGGCCGCACAGCTTCGTGCGGCGCCATGACGCTCACTCCTGATGGGAGTGAACGGGCTTGTGCAGCAGGCGTACCCCTTTGTGAGAACGGGCCGCCCTCCAGGGGCCGCGCCGCCTGACGTCCGGGATCAAGGTCAGTCGCGGCCGTCGACGAACCGCAGGGCCGGGGCGCTCCATCCGTGTTCGAGGAGGTCGAAAGCGGCGTCGACGGCTTGTTCGGGGTCGTCGGCGCGCTGGGCAAGGGCGGAGGTCTCCAGGGCGAACCGGGCCAGGGCTGCGCTACGCAGGTCGTCGGGTGTGACGCCGAGATCTTGGGCGATGGCGCGGGCGAGGGCGTCCTGGTGGCGCATCCACATGCGGTGGGCGTAGTCGCTGAGGGCCGGGGTGGTCTTCACCAGGTTGATTGCCACCATGCCCCTGCCGGCCGGCGGCGGCGTGCACACCCCGGCGCTGGGCTTCCCGCTGACCGTGGGCATCACCCGGGACCACGACGGGACCCTGTACTTCCTGTATGCCACCGGCACCACCGACCTCACCGGCGTGTGGCACGCCGGCGGCCGGCCCGAGCGGATCGCCGCGATGCCCGCGAACAGCCTGCCCAACGGCCTGGCGCTGGACGCTCGCACCCACACCCTCTACATCACCGACTCCGAGGGCGCCGTCTGGAGCGTGCCCGCCACCGGCGGCACCGCCACCGCTTGGTCCACCGACCCCGCACTGGCCCCGGCCGGATTCCTCGGCGCCAACGGCCTGAAGGTCCACAACGGCGCGATCTGGGCCACCAACCTGGACAAGGGCACCATCGCGCGCATCCCGATCCTCCCCGACGGGACCGCCGGCCCGGCCCAGATCACCGCCACCGACCTGACCGGCATCGACGACTTCGCCTTCACCGGCCACGGCGACCAGATCCTGGCCGCCCTCGACACCGTCGACCAGGTCGCCCTCGTTCAACCCGATGGCACCCACACCACCGTCCTGACCGCCGCCGACGGGCCGCAGGGCCCGACCCCCATCGCCCTGCGCGGCGACACCGCCTACATCATGAGCGCCGCCTACCTCACCGGAAAGGACCCGAACGAGATCACCGTCCACCTCAACGACTGACACCCCGCGCACGACCCCGCTCCAAGAAACCCACCCAACAAGGAGCGAGGGCAACAAGGGCGGATGCCGCCCGGTCGTCACGGTAGCGAAGGCCGCCGCCGTACGCGCCGCGTACCTGGGCGGCCAGTCCATCGTCGGCCTGGCCGGCGACCACCAGGTCAGCCGCGGCGCCATCCGTACCGCCGTCGCCGACCTCCTGCCCGAGCACACCGTCGTTGTCGATCTGGACGCCCTGCCCACGGAACTGCCGATGGCCGGCGGCGGGGCCAACCGCTAACGCTGGGAGGAGGCGCTGGAACTGCTCACTCCCAAGGTGTCCGCGGCCGTGATCAACGCCGACACGTCCGGTCGGCTCGCCAAGCCGTGAAGACCGGTTCGATCAAGGCCAATCGGGCATTGAAGACATCACTGCGGTACGGGCGACGAACACTCACGACTCGTTCAACGACCCCCAACACCGGCAGTCACAAAATCACCCTGAACTACCAACGACTAGATCAGATGCCCTCTTAGGGCACGCAGAGGGCACACCACCCATGAATTGATCTAGACAACAAACAAACCCCAGGTCACTGACCTGGGGTTTCATCATGGAGCGGGTGACGAGAATCGAACTCGCGCTCTCAGCTTGGGAAGCTGATGTTCTACCATTAAACTACACCCGCGTAAGACACCGATCGCGGTCGGTGTCGGAACGCATCGTTACCTTACCTCATCCCAGACCCCCGGTGCCGAAGCCGTGGGGTCTGAGTGTGTTTCAGGGGGGCGATGGGGCTGCGGGGCGCCGGAGTTGGGGCGTACGGTGGAGGGGTGGGAGAGGGTCCGGGTGAGGTCGGAGTGCCGCCTGGAGAGCCGTTCCTTTGATCCCGTAATGTGGCATTTGTCGTCCGGTGAGCAGCATCCGGGCGCGGCTCTTGGGGAAGGGACTCATGGACTTGATGGAGCGCACCGTCGTCCGCTGTGCCGATGGGCACGTCTTCAGCACCGCTTCGTTCCCGATGCAGCAGGCCGAGCGTCTCGGCCCCGGTCGGCTGATGCGGTGTCCACGCTGTGCCCGGCTGCGCAGTGTCGTGCCGGTCAGTCTCGAGAAGCGGTAGCGCGCGGCGGTAACAGGCGGGACGTGAGGCGCGTGGCGCGGCAGGATTGTGGGCCGTCCACGCGCCTTGCGTATCCTCGGGGCGTGCTTCTCTCAGACAAGGACATCCGGGCCGAGATCGACGCCGGGCGAGTGGTGATCGATCCCTACGACGAATCCATGGTGCAGCCGTCGAGTGTCGACGTACGCCTGGACCGGTTCTTCCGGGTGTTCGAGAACCACAAGTACCCGCACATCGACCCCTCCGTCGAGCAGGTCGACCTCACCCGGCTCGTGGAGCCGGAGGGCGACGAGCCGTTCATCCTGCACCCGGGCGAGTTCGTCCTGGCCTCGACGTACGAGGTCATCACGCTCCCCACCGACCTCGCCTCGCGCCTGGAGGGCAAGAGCTCCCTCGGCCGGCTCGGACTGGTCACCCACTCCACCGCCGGCTTCATCGACCCCGGCTTCTCCGGTCACGTCACCCTGGAGCTCTCGAACCTCGCGACGCTCCCCATCAAGCTGTGGCCCGGCATGAAGATCGGCCAGCTGTGCATGTTCCGCCTCTCCTCGCCCGCAGAGTTCCCCTACGGCAGCGAGCGGTACGGCTCCCGGTACCAGGGCCAGCGCGGCCCCACCGCCTCCCGTTCCTTCCTCAACTTCCACCGGACGCAGGTATGAGCGCCCCGCGCGAGAACCTCACCTACGAGGCTTTCGGCACGGCCGTCCGCGAGCTCGCGCAGGCCATCGCCGACGACGGCTACGAACCTGACATCGTCCTGAGCATCGCCCGCGGCGGCGTCTTCGTCGCCGGCGGGCTCGCCTACGCCCTGGACTGCAAGAACATCCACCTGGTGAATGTGCATTTCTACACCGGCGTGGGGACGACGCTCGACATGCCGGTGATGCTGGCGCCCGTCCCCAACGCGATCGACTTCACCGACAAGAAGGTGCTGATCGCCGACGACGTGGCCGACACCGGCAAGACCCTGAAACTGGTCCACGACTTCTGCCTCGACGCCGTCGCCGAGGTCCGCTCCGCCGTCATCTACGAGAAGTCGCAGTCGCTGGTGAAGTGCGAGTACGTGTGGAAGCGCACGGACGACTGGATCAACTTCCCGTGGAGCGTCCTGCCCGTGGTGCGTAAGTCGGGCGAGCCCGTCACTCCGTCGAACGAAGCGCTCTGAGGCGAGCGAGGGCTCGCCGTCCCGGCCTGGGATCCGGGCGTCTATACACCGCGCGTATACGTTGTGTGTATAGTGCGCGCTCGTAAGAGGAGTGCGGTGTGCGAGCGTGGAGGTCGGCATGGCGGCGACTGCGATACCCGACGAGTCGGCGGTACGGAGCGGTGGTACCGGTGCCCGGGTCGCCGCGGTGGCTGCGGCGGCGGTTGGTGGGGTGCTGCTCGGCGTGCTCACCAACCTGGCTCAGGGGTGGCTCCCGGCCGGGTGGAACCAGCTCGCCAACTCGGGTGCCGTCTGGTCGGCCGTGGCGTTCGTCGGCGGAGCCCTGCTCGCCGGGCGGGGCACGGTCCGCCTGGCCGCTGTCGGGGGGCTCGGTGCGGAGGTCGGACTCGTCGTGGGGTACTACGGCTACGCCGAGTTCGGCCGGGACGGCATGGGTGACCTGCTCTTCCCGCTCGTCTGGCTCGGCATGGCGTGCCTGGCCGGACCGCTGTTCGGTGTCGCGGGCCACTGGTGGCGACGCGGCGAGGGCGCGCGGGTACGAGTGGTCGGCCTGGCCGCGTTCGCCGGGCTCTTCGGGATGGAGGGGGTGACGGCCGCCTGGGACCTTCATCGCGCGTCCCAGGCCTGGGCCTGCTTCGCCGCCTTCGCCCTGGTCCCGCTCCTCATGGCCCGCACGCACCGCGAGCGCGCGTTCACCCTGGCGGCTGCCGTGCCCTGCGCGATCGTCGCCTACGCGATCGTCGTCCTGCCTCTTCGGGCGGTGTCCGCCTGACCCTCCGGCCCACGATGCTCGCCCTCGCAACACATACCCCTGTCTCGAACAGGTACAGGCGTGGTGTTTGAATCGAACATATGAGCGATAATTCGCCGAGGGTGGAGCCGAGGGCGCACACCAAGCGAAGTGGCGAAGGGAGCCTTGCATGACAGGCCGGAGTGCGGGGCCGTACATACCGGATGATCCTGAAGGCATGTCCGGACCGATTCGCGTGATCGTGCTTCCGCCGTCACCCACCGGTGGCCGGCGTGTCCGCGTGGACGGGGAGATCCTCGGCCTGGCCCACAGCCTGGTCGACCTGGCGGAGTTCCTCCGCCGTGCCGGTCTGGAGATCGATCCGGCGGAGGCGGCCGAGTCGCCGTGGATCGACTGGCGGGGAGTGGGACCGGAGCGCTGGGATCCGGAAACCTGACACCCCCCGCCGAGGCGCTGCTAGAACGTCCCCAGCTTGACGATCGACAGCAGGGCGATCAGCTGGATCGCGCTCGCGCCCAGGGCCTTCGGCCAGGGCAGGTCGTGGGAGCGGCTGACCATCATGGTCAGCAGGGCGCCGGCCGCGACCCAGGTCGCCCAGCCCAGGGCCTGGACGAACGTCGCGTCACCGCCGAAGAACATGGCGAAGACCAGCCGGGGCGCGTCGGTGATGGACATGATCAGCATGGAGAGGCCGACCGTGGGCTGCCAGGCGCCGTCGCCGCCCAGCTGACGGGCGAGCGTGTGGGTCACCACGCCCAGGACGAAGGCGGAGATCACCATCGCCACGGCGGTCGTCAGGACGATCGGCACCGCGTTGGAGAGGGTCGCGTTGATCGCGTCCGACCGGGCGCCGTCGAAGCCGAAGACCGCCAGCAGGCCGTAGAAGAACGTCACGACGAGGGCCGGGCCCCACATCGTGTAGTCGCGCATCTGGAGGAAGGTCTGGTTGGGGGCGAGGACGATCCCCCTCAGCAGGTCCTTCCAGTGCAGCCGGGGACCGATCGGTCCGGCCGGCGCCGAGCCCGCGCGATAGGTCTCGCCCTGGTTGTACGGGTCCTCACCCACCGAGAACGACTGGGTGTGGCCCGGGTTGTTGGCCGCGTACGGGTCGGGGCCGCCCTGCGGGGCGTAGCCGCCGTCACCGAAGTACTCGGGTTCGTCCCGGCCGCCGCCGTAACCACCTCCGTACTGCCCCTGCCTGTTCCCCTGGCCCTGTCCCTGGTAGGGGTACGGCTGCGGCGGCGCGGGCGGGTAGCCGTACGACGGCCCCTGCGGCGCCTGCTGTCCGTACGGGGGTTGTTGCGGTCGCGTTTGCGGAGCGCCGTTGTTCCGGGCGCCGCGTCCGATCCTGAATCCAGCCACGCCTTCGAACGTACCCGGTCCCGCAGAGTGACGTGCCGGGCCCGGCGGTTCGGGCCCGGCTTTGCTGCCGAGCTGTGACATCCCCTAAGGGGAAGGTAAAGGCGCCCCCTAGGGAGATCCACAAGGGGCGGGACGGCCGATCTCCGGCTGGTGCGGATCAGTCGGCGAACAGGGCCCCGAACTGCGGGGTTCCGGTGGTGGAGACGCCGGACGCGCTCGCGGAGAAGGCGCGGGAGCCGGTCGTGGTGATCTTCGTGCCGTTGGAGGGCAGGTAGGTGATGGCTCCGTCGCCGCCGTTCTCGTACGAGCCCACCACCAGGTCGGCCTTGCCGTCGCCGGTGACGTCGTCGAGCTTGACGTCGGCGCCGAACAGGTCGCTCTTCTCGTCGTCGCCGGGGACGCCGGGCGTGCTCTGGGCGAGGTTCTGCATGCCGGACGTGGTGTTGAGACCGGCGGCGGAGCCGTACAGGACGGTGACCGTACCGGTGTTGGTGACGCCGTTCAGGTCCTCGTTCGGGGAGCTGACCGCCAGGTCCTGGAAGCCGTCGCCGTTGACGTCGCCGAGGTCGAGATCCCAGCCGAAGCCGTCGCCGGTCTCCGAGGCGCCGGGGACGTTGCCGGTGTCCTGGGTGAGGCCGCTGGTGCGGCCCGGCCCGGACGCGGAGCCATAGGTGATGTTCACCTTGCCGCCCTTGGCGGAGTCCGGGATCGTGGCGCCGTCACTGGCGGTGGCGTCCCAGGAGGCGCCGCTGACGATGTCGCCGTAACCGTCGCCATTGATGTCGCCCACGCCGGTGACGACGCCGGTCTTCAGGGTCTTGGCGCCGGAGACGCTCAGACCGCTCGCGGTGCCGGGGATCCAGTAGTTGGTGTTCCAGTGCC
Source organism: Streptomyces sp. NPDC006476 (assembly GCF_040612015.1). Taxonomy (NCBI): domain Bacteria; kingdom Bacillati; phylum Actinomycetota; class Actinomycetes; order Kitasatosporales; family Streptomycetaceae; genus Streptomyces; species Streptomyces sp. NPDC006476. The sequence continues at coordinate 25,069 of NZ_JBEXPK010000045.1, read as the reverse complement.
GGGAGGTCCTCGTCTCGTAGCCGTCGACGATCAGGTCGGTGCGGCCGTCGCCGTTGACGTCGCCCGCGGTCAGGTGCATCGGGCCGTACGGGGAATCGTTGCTGCCCGCCTCGATCGGCGGCTTGATGGTGTAACGGCCGCCCGGCGTACCGCTGTTGGTGAAGCCGCCCTTGTAGACGTAGAGGACGTTGGAGGAGCTGCCGACGGCCAGGTCGGCCTTGCCGTCGCCGTCGAAGTCGCCGGCCGCCAGGTTCATGCCCCAGAAGTCGTGGGCGGAGGGGGCCGGGTCGGGGACGTTGACGCTCTTGCCGGTGAGGCCGCTTCGGGAGCCCAGCAGGATGACCAGGGAGCCGCCGTTGGTGTCGGTGCCGACCTTCTCGCCCGGGGAGCCGACAGCGAGGTCGTCGTAGCCGTCGTGGTTGAAGTCGGCGTACGCCAGCGCCGCGCCGAACTCGTCGCCGGCCTCGGCGGCGCCCGGGACGCCGGTGGTGTCCTGGCTGATCGTGGTGCGCTTGGCGGAGGAGACGCCGGTGGCGGTGCCGTAGAGCGCGACGACCTGACCGGCGTTCTTGTGACCGCTGACGTACGCGGTGTACGCGGAGGTGGCGATGTCGCCGATCCCGTCGCCGTTGAAGTCGGCCTGCCGGACGTGGACGGAGTCGGCGGCGGTCGCGGTGGCGGCCGTGACGGTGACCAGCCCGCCCGTCAGCGCGACGGCGGTGGCCGTCGCGAGGGCGAGTCTCAGGGGCTTGTGCATCAGGTTCTCCTGCGGCGTGCGGGGACACCGGACGGGCATCCCCGGTCGTGTGGGGCGGTGGCGGTACGGGGCCGTGGTGGCCGGAAGGCGTCAGCCGGCGAGGCTTCGGGCAGCGGACGACGTGAGGGAGCCGGAGCCGGAGCCGGTCAGCCGGTGAGTGCGGCGCCGCCGTACGGGCGGCCGCCGAGGCAGCCCGGCTCTCCGGCCGTGACGACCGCTCCCGCCTCCTTCGGCGCCAGGGCGGCGATGGCCAGAGCGGCGGCCGGCAGGCCGGCGCCGGGGGTACGGCTGGGCAAGAAGGGCTCCAAGAGTCGCGAATGATCCCGGGATCGCGCGGTGTCGCGATGAGGAGACCACCTATGAGGCGCAAGGGTTGTACGGGATTTCGGTGAGCCCCTGTTGTGCCGGCCCCGCCTTCCGGCCGCCCCCTGGTCGCCCTTGGTCGCCGTCGCCGCCTCCGTCGCGCTTCCGGCGGCCGTTCTTCTCGGACCGGCGCAGCCGCATGCGTGCGGTCGTATCCGTGCGGTCGTATCCGTGCGGTCGTATCCGTACGGTCCCGGTGATCCTCTCAGGCCGGTGCCGGTGGGAGACGGCACAGTGGAGACATGGACACAGACGGACGGATGTTCCTGACCCGGGGGAAGGTGGCCACCCGGCTGCCCGCACAGGACCTGGACCGGGCCCGGCGCTTCTACGCCGAGGTGCTCGGGCTCGAGCCCGTGGACGAGCGGCCCGGCGGGCTGCTGTACCGGTGCGGCGGGGTGGACTTCGTGGTCTTCCGGTCGACGGGGGCCTCGCCCGGCACGTTCACGCAGATGGCCTGGGAGGTGGCGGACATCGAGGCGGTGGTCGCCGAACTCCGGCGGCGCGGAGTGGAGTTCGAGGAGGTGGACGTACCCGGGCTGCGGACCGTGGGCGGTATCGCCGAGGTCGAGGGGAACTACCCGAGCAAGGGCTACCGCGGCGAACGCGGCGCCTGGTTCCACGACAGCGAGGGCAACCTGCTGGCGATCGGGGAGCCGGTGGTCTGAGCGAGGTGTCTCACCCGCGAGGGGTGATTCGTGCCGGCCCAGGGATCGGGAGACTGCGGGTGGCGGGCGGCGTCGCGCCATCCGGGTGAAGTGCGTCGGCGCGGACCCGTGCGGCGTGCGGTCACCGGCCGGGCGTCCTTGACTGGGAGTCGGTAACCACCGGTCCAGCAGGGGAGAAGACATGGCAGGGCGTCTGAGGACGAGAAGCACGCGGTGTGGTGCTACCGCGCTGCTGTTGGCCTGTGCCGTGGCCGGCATGACCGGTTGCTCCGACAGTTCGGGGACGGCGTCGACCCGCAGCAAGGCTGCCTCCATCGCCTCCTCCGTGGCCTCGTCCGTCGCCTCCTCAGTGGCGTCCTCGGCGGCCTCGGCGGTCGCCTCCGCCGTGCCGTCGCTGGCCTCGCAGGGTGCTTCCGCGCTGGCTTCGGCATCGGCCGAGGCCAGACGGCGCCTGGAGGACGTGCAGAACGGGATCGACGCCAAGGACGACGTACACCTGGGCACCCCGGCCACGGACGCCGACGGGCGGAGCACCGTAGCGGTGCGTGCGCACAACAGCGCGGACTCGGCGAAGTCGTTCGCGGTCCAGGTCGACTTCCGCGACCAGGCGGGCAACCTCCTGGACACCAGCGTGGTGACGCTCAACGATGTCGCAGCGGGGAAGGACGGCAAGGCCACCGCCCACAGCAACCGCAAGCTGTCCGGCCCCGTCCGCACGGACGTCGCCAGGGCCCTGCGTTACTAGCCCGGCATGCCGAGCATCCCCCTGCGGTTGACGCCGAGTCTCGGATCCAGGCGGAGGTGAGCGTTTCCCGTTCAGCTGCTTTCAGTACTGGTTAGCGTGCACGGATGGAAGATCTGGGACCTGTCGCCTGGCCGCCTGAGCCGATCCGGACTGAAAGGCTTGTGCTCCGTGAGTCCGACGCTCGGGACCGTGGGGCGTTCATCGAGTTGCTTGCCTCGCCGGAGGTCCATACCTACCTCGGCGGTCCTCGGCCGCGTGGTGAGCTCGAGCGCGAGCTGCCTGAGGTGCCCGAACGGTGGCCCGGGAGTTTCGTTGTCGATCTCGACGGGTCGATGGTCGGCCAGATCCTGCTCAGGAGAGCGACGGGACGCAGTCGTCCGGCTGCCGTGGGCAAGGCCGAGCTCGGGTACCTCTTCCTGCCCCGGGCATGGGGATTCGGGTACGCAGGCGAGGCGTGTGCGGCCGCGCTCGGCTGGCTCGACGGCGTGCTTCCCGGTGAGCCGGTGGTGCTCGCCACCCAGACCGCCAACCTCGGCTCGATGCGGCTCGCGGTGAAGCTGGGGTTCAGCGAGGTGGAGCGGTTCGAGGCCTGGGGCGCCGAACAATGGCTCGGCATGCGATCCCCGCTCACGCCCTCCTGACCCACCCTGCGGCAGGATGAGCCCATGAGCGTCGTCAAGATCAACGTGCTGACCGTGCCCGCCGAGCAGCGGGAGGTGTTGGAGAAGCGGTTTGCCTCGCGGGCCCATGCCGTGGAGGGGTCCGACGGGTTCGAGTGGTTCGAACTGCTGCGGCCGGTCGAGGGAACCGATCAGTACCTCGTGTACACGCGGTGGCGGGACGAGGAGTCGTTCCAGGCGTGGATGGAGGGGTCGATGAAGTCCGCGCACCAGGGCGGCTCCGAGGGTGGGGAGCGGCCGAAGCCCGCGGCCTCCGGGGCGACCCTGTGGTCGTTCGACGTGGTGCAGTCGGCGGGTCCGAAGGGCGCGTAGACCCTGGACATAGCCGTAGACAGAGAAAAGCGGCGCCCCCTGTCTCGTGCGAGACAGGGGGCGCCGGCCTGTTCGTGCGGGCTACTTGACCGGCTCGGGCTCCGGCGCGGTCTCCGCAGCCTCCTCGCCCGCCGGGTCTGCCGGGGTCTTGACGGAGTCCAGCAGGAGCTGGGCGACGTCGACGACCTGGATCGACTCCTTCGCCTTGCCGTCGTTCTTCTTGCCGTTCACGGAGTCCGTGAGCATGACCAGGCAGAACGGGCAGGCCGTGGAGACGATGTCGGGGTTGAGGGAGAGGGCCTCGTCGACGCGCTCGTTGTTGATGCGCTTGCCGATCCGCTCCTCCATCCACATCCGCGCACCACCGGCGCCGCAGCAGAAACCGCGCTCCTTGTGGCGGTGCATCTCCTCGTTCCGGAGGCCCGGGACGTTCGCGATGATCTCGCGCGGAGGCGTGTAGATCTTGTTGTGGCGGCCCAGGTAGCAGGGGTCGTGGTACGTGATGATGCCCTCGACCGGGGTGACCGGGACCAGCTTGCCCTCGTCGACGAGGTGCTGCAGCAGCTGGGTGTGGTGGATGACCTCGTAGTCGCCGCCGAGCTGCGGGTACTCGTTGCCGATCGTGTTCAGGCAGTGCGGGCAGGTCGCGACGATCTTCTTCGCCGACTTGGGCTTGGCGGACTCGGGGACCACCTTGCCGTCGTCGTCCAGCTCCTCGCCGAACGCCATGTTCAGCGCCATGACGTTCTCCATGCCGAGCTCCTGGAACAGGGGCTCGTTGCCCAGGCGGCGGGCGGAGTCACCGGTGCACTTCTCGTCGCCGCCCATGATCGCGAACTTGACGCCCGCGATGTGGAGCAGCTCGGCGAAGGCCTTGGTCGTCTTCTTGGCGCGGTCTTCGAGGGAGCCCGCGCAGCCCACCCAGTACAGGTACTCGACCTCGGTGAGGTCCTCGATGTCCTGGCCGACGACCGGGACCTCGAACTCGACCTCCTTGAGCCACTCCAGGCGCTGCTTCTTGGCCAGGCCCCAGGGGTTGCCCTTCTTCTCCAGGTTCTTGAGCATCGTGCCCGCCTCGGACGGGAACGCGGACTCGATCATCACCTGGTAGCGGCGCATGTCGACGATGTGGTCGATGTGCTCGATGTCCACCGGGCACTGCTCGACGCAGGCGCCGCAGGTGGTGCAGGACCACAGGACGTCCGGGTCGATGACGCCGTTCTCCTCGGCGGTGCCGATCAGCGGCCGCTCGGCCTCCGCCAACGCCGCGGCAGGCACGTCCTTCAAAACCTCGGGAGACGCCTTCTCCTCGCCCTCCATGGACTTGCCGCCACCCGCGAGCAGGTAGGGCGCCTTGGCGTGCGCGTGGTCGCGCAGGGACATGATCAGGAGCTTGGGGGAGAGGGGCTTGCCCGTGTTCCAGGCGGGGCACTGCGACTGGCAGCGGCCGCACTCGGTGCAGGTGGAGAAGTCCAGCAGGCCCTTCCAGGAGAACTGCTCCACCTGGCTGACGCCGAAGACGTCGTCGTCACCGGGGTCGGTGAAGTCGATCGGCTTGCCGCCGCTCGTCATCGGCAGCAGCGCGCCCAGCGAGGTCTCGCCGTTGGCGTTGCGCTTGAACCAGATGTTCGGGAAGGCGAGGAAGCGGTGCCAGGCGATGCCCATGTCGGTCATGAGGGAGACCGTGATCATCCAGATGAAGGACGTCCCGATCTTGATCATCGCCGTGAGGTAGATCAGGTTCTGCAGGGTGGAGACGCTCAGGCCCTTGAACGCGAGCACCAGCGGGTACGAGGCGAAGTAGGCGGCCTCGTAGTGGTGCACGCCGGCGAGCGCGCCCTCCAGGCCCCGCAGGGTCATGATCGCGAGGCCGATGATGAGGATGACCGACTCGACGAAGTAGGCCTGGCCGAAGTTGGAGCCCGCGAACCGTGACTTGCGCCCGGGCCGCCGCGGGTGGCTCAGCTGCCGGATGACGATCAGGGTGAGGATGCCCAGGGACGTCATGGTGCCGATGAACTCGACGAACAGCTCGTACGGCAGCCAGTGCCCGATGACCGGCAGCGCCCAGTCGGCCTGGAAGAGCTGGCCGAAGGCGTTGACCAGGGTGAGCACCAGGGAGAAGAAGCCGACCGCGACGAACCAGTGGGCGACGCCGACGACACCCCAGCGGTTCATCCGGGTATGGCCGAGGAACTCCCGGATCACCGTGGCGGTGCGGGCGGTCCAGTCGTCGGTGCGGGTTCCCGCGGGCACGTCCTGGCCGAGGCGTACGAAGCGGTAGATCTGAGCGATGGCACGGCCGAACAGCGCCACGCCGACCACGGCGAGTACCAGCGACACGATGATCGCGGCGAGTTGCATTTCGGGGCTCCTCGGGCCTGCGAGGGGGTTCTGCGGGGTCTCTCAGCGGATTCCCCGAGATTACTAAGCGGTAACTTATGCAGTCCGTCTGAGACTACCCATATTCTCCGCCGCACTGTAGTCAGCGGTGCGGTGATCTGCGTCGCTGAGGGTGACCTCAAAGGTCCCACACGATCCGATCGTGTTATTCGTACCAAATTGCTACATTCGCCCCTAACTTAGACCCGTGCTCTACGGGATCGCCGCCGCCACCACCGCCCTCCTGCTCGCCGCCGTGCTCAGCGCGCTGCTGCGGGTCCCCGCCCTGCGTCTCGGGGTGGTCGACCGGCGGCGGCAACGGCCCCTGCCGCTGTTCGGGGGAGTCGCGGTCGTCCTGGCCACCTGCCTGGTCGCGGTCGGAGGGGACCGGTTCGGGGTGACACGGCTCGGCGGCGATGTGGGCCGGCTGGTCGTCACCGGAGCCGTCGTCGCCGCGCTGGGGCTGGTCGCGGACGTGCGGCGGGTCAAGGCGCGGGTGCTGGTCGTCGGTACGGCGGTCGCGGCGGCCTGTGTGGTGCCGTACGACGAGACCGGGGTGCCGGCGGGGCTGCTGGCCGTGGGGTGGATCACCTTCGTCGCCCTCGCCTTCCGGGCGCTCGACCACGCCGACGCGCTCGCGGGGACCGTCGGGGTGGTCACCGCCTTCGGGGTGGGCGCCTGCGCGGCGGCCGAGGTGATGGACGGACTCGCCGTGCTGCTCAGTGTGCTGGCGGCCGCGCTGACCGGGTTCCTGATGCACAACTGGCATCCCGCGCGCGTGGGGCTCGGCTCGTGCGGCTCGCTGTTCACGGGGTTCCTGCTGGCCGCGTCCGCCGTGTCCACCCGGGCCGGCTACGGGCTCGCCCCCAGCGCGGGCGTGCTGTTCGCGCTGACCGCCGTCGCGAGTGCCGACGTACTCCTCGTGGTGCTGGCGCGGCTGCTGGGCGGGCGGCCGGTGCTGCGGCGCGGGCCGGACCATCTCGCGCACCGGCTGCGGCGGACGGGGCTGACCGGTCCCGGGGTGACCGTGCTGCTCGGGCTCGGGGCGTTTGCGGGGGTGCTCGTCGGGGTGCTCGTGCATCTGGGGTGGATCGCGGACTCGGGCGTGTTCTGGGTGGGGGGAGGAGCGTTGTGTGTGGTGCTCGTACTCCTTCGGATCCCTGGTCATCCCCCTAGGGGTTCCGCGTCCACGCAGGTCAGAGGCCAGTTGCGTGTAAGGAACGGATAAGAGTTGAGTCCTGGTGACTCAGGTCTGTTGACCCAATCGCAGACGTCATGCACACTTGAGTCCGTTGCACTCAAGTCAGCTGGAGGAACCAACCATGGCACGTGCGGTCGGCATCGACCTGGGCACGACTAACTCCGTCGTCAGCGTTCTGGAGGGCGGCGAGCCCACCGTCATCACCAACGCCGAGGGCGCCAGGACCACGCCGTCCGTCGTCGCCTTCGCGAAGAACGGTGAGGTGCTCGTCGGCGAGGTGGCCAAGCGTCAGGCGGTCACCAACGTGGACCGGACCATCCGGTCCGTGAAGCGCCACATGGGCACCGACTGGAAGATGGAGCTCGACGGGAAGCCCTTCAACCCGCAGCAGATCTCCGCCTTCATCCTGCAGAAGCTGAAGCGCGACGCCGAGTCCTACCTGGGCGAGAAGGTGACCGACGCGGTCATCACCGTCCCGGCGTACTTCAACGACTCCGAGCGTCAGGCGACCAAGGAGGCCGGCGAGATCGCCGGTCTGAACGTCCTGCGCATCGTGAACGAGCCGACCGCGGCCGCGCTCGCCTACGGCCTCGACAAGGACGACCAGACGATCCTCGTCTTCGACCTCGGTGGCGGCACCTTCGACGTGTCCCTCCTGGAGATCGGCGACGGCGTCGTCGAGGTGAAGGCCACCAACGGTGACAACCACCTCGGTGGTGACGACTGGGACCAGCGCGTCGTCGACTACCTGGTGCAGCAGTTCAAGTCCGGTCACGGCGTGGACCTCGGCAAGGACAAGATGGCGCTGCAGCGTCTGCGTGAGGCCGCCGAGAAGGCCAAGATCGAGCTGTCCTCGTCCACCGAGACCTCGATCAACCTGCCCTACATCACGGCCTCCGCCGAGGGCCCGCTGCACCTGGACGAGAAGCTCACCCGCGCCCAGTTCCAGCAGCTGACGGCCGACCTGCTGGAGCGCTGCAAGACGCCGTTCCACAACGTCATCAAGGACGCCGGCATCTCGATCAACGAGATCGACCACGTCGTCCTGGTCGGTGGCTCCACCCGTATGCCCGCCGTCGCCGAGCTCGTCAAGGAGCTGACCGGCGGCAAGGAGGCCAACAAGGGCGTGAACCCGGACGAGGTCGTCGCCATCGGCGCCTCGCTCCAGGCCGGTGTCCTCAAGGGTGAGGTCAAGGACGTCCTGCTGCTCGACGTCACCCCGCTGTCCCTCGGCATCGAGACCAAGGGCGGCATCATGACCAAGCTCATCGAGCGCAACACCACGATCCCGACCAAGCGCTCCGAGATCTTCACCACGGCCGAGGACAACCAGCCGTCCGTGCAGATCCAGGTCTACCAGGGCGAGCGCGAGATCGCGGCGTACAACAAGAAGCTCGGGATGTTCGAGCTGACCGGTCTGCCGCCGGCGCCCCGTGGCGTCCCGCAGATCGAGGTGTCCTTCGACATCGACGCCAACGGCATCATGCACGTGACCGCCAAGGACCTGGGCACGGGCAAGGAGCAGAAGATGACCGTCACCGGCGGCTCCTCGCTGCCGAAGGACGAGGTCGACCGGATGCGCCAGGAGGCCGAGCAGTACGCGGAGGAGGACCACCGCCGCCGCGAGGCCGCCGAGACCCGCAACCAGGGCGAGCAGCTCGTCTACCAGACGGAGAAGTTCCTCAAGGACAACGAGGACAAGGTCCCGGGCGAGATCAAGACCGAGGTCGAGGCGTCCGTCGAGGAGCTGAAGGCCGCGCTCAAGGGCGAGGACACCGCCGAGATCCGCACCGCCACCGAGAAGGTCGCGGCCGTCTCGCAGAAGCTCGGCCAGGCCATGTACGCCGACGCCCAGGCCGCCCAGGCCGCCGGTGGCGCGTCCGCCGGTGCCGAGGCCCCGAAGGCCGACGACGACGTGGTCGACGCCGAGATCGTGGACGACGAGCGCAAGGACGGTGCCGCGTGACGGAGGAGACCCCGGGCTTCGAGGAGAAGCCCGACGTCCCCTCCGGCGCCACCTCTGACGACGCCGAGCCGAAGGCCGCCTCCGAGGGGGCGGCCCCGGCCGGGGACGCAGCGCAGATCGCCGGTCTGACGGCCCAGCTGGACCAGGTGCGCAAGGCGCTCGAGGAGCGCACGGCGGACCTCCAGCGGCTGCAGGCCGAGTTCCAGAACTACCGCCGCCGCGTGGAGCGGGACCGGATCACGGTCAAGGAGATCGCTATCGCGAACCTCCTGACCGAGCTCCTGCCCGTGCTCGACGACATCGGCCGCGCGCGGGAGCACGGCGAACTCGTCGGCGGATTCAAGTCCGTCGCGGAGTCGCTGGAGACCGTCGCGGCGAAGATGGGTCTGCAGCAGTTCGGCAAGGAGGGCGAGCCCTTCGACCCGACCATCCACGAGGCCCTGATGCACTCCTACGCTCCGGATGTCACCGAGACGACCTGCGTGGCGATCCTGCAGCCCGGGTATCGCATCGGCGAGCGCACCATCCGCCCCGCGCGGGTGGCGGTCGCCGAACCGCAGCCGGGCGCGCAGACGGTGAAGGCCGAGGGGGCCGAGGAGGCCCCGGCGGCCGAGGAGAAGAAGGACAACGGCCCTGAGGAGGGCTGACGTAGGTACCGATCGGAACACCGGAAAGGGGGCGCGTCGGGGATGAGCACCAAGGACTTCATCGAGAAGGACTACTACAAGGTCCTCGGCGTCCCCAAGGACGCCACCGAGGCCGAGATCAAGAAGGCGTACCGGAAGCTCGCCCGCGAGTTCCACCCGGACGCCAACAAGGGCAACGCCAAGGCCGAGGAGCGCTTCAAGGAGATCTCCGAGGCGAACGACGTCCTCGGCGACCCCAAGAAGCGCAAGGAGTACGACGAGGCCCGCACCCTCTTCGGCAACGGCGGCTTCCGCCCGGGGCCGGGCGCGGGCGGCGGGTCCTTCAACTTCGACCTGGGCGACCTCTTCGGAGGCGGCGCCCAGAGCGGGGGCTCCGGCGGTTTCGGCGGCGGGCTCGGTGACGTCTTCGGGGGCCTGTTCAACCGCGGCGGTACGGGCACGACCCGTACCCAGCCGCGGCGCGGCCAGGACATCGACACCGAGGTCAGCCTCAGCTTCACCGAGGCGATCGAGGGGGCGACGGTCCCGCTGCGGATGTCCTCGCAGGCACCGTGCAAGGCCTGTTCGGGCACCGGCGACGCGAACGGCAACCCGCGGGTGTGCCCGACGTGCGTCGGCACCGGTCAGGTCGCCCGGGGCTCCGGCGGAGGGTTCTCCCTCACCGACCCCTGCCCCGACTGCAAGGGCCGCGGCCTGATCGCGGAGAACCCCTGCGAGGTCTGCAAGGGCTCGGGACGCGCCAAGTCCTCGCGCACCATGCAGGTCCGCATCCCGGCCGGCGTCTCCGACGGACAGCGCATCCGGCTGCGCGGCAAGGGTGCGCCCGGCGAGCGGGGCGGCCCCGCGGGCGACCTGTACGTCACGGTCCATGTGTCCGGGCATCCCGTGTTCGGCCGCAAGGGCGACAACCTGACGGTGACCGTCCCGGTGACGTTCACGGAGGCCGCCCTGGGCGGCGAGGTCCGTGTGCCGACCCTGGGCGGGCCGCCGGTCACCCTGAAGCTGCCGCCGGGCACGCCCAACGGCCGCACCATGCGCGCCCGGGGCAAGGGCGCGGTCCGCAAGGACGGCACCCGCGGGGACCTGCTGGTCACCGTCGAGGTGAGTGTCCCCAAGGACGTGACGGGGAAGGCTCGTGACGCACTCGAGGCGTATCGCGAGGCGACCGCGGGCGAGGACCCGCGGGCGGAGTTGTTCCAGGCCGCGAAGGGAGCATGACGAAGATGGACGGCCGTCGGCGCGGTGACAATTTTCGTGGGCCGTATGAACTGACCGAGGAGACCCCGGTCTACGTCATCTCGGTGGCGGCCCAGCTGTCCGGTCTGCACCCGCAGACCCTGCGTCAGTACGACCGCCTGGGGCTGGTCTCCCCGGACCGCACCGCGGGCCGGGGCCGGCGCTACTCGGCCCGCGACATCGAACTGCTGCGCCAGGTGCAGCAGTTGTCGCAGGACGAGGGCGTCAATCTGGCCGGCATCAAGCGCATCATCGAGCTGGAGAACCAGGTCGCCGCGCTCCAGCAGCGCGTCGCCGAGCTCCAGGCCGCCGTCGACGGCGCGGCGGCGGCGATGCAGCAGCGCGAGGCGGCCGTGCACGCGTCGTACCGGCGTGACCTGGTGCCGTATCAGGAGGTGCAGCAGACCAGCGCGCTGGTGGTCTGGCGCCCGAAGAAGGCCAAGGACTAGCGATACTCCGTCTTTCGAAGAGGCCCCGGAATGGCTGATTCCGGGGCCTCTTCGTATGGGAGCATGTGAGGGCGCGGTGATCATCGAGGCGCTTGGTGGAGGGTCCGTAAAGGCGCATTGGTGAAGGTTGTGCCAGGTCTTCACAACACAAGCGGAGCGTGGCGTTGCCCACTCGTTAAGTAGTTCCGCTTGACGCCCGGGGTGAGTGCCGCGTTGGCTTTTCAGTCATCCGGTCGCATTGAGGCGCCCGTGTCCCGAAAGCATCAGAAGTGAGCAGGCCAGTGAGCAGTTCCATGCGTCGTATTGCCATATCCGTGGCCGCGTCCACGCTGTCCCTGTCGCTGGCGGGCTGCGGCATGCTGGGCGTGTCCGACAGCGGTGCCTCGGCGAGGCCCACGAAGGGCAACGACGTCACGGTCGGTCTGCTGCTGCCGGAGACGGCGAACACGCGTTACGAGAACTTCGACTACCCCATCGTCAAGAAGCAGGTCGCCTCCCTCACGAGGAACGAGGGCAAGGTCGACTACGCCAACGCCGAACAGGACGCGAAGAAGCAGGCGTCCCAGATGCAGAAGATGATCGACGACAAGGTCGACATCATCCTGCTGGACGCCGTCGACTCGCACGCCATCGCGCCCGAGGTGCAGAAGGCCAAGGACGCGGGCATCCCGGTCATCGCCTACGACCGCCTCGCCGAGGGCCCGATCGACGCGTACATCTCCTTCGACAACGAGCTGGTCGGCGAGGTCCAGGCGCGTTCCCTGCTGGAGGCCCTCGGCAGCGAGGCCGACACCTCCGACAAGGTCGTCATGATGAACGGCTCGTCGACCGACCCCAACGCCAAGCAGTTCAAGGCGGGCGCGCTGTCCGAGCTGGGCGGCAAGGTGACGATCGCCGACTCCTTCGACACCGTCGACTGGAAGCCGGAGAACGCCCAGGCCAACATGACCAAGGCGATCGAGAAGATCGGCAAGGACAACATCGCGGCCGTCTACTCCGCCAACGACGGCATGGCCGGCGGCATCGTCAAGGCCCTGGAGAACGCGGGCGTCACCAAGCTGCCGGCGATCACCGGGCAGGACGCGGAACTCCCGGCCGTGCAGCGGATCGTCTCGGGCGAGCAGTACATGACCGTCTACAAGTCCTACCCGGACGAGGCCGCGGCCGCCGCGCAGATGGCCGTCGCCAAGGTCCAGGGCCATGACATCCAGTTCGACGCCCTCACCCAGGACAGCGTGGACAGCCCCACCAACAAGGCCATCCCGGCGCAGCTGCTCACCGTGACCGCCGTGACGAGGAAGAACATCAAGTCGACGGTCGTCGCGGACGGCTTCTACAAGATCTCCGACATCTGCACCGGCGAGTACAAGTCGAAGTGCGCGGCCATCGGCCTGAAGTGACGCGAAGAGACGCGAAGAGACGCGAAGTGATGTGATGTGACAGGGAGGGCCGGGGCCGGGTGACGGCACCGGCCCTCCCCGCACGCCCGGCCCTCCGGCCCGTACTCACGCCACCCGCGTGAACTCGACCGTCACCTCCGGCGGGCCGCCCGCCACGCCCCGGTAGACGCCCTTGTGCGGGGTGACGTCGTCGTAGTCCCGGCCGCGGGCCACCACCACGTGGGACTCGTCTGCGCGCACCCGGTTGGTGGGATCGTGCCCGCACCACTCGCCCGCCCAGTACTCGATCCAGGCGTGGCTCTGCCCGGCGACGGGCCGGTGCAGTTCGGCCTCCCGCTCGGGGTGGAGGTAGCCGGAGACATAGCGCGCGGGCAGGCCGACGCCCCGCAGCAGGGCGATGGTGAGGTGGGTGATGTCCTGGCAGACGCCCGCGCCCTGTTCCCAGGCCTGGACCGGCGAGGTGTTCACGCTGGTGGCGCCGGGGAGGTAGGAGACCCGGTCGGCGACCAGGGCGGACACCGCGAGCGCCGTCTCGTGCGGGTCGAGGCCGGCCGCGGCCTTCCGCGCCTTCTTCACCAGCTTGGCGGGGACCGTCGTACGGCCCGTCGGGGTCGCGTACTCCAGCAGGCGGGAGCCGGCGATCCGTTCGGCCACCTCGAACCACTCCGGCGGCCGGGGCAGGGGGCCCGGCGGGGAGGTCTCGACCAGGCTGGAGGCCGTGATGGTGAGGTGGCCGTGCGGGTCCATCAGGTCGAAGCCGGTGACCTGGGTGCCCCAGTAGTCCCAGTACGACCAGGTGGACGCCGTCGGGTTGACGGTGACCCGGGCGTCCAGGGTGGTCTGGCCCGGCAGCGTCAGCGGGGTCATGCGGACCTCGTTGTGCGAGGAGGCCGCGGGCTGGGCGTACGAGACGTGGGTGGTGTGCTTGATGCGGAGCCGGCGGGTCATGCTCACGCTCCTTCCTGGGCCCACTCGACGGGCCCCGGGTAGGGGAAGAACCGCTCGGCCACCGCGTCCGCGGACGCCATGCAGGCCTGCTGCAGGTCCCCCAGAAGGTCCGGCAGCTGGTCCTCGAGGGCGTGGGTGTCCAGGTATTCGAGGCGGGTGCGCAGCCGGCCGATGGGGCGGCGCGCGGGGTCCTGACGGGGGCGGCCGAGGGCGGTGAGGCACTCCTCGGCCGTGGTCAGCGCGTGCAGCGCCGAGCGCGGGAAGTCGCGGTCCAGGAGCAGGAACTCCGCCACGCGCGGGGTGTCGCCGAAACCGCCGTACACGCGCGCGTACGCCTCGTCCGCGCCGGAGGCGCTCAGCAGGGTCGGCCAGTCGGGCGCGTGCGCCGCGTCCAGCACCCGTACGGACAGCAGCCGTACGGTCATGTCCACCCGCTCCAGGCTCCGGCCCAGCACGACGAACCGCCAGCTGTCGTCCCGGCTCATGGTGGAGTCGGCCAGCCCGAAGAAGAGGGCGGCCCGGCGGCGCACGAGTTCCAGATAGGCGTAGGGGCCGGTGCGGCGAGCCGCCATCCGCTGGTCGGCCAGGGCGTGCCAGGTGGAGTTCAGGCACTCCCACATCTCCGAGGAGACGGCCTCACGGGCGCTGCGCGCGTTGAGCCGGGCGGCGCCCAGCGCGCCCTCGATGGAGCCCGTGGAGCGGGCGTCGAAGGCCAGCTGGTCGAGGACCTGCTGCATGTCCACGCGCGTGTCGCCCGCGTCCATGCCGAGGATCGCGTACAGCGACCGGCAGGCCGCGTCCTCGTCACGCCAGGGGTCCTCCAGCATGCGGTGCAGATAGGCGTCGAGGATGCGGCCGGTGGCGTCGGCCCGCTCGACGTAACGGCCGGTCCAGGTCAGGGACTCGGCTATCCGGGAGAGGATCACGTCGTTCACTGCTGCGCCCCTTCCTGTACGACCGCCCGGGTGCCGTCGGGGCCGAGCCGGCGCGGGGCGACGGCGGGGATCGCGGGGTCCGGCTCGGGCGCGGGCTGCTCGGCGGGGCCCTCCGCCAGCACCCAGGTGTCCTTGGAGCCTCCGCCCTGGCTGGAGTTGACGATCAGGTTGCCCTCCTGCAGGGCGACGCGGGTGAGCCCGCCGGGCAGCACCCACACCTCGCTGCCGTCGTTCACGGCGAACGGACGCAGGTCGATGTGGCGCGGCGCCATACGCTCTCCGGCCAGGGTGGGGGAGGTGGACAGGGCGACGGGCCGCTGGGCGATGAAGCCGCGCGGGTCGGCGGCGACGGCTTTGCGAGTGCGTTCCAGGGTCTCCCGGTCGGCCTTCGGCCCGATGACGATGCCCTGCCCGCCGGCACCGTCGACCGGCTTGATCACCAGCTGCTCGATCTGGTCGAGCACCGCCTCCAACTGCCCTGGCTCGTCAGGCCGGTACGACTCCACATTTGGCAGAACCGGTTCCTCGGAGAGGTAGTAGCGGATGAGGTCCGGGACGTAGGTGTAGAGCAGTTTGTCGTCGGCGATCCCGTTGCCCACGGCGTTCGCGAGTGTGACGTTGCCCGCCATCGCGGCGCCCATGATGCCGGGGCAGCCGATCACCGAGTCGGGCCGGAAGTGCAGCGGGTCGAGGAAGTCGTCGTCCAGGCGCCGGTATACGACATGGACCGGCACCTCGCCGCGCGTCGTACGCATCCACACCCGATTGGCGCGGCACACGAGGTCGTGCCCCTCGACCAGCTGCACGCCCATCAGCCGTGCCAGCAGGGCGTGTTCGAAGTAGGCGGCGTTGCTGGGCCCCGGGGTCAGCACCACCACCCTGGGGTCCTGCACCCCGTCGGGCGCGGCGGCGCGCAGGGCCGCGAGCAGCCGGTGACAGTACGCGTCGACCGGCAGCACGTGCTGTTCGGCGAAGAGGGAGGGGAAGATCCGGGTCATGGCCCTGCGGTTCTCGATGACGTACGAGACCCCGCTGGGCACCCGCACGTTGTCCTCCAGCACCCGGAAGTCCCCGGCCTCGTCCCGCACCAGATCGATTCCGGCCACATGGATGCGCACCCCGCCCGGGGGTTCGACCCCTTGCGCGGCACGGTGGAAGTGCGGGGAGTTGAGCAGCAGCCGCCAGGGCACGACACCGTCCTCGAAGGCACGGCAGGGCCCGTAGGCGTCGGCGAGATAGGCCTCCAGGGCCCTGACTCTCTGACTCACCCCACGGTGTATGAGATCCCATTCCAGGGCGTCGAGGATCCTGGGCACGAGGTCCAGCGGCCAGGGCCGCTCCTCGCCCGCGAAGGCGTACGTGACGCCCCGGTCGGTGAACGCCCGGGCCATCTGGTCCGCCCGGAAGCGCAGTTCACTCGGTTCGATCGGCTGAAGTGCGGCCAGCACCGGCTCATAGGCGGTCCTGACCTCACCCGGCCGTTCGAACATCTCGTCCCATGCGTCGGCCAACGCGTATGCGTCGAATATGTCCGCCATGAGGGGACGTTAGATGCGATTCGTAACGCGGCGATCACTGAGGCATTTCCGGGAGCTTGCGCGGAAGGACGGGCTCCGCCGCTGCTCCGGTGTGGCCGGTCCGCACCCCCTCAGCTTGTTGCAGCCGGGCGGGCGGCGGGCCGGTAATAGCCGGGCACACAGGCGCATTTCGACGCCCGTGCCGCCCGGAGCCGTGTTGCGGAGCCGGGAGTGTCCGCGCATAGTTGCGCTCGGAACACGCCGGATGCGGGGGTGAAATGGGCGATGACCGGGCACGCGGACGAGCATCCACACGGTGCTGACCGACTGTGCGAGGCCGGGGATCGTGTGTATTCCCGGGCCGTACGGCGGGGCCGCGTGGCGCGCCGCGACGCCGAGCCGGTGCCCTGTCTGCTGGACCTGGCCCTGCTGCACCCCGACCCCGACGACATGGACTGGCTGGTGCCGACGTCCCCGCTGGAGGTCATGACGCGGCTGCTGCGCGAGGTCCACGACCAGGTCAGCGCCAACCAGCGGCGGGTGGGCTCGGCGGTGGCCGCCGTCGAGTGGTACGCGGGACTCGGGCCGGCCGTGCAGGTGGGCGCCGCCGAGGGCACGGCGATCCGGGTGCTGGACGGGCTCTCCCGCATCCAGGCGGCGATGGACGAGGCGACACAGGCGTGCACCACGGAGGTGCTCACCGTGCAGCCGGGCGGCATCCGCCCCGAGCACGAGCTGACGGAGGGGCTGCACCGGGCGCTGGAGCTGCGGGCGCGGGGCGTGCGGATGCGCGACCTGTACACGCACGTCGCCCGCCACGGGCAGGGTCTGCTCAACTACCTGGAGCTGATGGGCAACGCGGTCGAGGCACGCACCCTCGACGAGGTCATCGACCGGCTGATCCTGTTCGACCGCACGGTGGCCTTCATCCCCGCCAACGCGGACCGCACCCTCGCCCTGGAACTGCGTCACCCGGCCCTGGTCGGCTACCTCGGCACGGTCTTCGACCGCCTGTGGCGCCTGGCCATCCCCCTCACCGCGCCCCTCCCGGACACCGGCATCGAGGGCATCTCCCACCGCGAGCAGTCCATCGCGGCGCTGCTCGCGGAAGGCCACCAGGACGCGGTCATCGCCGAGCGCCTCGGCATAAGCGTCCGCACCTGCCGCGCCCACATCGCCCGTCTCTCCGAGACCCTGGGCGCCGCCAGCCGCACCCAGCTCGGCGTCCGCATCGCCCAGGTGGGCCTGGACGGGCCCCGCGGCCCGGAGGAGGTCACTCCTTCGGTCACTCTTCCCCGTCGAGGATCCCCGACCGTGCGATGAGGTAACCGAGCTGCGCCCGGCTGTCACTGCCGAGCGTCGCGGCGAGCTTGGCGGTGGGGGCACCTCCCGCGCGAGCGCATTCGAGCGTGGGGGAGGACCCGGGCGGTACGGATGTTCAGCCCCAGCCGGTCGGCGATCACGGCGTCGGTGTGGCCCTCGACGAGGAGGGTGGCGATGGCGCGTTGGCGGGGGGTGATGGCGTCGGGGGCGGGCTCCGGGACGGCCTGGGGGTACATCGGGGTCGCCAGGTGCCACAGGCGGTCGAAGACCGTGGCGAAGTAGTCCAGCAGGACCGGATGGCGGACCTCGAGGGCCAGCGTGCGGTCCTTGTTGGCGGGGATGAAGGCGACGGCCCGGTCGATGACGACGAGGCGTTCGGTGACCTGGTCGAGGGTGCGTTGCCTCGGCGTCTCCCCGCAGCTGCTCGTAACGGGCGATCACGGCGGGGGAGTGGCGCTGGGTGTGCTGGTAGAGGGTGCGGATACGGCCGCCCCGGTCCAGCAGGGCCTGGTCGCGGGCGAGGCTCCGGGCGAGGCGCGTGGCGGGACTGCGGCCGTCGTAGGGCTGGATGGCGAGCAGTTCCCTGGAGGCGTCCGTCATCGCGGTGGTGATGGCCTCGTTGATGCGGTCGACTCCGCCGAGGACGCTGATGGCGGGCGAATCCATCGGTGCGGTGCTCCGCCCGTCGATCCGCATGAGCGGTTCGAACGTCTCGGCCAGTCGCTGCTCGCGCCGGCGTTCCTCGGCGATGCGGTCCGCCGTGCCGCGCAGCAGGCGGTGCAGGGCCACCGCCGGCGCGACGGGCTCCAGCCGGCCGGGGTCCGTGACGGCGGGATGCAGCAGGCCGAACTCCACCAGGCAGGGCGCCCCGTCGGCGTCCGTGCCGCTCACATGCCCTTCGTGCAGCGCGCGGCCGTACAACTCCCGGCCCGCGTCGCACAGTTCCTCGGGGCCGTGCCGGTGTGTCCTTCCGTCACGCATCGGGCTCCTGTTTCAGGAGCCCCGACTGCGCTATGAGGAACCCGAGTTGGGCCCGGCTGCCGCTGCCCAGAGCCGTCGCGAGCTTGGCGATGTGGGCACGGCACGTACGCACGTTCATGCCCAGACGTCGGGCGATCGCCTCGTCGACATGCCCCTCGACCAGGAGCTTGGCGATGGAGTGCTGGATCTCCGTGATGCCGTCCGGGGCGGTCTCGTACGGGGCGCCGGCGCTCAACGGGACCGCACGCGCCCACATGAACTCGAAGACCTTGATCAGATAGCGGACGAGCCCGGGATGACGGAGCTCCAGGGCCACCTCCCCGTCGTCACGGGTCGGGATGAACGCCACGGTCTCGTCGCAGATGATCAGCCGCTCGACCAGCTCGTCGATTGTCCGGTACTCGACCTTGCCGTCGGTGAACTGGGCGACGTAGGCCAGCGTCTCCGGACTGTAGCGGGCGGGGTGCTGGTAGAGCGTGCGGATGCGGCAGCCCCGCTCGATCAGCGGACGGTCCCGGTTGAGGCCCTGGGCGAGGGTGTGCTCCAGGCGGCGACGGCTCGGCTGGACCGTGAGCATCTCCGTGTGGGTCTGGGCGGTGGCCAGGTCGAGCGCCGCGTTGATCCGGTCCAGGCCCTCCAGCACGGTGATGGAGTGAGTGGTGGCCGTCGGCTGGGCACTGATGCTCATGAACGGCTCGAAAGCGTCGGCGAGTTCGATGGACTCCCGGCGGCGCTGGGTGATCTCGTGCTCGATCGGGTTGAGCCGCTGGGCCAGGGCGATCGAGGGGGGTACCGGGCGTAGCCAGTTCGGGTCGTCGGGATCGGGATGAAGAAGGGCGAACTCCATCAAACAGGGCGCAGGTTCCACATCCGCACGGGCTAGGCGTCCCGTCCGGAGAGCGTTCCCATAAAGGCGGCGCCCGTCCTCGCACAGGTCGGTCAGCCCGTGGGGATGTGTCCGCTTAGTCTCATTTATCGCCAAATCTCCACCCCCCAGGGTCCTGAACGTGCAGGAACATGATGCATCGTTTGTGTGGCCATGACGTGCCGGAATGGGCCATCGTCGTATTCGGACGGGGGAGAGGTGACCTTTACATGAGGACGAAGCCGACTATGCCTAAGAGAATGCTTCGCTCGGCGCTTGTCGCCGCCTTCTCCACCGCTGTGGCCTTCGGAGTACTGGGCGGCCTCACGGGGGCGAAGGGCGACAGCGCGCAGGACAGCACTTGGCGCACGACCTCCGTCTCCGCCGCCGCGGCCGGCGACAGTACGTGGGCCGTCACGGCGGCGGACGTCCCGGGTGACAGCACGTGGGTCGCGCCCAGTGACAGCACGTGGGTGGCGCCCAGCGACAGCACGTGGGCCGTGCAGTCATGACCACCCCACCCGACGACCGCTCCTTCCGCCGCGAGATGGCCACCGCCTACCGCTCGGGCTGGCACTTCATCGACCTCGTCACCGCGATCCCCCACTCCGGTGACTCGCTGATGGTGACCGTCTTCGGTGAGCCGGTCGTCGTCACGCGGGACGAGGACGAGGACGTACGGGCGTACCGGTGTCTGCGGCGGCCTCGGGGGGCGCCGCAGCCCGTGCGGTGTGCCGTCCGGTACGGAATGATCTTTGTGAACCTGGACCAACGAGACCATCGGCTGGTGGAACCGGAAACCCCCCAAGTTCGGACCATCTCAGCCACCCCCCGCAGTGCCTGACGCGATTCCCCCGTCGCAACAGATCGCTCAGGTGCTTCCCCCCGCAGCGGCGTCACCGTGACCTGAACACGGTGACG
This sequence comes from Streptomyces sp. NPDC006476, assembly GCF_040612015.1. NCBI lineage: Bacteria > Bacillati > Actinomycetota > Actinomycetes > Kitasatosporales > Streptomycetaceae > Streptomyces > Streptomyces sp. NPDC006476. The sequence continues at coordinate 4,773 of NZ_JBEXPK010000045.1, read as the reverse complement.
CCGCTGCAGTTTTGGGCGACATTTCGGGGTATCGGGCGGTGCGAGGGCTGCCTGCCCCTGGCCGGAAACTCGGCCCCCCGATGTCGTCCCCGGCCGTCGTCCCCGGCCGTCACCCCTGCCCCATCGCCCGCGTCAGCGCGATCTCGATCACCACCCGGTCGGGATTCGGCGACGGGGTGCGCTCGTAGCGCTCGGCGTAGCGCCGCTCGGCCTCCGCGACCCGCGGGCGGTCCGTCCGTACGACCGCCCGGCCCTCCAGCGTCGCCCAGCGCCGTCCGTCCACCTGGCACACGGCGACCCGTGCCCCCTCGGATCCGGCGGCCAGCACATGGGCCACCTTCGTACTGGACTTGTTGGTGATCACCCGAGCCAGTCGTGCCTCGGGATCGTATGTGACACCGACGGGCACCACGTGCGGGCTGCCGTCCGGGCGGAGGGTCGTCAGCGTGCACAGGTGGCGTTCCCGCCAGAAACGGAGGTACGCGGGGTCCGGGGTGCCGGGGTCCTGGGTGTAGGTCGCCATGCCCGGAACTTAGCCCCCGGGGACCTCCTGCTCTACCCTTGAGTGGAATAGACTCAACTTTGTGTACGCTGACTGAGTCAGCAACTGGAGAACGTGGCAGGAGGAGAGCGCGAACGTGGACGCCGAGCTGACCAACCGGAGCCGGGACGCCATCAACGCGGCGAGCAACCGCGCCGTGACCGAGGGGCACCCCGACCTCACCCCCGCCCACCTGCTCCTCGCCCTGCTCCAGGGGCAGGACAACGAGAACATCACCGACCTGCTGGCCGCCGTCGACGCCGACCAGGCGGCCGTACGCGCCGGAGCGGAGAAGATCCTCGCCGGACTGCCCAGCGTGACCGGTTCCACCGTCGCGCCCCCGCAGCCCAACCGCGAGCTGCTCGCCGTCATCGCCGACGCCACCGAGCGCGCCCGCGACCTCGGCGACGAGTACCTCTCCACCGAGCACCTGCTCCTCGGCATCGCAGCCAAGGGCGGGCCGGCCGGTGACGTACTGTCCGGGCAGGGGGCCAGTGCCAAGAAGCTGCAGGAAGCCTTTCAGGAGGCGAGGGGAGGACGCCGGGTGACCACACCCGACCCCGAGGGCCAGTACAAGGCCCTGGAGAAGTTCGGCACCGACTTCACGGCGGCGGCCCGGGACGGCAAGCTCGACCCCGTCATCGGCCGCGACCAGGAGATCCGCCGCGTCGTACAGGTGCTGTCGCGCCGCACCAAGAACAACCCCGTCCTCATCGGCGAGCCCGGCGTCGGCAAGACCGCCGTCGTCGAGGGGCTCGCCCAGCGGATCGTCAAGGGGGACGTGCCCGAGTCGCTGAAGGACAAGCGGCTGGTCGCCCTGGACCTCGGCGCGATGGTCGCCGGGGCGAAGTACCGCGGTGAGTTCGAGGAGCGGCTGAAGACCGTCCTGGCCGAGATCAAGGACTCGGACGGCCAGATCATCACCTTCATCGACGAGCTGCACACCGTCGTCGGCGCGGGCGCCGGAGGCGACTCCGCGATGGACGCCGGCAACATGCTCAAGCCCATGCTGGCCCGCGGCGAACTGCGCATGGTCGGCGCCACCACCCTCGACGAGTACCGCGAGCGCATCGAGAAGGACCCCGCCCTGGAGCGCCGCTTCCAGCAGGTCCTGGTCGCCGAGCCCACCGTCGAGGACACCATCGCGATCCTCCGCGGCCTCAAGGGCCGTTACGAGGCCCACCACAAGGTCCAGATCGCCGACAGCGCGCTCGTGGCCGCCGCGACCCTCTCGGACCGCTACATCACCTCCCGCTTCCTGCCCGACAAGGCGATCGACCTCGTCGACGAGGCCGCCTCGCGGCTGCGCATGGAGATCGACTCCTCCCCGGTCGAGATCGACGAACTCCAGCGCGCCGTCGACCGGCTCAAGATGGAGGAGCTGGCGCTGGAGAAGGAGACCGACCCGGCCTCCCGCGAGCGGCTGGAGAAGCTGCGCCGCGACCTCGCCGACAAGGAGGAGGAGCTGCGCGGCCTGACCGCCCGCTGGGAGAAGGAGAAGCAGTCCCTCAACCGCGTCGGTGAACTCAAGGAGAAGCTCGACGAGTTGCGCGGCACCGCCGAACGCGCCCAGCGCGACGGCGACTTCGACACCGCCAGCAAGCTGCTGTACGGCGAGATCCCGGCCCTGGAAAGGGACTTGGAGGCCGCTTCCGAGGCAGAGGAGGAGGCCGCCAAGGACACCATGGTCAAGGAGGAGGTCGGCTCCGACGACATCGCGGACACTGTCGCCGCCTGGACCGGCATCCCCGCCGGGCGCCTGCTGGAGGGCGAGACGCAGAAGCTGCTGCGCATGGAGGAGGAGCTGGGCAGGCGTCTGATCGGCCAGAAGGAGGCCGTACAGGCGGTGTCGGACGCCGTCCGCCGCACCCGCGCCGGGATCTCCGACCCCGACCGCCCCACCGGCTCCTTCCTCTTCCTGGGCCCGACGGGCGTCGGCAAGACCGAACTCGCCAAGGCGCTCGCCGACTTCCTCTTCGACGACGAGCGGGCCATGGTCCGCATCGACATGTCCGAGTACGGCGAGAAGCACAGCGTGGCCCGTCTGGTCGGCGCACCCCCCGGCTACGTCGGCTACGAGGAGGGCGGCCAGCTGACCGAGGCGGTGCGCAGGCGCCCGTACAGCGTGGTGCTGCTGGACGAGGTCGAGAAGGCGCACCCCGAGGTCTTCGACGTGCTGCTGCAGGTGCTCGACGACGGCCGTCTGACGGACGGTCAGGGCCGGACGGTCGACTTCCGCAACACGATCCTGGTGCTGACCTCCAACCTCGGCAGCCAGTTCCTGGTCGACCCGTTGACCAGCGAGGCGGAGAAGAAGGAGCAGGTCCTGGAGGTGGTCCGGACGTCCTTCAAGCCGGAGTTCCTCAACCGCCTCGACGACCTGGTGGTCTTCTCGGCGCTGACCAAGCCCGAGCTGGAGCGCATCGCCAAGCTCCAGATCGACCGTCTGGCCAAGCGGCTGGCGGAGCGGCGCCTCACCCTGGAGATCACCGACGAGGCGCTGGACTGGCTCGCCACGGAGGGCTTGGACCCGGCGTACGGCGCCCGTCCGTTGCGGCGCCTCGTCCAGACCGCCATCGGCGACCGCCTCGCCAAGGAGATCCTCGCGGGCGAGGTCAAGGACGGCGACACGGTCCGGGTGGACGCGTTCGGCGAGGGCCTGATCGTGGGACCGACGACGGGCAAGACGCTGTAACCGTCTGGTCCGTCTGGTCGGTCTGGTCGGTCTGGTCCGTCTGGTCCCGCTGGTTTCTGGAGGACAGCGCGGCCCCGGGGTAGGTGCCCCGGGGCCGCGTCTTCGTCTGAGTTCCCCTGTCTCAGTGGCCGCCCCCGCCGCAGCCGCCCCCGCCCCCGCACGACGACCCACCGCCGCAGGACGATCCGCCCCCGCACGACGAGTGACCGCCGCCGCACGAGTGGCCGGAGTGGTGCCCGCCACCCGAGTGATGCCCGCCCCCGGACGAGGAGCCGCCGTCGCCGGCCCACCAGCTGCCGCCGCCCGAGGAGGAGCCACCCCCGAGCCCTCCCTTGCCGCGGCTGCCCGCACGCGCCGTCGCCACGACCACACCGACGATCGCGAGCACGATCACCGCGACGATGAATCCGGTGAACATAGTCGTCACCGTCCTTCCGAGTCCCCCGAAGCAGCCCCCCGTGGGCGCCTCGTTCCTTGCGTGCACCGGGGATGCCCCGCCGCCTCCCCGGCCAAAGCAGAGTTGAGGAACTCCAGAGCTTGGGCGCAGGATGGCGCGCATGACCTCCAGTGAACGTCCCTTCCTCAATCGTCGGCTCGCCGAGTTCGGGACGACGATCTTCGCCGAGATGTCGGCCCTCGCCCTGCAGACCGGGTCGATCAACCTGGGCCAGGGCTTTCCCGACACGGACGGTCCCGAGGAGGTCCGGGAGGCCGCCGTGCGGGCGCTGCGGGACGGGCGCGGCAACCAGTACCCGCCGGGCCCCGGCGTCCCCGAGCTGCGCGCCGCGGTCGCCGCGCACCAGGAGCGGCGGTACGGACTGTCGTTCGACCCCGACACCGAGGTGCTGGTCACCGCGGGCGCCACGGAGGCCATCGCGGCGAGCCTGCTGGCGCTGCTGGAGCCCGGCGACGAGGTCGTCGCCCTCGAGCCGTACTACGACTCCTATGCGGCCTGCATCGCGATGGCGGGCGGCACGCGCGTGCCGGTCACGCTGCGCCCGCACGAGGGCAGCTTCCGCCTCGACCTCGACGAGCTGCGCGCCGCCGTCACCGACCGCACCCGGCTGCTGCTGATCAACACCCCGCACAACCCCACCGGCACGGTCCTCACCCGCGAGGAGCTCACCGCCGTCGCCGAGCTGGCCGTCGAGCGGGACCTGCTGGTCGTCACCGACGAGGTGTACGAGCACCTGGTCTTCGACGAGGCCGAGCACATCCCCCTCGCGACCTTCCCGGGCATGCGGGAGCGCACGGTGACGATCGGCTCGGCCGGCAAGACCTTCTCCTTCACCGGCTGGAAGGTCGGCTGGATCACGGCGCCGCCCGCGCTGGTCTCGGCGGTGCGCTCGGCCAAGCAGTTCCTGACGTACGTCTCCTCCGGCCCCTTCCAGTACGCCGTCGCCGAGGCCCTCGCGCTGCCGGACGCGTACTTCACCGCCTTCCGCGAGGACATGCTGGCCAAGCGGAACCTGCTGTCGGCGGGTCTCGCGGACGCCGGCTTCGAGGTCTTCCGGACCGCCGGCACGTACTTCGTCAC
>NZ_JBEXPK010000044.1:68338-78810 GCF_040612015.1 Streptomyces sp. NPDC006476 | reverse complement strand
GCGCACATCCCCGTCTCCCCCGAGGCGACGGAACTCCTCTCCGGCAAACCCACGACCGGTTCGGTCACCGTGCCGGCGGGCGAGGTGGCGGTGGTACGGGAGCTGTTGCGGGGCTGAGCGAGTGGTACGGGGCGCTGATGCCCGCCTGGGTGGCGGGCTGGGCCGCCCGGTGCTGTGCTGTTGCCATGCCTGAGCTGCCGGACGTCGAGGGTTTCCGGCAGGTGTTCGTGTCCTGCGCGCAGGGCAGGGTCATCGGCCGGATCGACGTGCGGGACGCGGGCGTACTGCACGGGACGAGCGTGCGCGGGTTCCGCGAGGCGCTGGAGGGGCGGCGGTTCACGGCGTCCGAGCGGCGCGGGAAGTGGCTGCTCGCGCACACCGGCGGCCCCACGCTGATGCTGCACTTCGGGATGACCGGGAGCCTGGTGTGCGCCCGTCCCGAGGAGGAGGCCGAGGCCCACGACCGGGTCCTGTTCGGCGTGGGCGCCCGGCGCCAACTCCGCTTCCGCGACCAGCGCAAGCTGCAGGGGCTGTGGCTGGCGTGGGGCGGCGACGAGGTCGAGCGGATGCTCGCCCGCCAGGGGCCCGACGCGCTGACGGTGGGACGGGCGGAGTTCGAGACCGTGCTCTCGGAGCGCCGGGCCGCCGTCAAGACGGTCCTCATCGACCAGTCCGCCCTGGCCGGACTCGGCAACCTGCTCGCCGACGAGATTCTGTGGCGGGCGGGCCTGCGCCCCGGCGTCCGGGCGAACGAACTCACCGAGCCCGACCGCCGCCGCCTCTACGAACAGATGCGCCGCACCCTGCGCTCATCGGTCACCGCCGGCCGCGTCCCCCCACGCCCTTCCTGGCTCACCGGCCACCGCGACGACCGCACCCCGATCTGCCCACGCTGCGGCACCCCGCTACGGCGCTCCCGTACGGCGGGAAGGGGAACCGTGTGGTGCCCGCGCTGCCAGCCGTGACCGGCCGGGGTCCGAGCGGACCCTTCAGGAGACCTTGATGTGGGTGTCCATGCCGAGCTGCTTGTGGCCGGGGACGGGGCAGTACAGCTCGTAGGTGCCCTTCTTGAGGGTGACCGTGAGCGCTGCCATGCCGCCGCCCTGGAGGTTCTTGGTCTTCACGTCCGACACCCCGGGCCCGTCGATCTCCAGGGCGTGGGTGACCTTGCCGGCGTTGTCGGCGGTGAAGGTGTAGGTGCCGGGCGTGAAGGAGTTCCGGGACAGCTTCAGTGAGTACTCGGTCTCGGTGACCTTCACCTGCGTCCCGGACCCGGCCTTGGCCGCGCCCGCGGCGCTGCTGGAGTTGCCACTGCCACTGCCACTGCTGCCGCTTCCGCTGGAACAGGCGGCCAGAAAGAGCGCGGCGGAGAACGCCAGCGCCGTCGTGCGGAGTGCGACTCGGGTCGAGATCACCACGTGGATCATCCCCTTCGGGCTTTATGAGGTGATACGAGGCCGAAGGTCACTTTGTTCATGATCAGGCGCTTTGCTGATGATTGGCTGCTCTGTCCATGATCCGACGGTTTCCGGACCCCGGCGCTCCTCGAGCCACCGCCCCGGCGGCTTTCCTGGGCGCGGACACTGACAGCGGTGTGATCCCCCGCCCCCAACGCCCACACGACTGTGCTGAACCGCGCGCTCTCCCTGTCTCCCGCGCGCCCATCTCGCGCCGGTCTCCTGGGCGGCCCCGTCCCCATCCTCATCTCGTCCGTGCTGTGGGGCACGACCGGAACCGCGAGCTCCCTGGCACCGGCCGGCGCCCCGGCGGCGGCCATCGGCTGCGCCGGTCTAGCCCTAGGCGGCACCCTGCTGCTCCTGATCTCGCGCGCCGCCCGCTCACTGCACGCGGCCTGGCACCCGCGCCAAGCGACGTCCGCTCCTGCTCGGCGCCCTGGCGGTGGCTGGCTATCCGGTCGCCTTCTACCCGGCAACGGCCCGTACGGGCGTGGCCGTGGCCACGGTCATCGCTCTGGGCGGCGCGCCGGTCTTGGCGGGCCTGCCGTCCTGGGCCCCGAACTCATAGCCGCCTCCACCCCGATGGACCTCACGGGCGTGCTGCCCGCTGCGGGCGCCGGACTGTCGTACACCGTCTGCTCGCTGATCGCGGCCGGCTCATCACCACCCACGGCCATCCGTCCGACGCGGTGATGGGCGCCCTGTTCGGGACGGCGGCCCTGCTGGTCCTGCCCCTGGTCCTGGCCCTGGACACGCACTGGCTCGTCACCGTCCTGAACGAACACCTCCCGGCGTCCTGGTACGGCCCGGCGACCCTGTTCGCGTCCCTACTCCTCCTGTCCTGACCCTCCCGAAGCGCGACCGAAGCTGGCCGCCGAGACCTACCGATACCTACAGAGGGCCGGCGAAGGCGGAGGATGCGAGTGCCCTGATCACACCTTGCGCCAGGCGGTGAGCAGTTCGTCGGGGCCGTAGGCCGCCTGCAGGCCGGAACACCCGATCCCGCTGCGAGAGACCGCCACGAGCGGTACTGGCTCGTCGGTGACCGCCGCCCGGTGCTTCTGCAGTGCCGCCAGGTCGTGGCTGTCGAACGCGGAGTTCTCCAACCACTTGACCGAGCCGAGGAAGAGCAACTGCTTGGCCACCGGCTGCCGGTCGGCACCCACCAAGTCGATTTCCACATCGTTGCTGCGGGTCCAGTATCCGCCGATCGCCGGGGCGGCGGGCAGGAGCCCGTCCGGCAGCAGGCGGGCGAGGGATTCCCGGACCAGTGGCTCGATCGCGCGGCCCCGCCAGCTCGTCCACTGCTCCTTGATGCGGCTCAGAGTGAGGTCCCCTCGCATCCGCTCGATCTCCGCCATGTGCGGATCCAGAAACGCGAGCCAGAAGCGCAGGTAGGGGTCGGCCACCCGGTAGCGGCGTTCCTTCGACGGCCTGAGCGAGAGCGGCAGTTCGGCGGCCACGACCCCTTTCTCGGTCAGGACGTCAGTGGCCCGGGTGAGAGTGGTGTGGGCGATGCCGCCCGCCGCGCGAGCGATGTTGGTGAAGGTTCGCTCCCCGGATCCGATGGCCCGTAGGACTTCCCTGCTCATCGCCTGCGGTGGAAACTCCGCGGCAAGTGACCGTTCAGCGGAGACGAGCAGCGCCGAGATCGGGTTGTCCAGCGAGTCGCGGAGGAACTCCCGGACATCCGCTCCGGCCCGCCACTCGGCACAGATCAGAGGGAGGCCTCCCGTGACCAGGGCGGCGTCGAACGCGGCCGCCGGAGACAGACCGAGCATGTCGCCGATGTCGGCCGGGTTCAAAGATCCCACGACCATTTCCCGCCCCCGCTGGTGAAAGGGCCGGTCGTAGCTGTTCAGCGCCTCCATCATCGACAGATCGGACCCGACCAGAAGGAGAAGCACCGGCTTGCGGCTGAGCAGCCGGTCCCATGCCCGCTGGAGCATGCCCTCGAAGGCGTCGATGCGGTCCATCAGGTACGGAACCTCGTCGATGACGACGACGCTGGGAGCATCGTCGGGCAGGACCTCCGCAAGCAGCCTGAGTGCCGCATTCCATTGCGCCGGGGTCTCCTCCGAGAACAGTTCCCGCTCCGGCAGGGTGGATCTGGCGACGGCGTCCAGCAGCTCGGTCAACTCATCCTCCGCCGTGCCGCCCGCCGCGGTGAAGAAGAGGTACGGCGCCCCGGTCCGCCGGATGAACTCCTCGACGAGGCTGGACTTGCCGACCCGCCTCCGTCCGCGCATGAGGATGCACTGACCGGGTCTCGCCGACCCGACGGCGTCGCGAACCGCCTGCAAGGCGTTGCCGAGCACGCTCAGCTCGCGTTCCCGCCCGATGAAACGACGCATCCGGACTCCCGGGGAAGATAGTATCTCTGGCGATACTATCTCTATCGCTACCATTCTCGGCGATGGGCGGAAGCCGAGACGGACGATCGCCAGAGGCCCGGACCTTGACCAGGTTCCGGGCCTCTCGTCTGGGGCGGCTTCGGCGCACGCGTGAAGATCGGCAGTGGCTGGGGCGTCTACAAGGCGCTGTACCGACGGTCCGGAACAGCAACCTCCAGGCGAGCGCTTTCGCCGGCCTGTGCGGAGAGTGCGAAGTTTTTTACCCACGGTGAGACAGCTGTCACGACGGCTTCCAAGACCGGCCGCCGGATCGAGACAGCGCGCGCGATGACCCGCCAGTTCTTCGGCAAACGTGGTTGTCGCCCGGCCGGTTGGCAAAAGGTTGGCCAGGCCGGTGCGGACACTAGCCCACCGACAGATGTGACAACGACGAAGGGTCCCCTGTTTCCAGGGGACCCTTCGACATCGTGCCCGGTGAGGCACTGGCGGAGGATACGAGATTCGAACTCGTGAGGGGTTGCCCCCAACACGCTTTCCAAGCGTGCGCCCTAGGCCTCTAGGCGAATCCTCCGCCGGAAACATTACATGACCGAGAGGAGTGCTCGCGAACTCGTTCCCACCCGCTGACGTCGGGTACTCTGTGCGGAGCCCCTCACGCGGCGCTATCTGACTGAACTCCCCCAGGGCCGGAAGGCAGCAAGGGTAGGTTGGCTCTGGCGGGTGCGTGGGGGGCGCTTGCGTTCCGGGGTCCCGGCGGCGGGGCTGGTTGTCAGTGGGCGCCTATAACCTCGTATGCGTGTCGTCTCTCGCGCTGTACCGCCGCTATCGCCCGGAGTCGTTCGCCGAGGTCATCGGGCAGGAGCATGTCACCGACCCGTTGCAGCAGGCGCTGCGGAACAACCGGGTCAATCACGCGTACCTGTTCAGCGGCCCGCGCGGATGCGGCAAGACGACCAGCGCCCGGATCCTGGCCCGCTGCCTGAACTGCGAGCAGGGACCCACCCCGACGCCCTGCGGAGAGTGCCAGTCCTGCCGGGACCTGGCGCGGAACGGCCCGGGCTCCATCGACGTCATCGAGATCGACGCGGCCTCTCACGGTGGTGTGGACGACGCCCGTGAGCTGCGCGAGAAGGCCTTCTTCGGACCCGCCGCCAGCCGGTACAAGATCTACATCATCGACGAGGCCCACATGGTCACGTCGGCCGGCTTCAACGCACTGCTGAAGGTCGTCGAGGAGCCCCCGGAGCACCTCAAGTTCATCTTCGCCACCACCGAGCCCGAGAAGGTCATCGGGACCATCCGGTCGCGGACCCACCACTACCCCTTCCGGCTCGTGCCGCCGGGGACCCTGCGGGAATACCTGGGCCAGGTGTGCCAGAAGGAGAACATCCCGGTCGAGGAAGGCGTCCTGCCCCTCGTCGTGCGCGCCGGCGCGGGGTCCGTGCGTGACTCGATGTCCGTCATGGACCAGCTGCTCGCCGGTGCGCGGGAGGAGGGTGTGACGTATGCCATGGCCACCTCCCTCCTCGGCTACACCGACGGCTCCCTTCTCGACTCCGTCGTCGAGGCCTTCGCGACCGGCGACGGCGCCGCCGCGTTCGAGGTCGTCGACCGGATCATCGAGGGCGGCAACGACCCGCGCCGCTTCGTCGCCGACCTGCTGGAGCGGCTGCGCGACCTGGTGATCCTCGCCGCCGTGCCGGACGCCGCCGAGAAGGGGCTCATCGACGCCCCCGCCGACGTCATCGAGCGGATGCAGGCCCAGGCGAGCACCTTCGGCGCGGCCGAGCTCAGCCGCGCGGCCGACCTCGTCAACGACGGCCTCACCGAGATGCGCGGCGCCAACTCGCCCCGCCTCCAGCTCGAACTCATCTGCGCACGCGTGCTGCTCCCCGCCGCCTACGGCGACGAACGCTCGGTCATGGCCCGCCTCGACCGCCTGGAGCGAGGCGTCAACTTCTCGGCGGGCTCGGGTGCGGGCACGCCCGCGATGGGCTACGTACCGGGGCCGGAGGCGCATGCGGGACCGATGGCGGCTGGTCCGGTGCCTCCCGGCGGCGGTCCTGCCGCGGCGAGGGCGGCGGTACGGGGCCCCGGGGCGGGGGCGCCGGGGGCTGGTGGCGTGCCCGCGGGTTCCATGCCGGGCGGCTCCGGGGCGGGTGGCCCCGGGGCGAGCGGGTCGGTGCCGGGTGGGGCCGGGCCTGGCGGGTTCGGTCCTGGTGGCTCCGGGCCGGGGGGTGGTGTGCCAGGCGGTGGTGTGCCGAGTGGCAGCGGTCCCGGTGCCGGTGTGCCTGGGGGTGGGATTCCGGGGGGTGGAGCAGGCGGCCCGGCGGTAGGGGGTACGTCCGGGTCGGCGCCCTCTGGCGATCCGGCCGGCGAGTCCACCGGCCCGGGCGCACCCGGCGGCTCGGGTCCCGGCGCGACTCCTCCCGGAGGCCGGTCCGAGCACGCCCAGCCTCCGCACCAGCCCTCCTCGCCCGCGACGCCCGTCCCGGCCCCCGCTCAGGCTCCCGCGCCCGGCGCCTGGCCCACCGCGGCCACCGCCGGCAGCGGCCGGCGTCCCGGCGGCTGGCCGACGGCGAACGCGGCGGGCGCCGGTTCAGGTGCAGGGGCAGGTGCCGGTCAGGCCCCGGCCACGCCCAGCGCCGCGTCCACTCCGGCCCCGTCGGCCCCCGTACCGGCCCCACAGTCACCGGCACCGGCGTCCCCCGCGCCCACCTACGCGCCTCCCAGCGGCGGTCTCGACCCCCGCATGCTCTGGCCGAACATCCTGGAGGCCGTCAAGAACCGCCGCCGCTTCACCTGGATCCTGCTCAGCCAGAACGCCCAGGTCGCCGGCTTCGACGGCACGACTTTGCAGCTGGGCTTCGTCAACGCCGGCGCCCGGGACAACTTCGCGAGCAGCGGCAGCGAGGACGTGCTGCGACAGGCGCTGGCCGAGCAGTTCAACGTGCAGTGGAAGATCGAGGCGATTGTCGACCCGTCCGGCGGCTCGGCCCCCGCACCGACCGGCGGCCCCTCCGGCTTCAACGGCGGAGGCGGCGCGCAGGGCGGTTACGGCGGCGGTGGTGGCGGAGGAGGCGGCTACGGCACGACGGGCGCCCCCAGCGCTTCCTACACCGGTGCCTCCTACGGCGGTGCTACGACGGCTCAGCGCCCGGCACCGCCGCAGTCGACGCCCACCACCCCCACCGCGTCCACGTCCGTTCCGGCTCCCCCTGCGGCGGCCACACCGGCACCCCAGCCGTCCACCCCCGAGCCCCCCACCCCGGTCGCCCCGGAAGACGACATCCCCGAGGACGACGACCCCGACCTCAACGAATCGGCCCTCTCCGGCCATGAACTGATCGTCCGGGAACTGGGAGCGACGGTGGTGGAGGAGTTCACGAACGAGTGACGGCACCGAGCCCACCCACGACACTGAACCCACCTGCAGCACTGAACCCACTCGCGGTACCGAACCCACCCACTACCGGGCCGGGATCGGCCATGTTCGGCTCTCCCGGCCGAAGCGGGGCTGAGCGGGCAGCACCCCGAGCGGCAGCCGCGACGCCCCGGCGGCGTTCGGAGGAACATACAGGAAGGCCCCCCGCCCGCCCTCGGCAACCCGCACAAGGCCACGCCGGTTACCCTGAACCCCGTGAAGGTCCTCGTCATCGGTAGCGGCGCCCGCGAACACGCCCTGTGCCGTTCCCTGTCCCTCGACCCCGACGTCACCGCCCTGCACTGCGCCCCCGGCAACGCAGGCATCGCCGAGGTGGCCGAGCTGCACGCGGTCGACGCCCTCGACGGCAAGGCCGTGGCCGCGCTGGCCGAACAGCTCGGCGCCGAGCTCGTGGTCGTAGGCCCGGAGGCGCCGCTCGTGGCCGGTGTCGCCGACGCCGTGCGCGAGGCGGGGATCCCGGTCTTCGGCCCCTCCCAGGAGGCCGCGCAGATCGAGGGGTCGAAGGCCTTCGCGAAGGAGGTGATGGCGGGCGCCGGCGTCCCCACCGCGCGGTCCTACGTCTGCACCACCCCCGACGAGGTCGACACCGCCCTCGACGCCTTCGGCGCCCCCTACGTCGTCAAGGACGACGGTCTCGCGGCCGGCAAGGGCGTCGTCGTCACCGCCGACCTGGACACCGCCCGGGCCCACGCGAACTCCTGCGAGCGCGTGGTCATCGAGGAGTTCCTGGACGGCCCCGAGGTCTCCCTCTTCGCGATCACCGACGGCCAGACGGTCCTCCCGCTCCAGCCCGCCCAGGACTTCAAGCGGGCCCTCGACGGCGACGAGGGCCCGAACACCGGCGGCATGGGCGCGTACTCCCCGCTCCCGTGGGCCGACCCCAAGCTCGTGGACGAGGTCCTGCAGACGGTCCTGCAGCCGACGGTGGACGAGATGCGCCGCCGCGGAACCCCGTTCTCCGGTCTTCTCTACGCCGGCCTCGCGATCACCTCGCGCGGAGTCAGGGTCATCGAGTTCAACGCCCGTTTCGGCGACCCCGAGACCCAGGTGGTCCTGGCCCGGCTGAAGACCCCGCTGGCCGGCGTCCTGCTCGCTGCCGCGAACGGCACCCTCGCCGACCTGGAGCCCCTGCGCTGGAGCGAGGACGCCGCGGTCACCGTGGTCGTCGCCTCGCACAACTACCCGGGGACCCCGCGCACCGGCGACCCGATCACCGGCCTCGACGAGGTCGCCGCCGAGGACGCTCCGCACGCCTACGTCCTGCACGCCGGCACCAAGCGCGACGGCGACGCGATCGTCAGCGCGGGCGGACGCGTCCTGTCGGTCACGGCGACCGGCAGGGACCTCACCGCGGCCCGCGACCGCGCCTACCGGGCCGTGGCCCGCATCCGCCTCGACGGCTCACAGCATCGCACCGACATCGCGGCGAAGGCGGCGGGCGCCTGACCGGCCGTACGTCCGGATGAACCCTCCAGGCCCCGTGTCCGTCTTCGGATGCGGGGCCTGATTGCGTCCCCGCCCCGCGAAACGAACCCGAGAGCACCCGGCGGCCAACCCAAAAGCACCCGGCGGCGAATTCGAACCTGAGTCAATAACCGGGGCCTGATCCTCGCTGACCGTCATCCACCTCTGACCAAAGCCATTCCATCGAGTGACCGCTGCCCCATCCCGCTGACGGGGGCGGGGGCCCCAACTAGGGTGCGGCGCAAGCGTTCCGGCACTTGGCCCACCGGCATTGCGATGTCAGTGGCGGGTGCCACAGTGGGGGAGTGGGCAACGCCAGACGGCCAGCCGGCCGGGACAGTCAGGGAGGGGGTGAGGTCCGGTCGTGACCGGTACCGCGATGGGTGTGGAAGCGGGCGCGCAGGCAGCGCGCTCGAGGGCTCTCGCCGTGCTGCGCGTCCGCAGCCGTGCGCTGGCCGTGGCCCTGCTCCCCGCGGCCCTCGCCGTGATCCTGCTGGCCGGCGGTTCCACGGGGCATCTGGTGGGTTCCTTCTGGCACGCGGCCCGCTGGGCCGTGACCCCCGTCGCCGTGGCGGTCCTGCTGGCCGCCGGCGCCGTCGCACTGGTCATCGCGCGGGCCCGGCCGGCCGTGACCCCGACGGTCCCGATCGCGGAGGAGTCCGCCCCCGACCTGTACCGAATGGTGCGCGACCTCGCCGACCGGCTCGACGTCCCGGCACCGTCCGCGATAGCGCTCACCCCGGACTGCGACAGCTGGCTCGAGGACCGCACCCACCCGGCCCACGGCCCGCCCCCGGCCGACGACCGTGCGGACGAGATAGCCGGCGTCCGCGCGTCGCACCACCGCCGTGCGCCGGCCGCGCCGGTCCTCGTCATCGGCTCCCCGTTCCTGTGGTGGATGCGCGTCGGCGAGCTGCGCGCGGTTCTCGCCCCGGTCGTCGCCGGTACGGGTCCCTCGGCGCATCCCGACATAGCCGCCGCCCGCCGTTTCGTCCGGGGTCTGGACGCCGCCGTGGCCGTCGCCTCGTCGTCCGGGCGCTGTCCAGGGACCCGTCTGGTGTGCGCGGGGATCGGCGCGGTGGCCCGTCTCCTCCTGCGCGGCTGCCGGGAGCACGCCGCGCTGATGGAGCGCGGGGTCGCGGCGGCGGCCGCCGAGCGTGCACAGGCTGTGGACTACGGACTGCGCATCGTCGCCCAGGAACAGGTCGGTCTGGCCTACGCGGGCTGGGACCGGCTGCTCACCCGGGTGGCGCTGCCCGCCTGGCGGATGGGCCGCTGGCCCTCTCGCCTGGACGCCGGGGTGGTGGCGGCGCTCACCGAGCTGTCCCGCCGCGACCGTCTGGCCGAGGGCTTCGCCTCCCGTCTGGGCGAGCGCCCCGCCTGCGACCTCCTGGAGGAGCCCGGCGCGGTCGACGAGGCCGCCTCCCTGCTCGCCGCCCGTCTCTTCCACGGCGGCCCCGAGGCCGGCCCCGACTGGTCGCCGGTCGACTGGCAGGAGTACCCGGAGGAGGTCGTGGACCGCAAATGGCGCACCGACGCGGCCCGCCTCCACCGGGTCCTGGACACCCTGGGCATCACCACCGGTCCCGCTCCGACACCTCCCGAGGGCCCCAACCTGGCCCGCGTCATGGACCACCTGTCGATGCCGCACGGACCCGCGGCCACAGACGGCGAGGAGGCCCAGACCCCCATGCCGCACGGACCTGCGGCCACAGACGGCGAGGAGGCCCAGACCCCCATGCCGCACGGACC
>NZ_JBEXPK010000044.1:0-68239 GCF_040612015.1 Streptomyces sp. NPDC006476 | reverse complement strand
CGCGGCCACAGACGGCGAGGAGGCCCAGACCCCCATGCCGCACGGACCTGCGGCCACAGACGGCGAGGAGGCCCAGACCCCCATGCCGCACGGACCCGCGGTCGCCGACGGCGAGGAGGCGCAAGCCCCCATGCCGCACGGATCCGCGACCACCGGCGGCGAGGAGGCCCAGGCCCCCAGGCCGCACGGACCCGCGACCACCGACGGCGAGGAAACCCTGGGCGCCCAGGGGTCGGCGCCAGCTGACCTCGAACGCCGCCCGGGTGCGGACGGAATCGACGAGGAGGACGAAGGCGAGCCCGAGCCGGACGGTCCTGCCGCCACCCTCGCCGCCGCCCTGACCACCCAGCTCTCCCGCGAGGAAGCAACAGCCGCTCCGGTCGGCCGGGCCACTCCCGACGCGGTCCCCTGGGACGAGGCGACGCTCCCCCTCTTCCCGCTCCAACCACCGCGCAGCGCCCGCGAGTTGCTCACCGAACACGTCACCGCGATGGTCTGCTGCGCCGCCATGGACACCGCGGGCGCGACCCCCGGCCTGGACTGGCTGGACGGCCCCACCCTCCTCCTCAACGGCGAACGGGCCACCGACCTCACCCCCCGGGTCCTCAGCCTCGTCGAGGACGGCGACCCCGCCCCCCTGCGGGCCTGGCTGCGCGAATCCGGCATACGCCCGGAGAAGCCGGTGCGGCTGGGCTGACCGCCCCGACGGCGCAACTTCCGGAACCCCCCATTCCACTTCTGGCCAATTAGCAACGACTAGTGACCACCTGCGTGCGTAATGTGATGTGCTTGGACCGATCGGGCACATGGCAAGGGCATACGGCACAGGACGCGCGACCAAGCGACCACGGGGGCACGAGGGAGGGGAGCGACCATGGGGTCGGAGCAGATCCGCCGCTGGGAATCCGGAGCGCTGGCGCACGCCGTGACCGACCCCTTCGGCCAGGGCCCCGTCCCCTGGCTGCGCGGCACGGAGACCTACTTCGACGACACCGGCCAGGTCGTCCCCTGGTACGTGGACCAGGCTCCCCAGCCTTCCCCCCGAACGCCCGCCAGCGGCACCCGCGTCCCCGCGCCCCGCTCCGGAGGCGGTCCCCGCTCGGCCGACGACGTCGGCCGGCAGATCAAGGGCTTCATCTCCACCGGCGCGGTCTCCCCGGGCGACGCCGTCGACTTCCATGTCACGGTCGACCCGCCGCAGCAGTTCGCGGTGGACATCTACCGCATCGGCCACTACGGCGGCGACGGCGCCTCGAAGATCACCACCAGCCCCCGCCTCTCGGGCATCGTCCAGCCCCCGCCGCTGACCGCGGACCGCACGGTCTCCTGCCACCACTGGTGGCTGTCCTGGCGGCTGCAGATCCCGAGCTACTGGAGCATCGGGGCGTACGTCGCCGTCCTGACCACGGCCGACGGCTACCGCTCCCACATCCCCTTCACGGTCCGCGACAACCACCCCGCCGACCTGCTCCTGCTGCTGCCCGACGTGACCTGGCAGGCGTACAACCTCTACCCGGAGGACGGCCGCACCGGCGCCAGCCTCTACCACGCCTGGGACGAACAGGGCCGGCTGCTCGGCGAGTCGGACGCGGCGACGACGGTCTCCTTCGACCGTCCGTACGCCGGCGCCGGCCTGCCCCTGCACGTCGGCCACGCCTACGACTTCATCCGCTTCGCCGAGCGCTACGGCTACGACCTCGCCTACGCCGACGCCCGCGACCTGCACGCCGGCCGCGTGGACCCCACCCGCTACCGAGGCCTGGTCTTCCCCGGCCACGACGAGTACTGGTCGACCGGCATGCGCCGCACCGTCGAGCTGGCCCGGGAGAGCGGCACCTCCCTCGTCTTCCTGTCCGCCAATACCATGTACTGGCAGGTGGAGTTGGGCCCCTCCCCGTCCGGCGTCCCCGACCGCCTGCTGACCTGCCGAAAACGCAAGGGCCCCGGCAAGCCCGTGCTGTGGCGCGAAGTCGACCGCCCCGAACAGCAGTTGGTCGGCATCCAGTACGCGGGCCGGGTCCCCGAGCCGCACCCGCTGATCGTCCGCAACGCCGACCACTGGCTGTGGGACGCCACCGGAGCGCACGAGGGCGAGGAGATCGAGGGCCTGGTCGCGGGCGAGGCCGACCGGTACTTCCCGCGCACCCCGCTGCCCGAGCACGAGGACCGCGTCCTGCTCGCACACTCCCCCTATACCGACGCCGAGGGCGTCATGCGCCACCAGGAGACGTCCCTCTACCGCGCCCCCTCCGGCGCCCTCGTCTTCGCGTCCGGAACGTTCGCCTGGTCCCCGTCCCTGGACCGTCCGGGCCACGTCGACGAACGCGTCCAGCGCGCCACCGTCAACCTCCTGGACCGCATCTGCAAACGTGACTGAGCTCACGTAAGCCCACGTCACCGCCCCATCCGAAGCCACCCCAGTCCTGGGGCGATCCCCGGCATACGGGAGAATCGAGCCATTGGACAGAACCACGGGGAGGAACCGTGTCCGGATTCGTAGAAAAGCCCGAGCCGCTCCAGGTTCCGGGCCTGGTGCACTTGCACACCGGCAAGGTGCGCGAGCTGTACCAGAACGAGGCGGGCGACCTCGTGATGGTCGCCAGCGACCGCATCTCCGCCTTCGACTGGGTGCTGCCGACCGACATCCCCGACAAGGGCCGGGTCCTCACCCAGCTGTCCCTGTGGTGGTTCGACCAGATCGCCGATCTGATCCCCAACCACGTCCTGAGCACCGAACTCCCCGCCGGCGCCCCCGCCGAATGGGCCGGCCGCACCCTGGTGTGCAAGCCGCTGCAGATGATCCCGGTGGAGGCCGTCGCCCGTGGCTATCTCACCGGCTCCGGCCTGCTGGAGTACGACGAGTCCCGCACCGTCTGCGGTCTCGCCCTCCCCGAGGGCCTGGTCGACGGCAGCGAACTCCCCGCCCCGATCTTCACCCCGGCCACCAAGGCCGCCGTCGGCGAGCACGACGAGAACGTCTCCTACGAGGAGGTCGCCCGCCAGGTCGGCGCCGACACCGCCGCCCGGCTGCGCCAGGCGACCCTCGCCGTCTACGCCCGCGGCCGGGACATCGCCCGTGAGCGCGGGATCATCCTCGCGGACACCAAGTTCGAGTTCGGCTTCGACGGGGACACCCTCGTCATCGCGGACGAGGTCCTCACCCCTGACTCCTCCCGCTTCTGGCCGGCCGAGCAGTGGGAGCCGGGCCACCCGCAGCCGTCGTACGACAAGCAGTTCGTGCGGGACTGGCTGACCTCGCCGGCCTCGGGCTGGGACCGCAAGAGCGAGCAGCCCCCGCCGCCGCTGCCCGAGGAGGTCGTGGAGCGGACCCGCGCCAAGTACCTGGAGGCGTACGAGCGTCTGACGGGCACCAGCTGGAGCTGACCGCATGACAAAGACCCCGGCCGGCAACCGGGGCCGTACCCCCGCGGGCGCACGACAAAGGCCCCGGTCGATGACCGGGGCCTTGATCCTGAGCGGACGACGAGGCTCGAACTCGCGACCTCAACCTTGGCAAGGTTGCGCTCTACCAACTGAGCTACGTCCGCGTTGCGCCGTGGCGCGAGAGCAACTATACCCAACCCCGCTCCCGCGCGAGACGCACCGCGGAGTGCCGGTTCTCCGCCCCGAGCTTGGAGACGGCCGAGGACAGGTAGTTCCGCACGGTCCCCTGCGACAGCGCGGCCCGCTCGGCGATCTCCGCGACGGGCGCCCCGTCGGCCGCGAGTTCCAGCACCTCGGCCTCCCGGGCGGTCAGCGGGGAGTTCCCGGCGGCGATGGCGTCGGCGGCCAACTCCGGGTCGACATAACGGTTCCCGGCATGCACGGTCCGGATGATCTCCGCGAGCCGCTGGGCGCTGACCGTCTTCGGCACGAACCCGCGCACCCCTGCAGCGAGCGCCCGCTTCAGATGCCCGGGCCGCCCGTGACTGGTGACGATCAGAACCTGGCAGCCGGGCAGTTCGGCCCGCAGTGATGTGGCGACCTTCACACCGTCCGCGCCGGGCATCTGGAGATCGAGTACGACCACGTCCGGTGCGTGCGCCCGGGCCATGGCCAGCGCCTCGGGACCGCTCGCCGCCTCGGCGACCACGACGAGGTCGTCCTCCAGGGAGAGCAGCGCGGCGAGCGCGCCCCGGATCAGATGTTCGTCGTCGGCGAGGAGCAGTCGTACGACGCCCGTCATGCGGTGACCTCGCTCACACTCTCACTCACACTCAACGGCACCTCGGCCACCACCCGGAACCGGCCGCCGCCGACCGGCCCCGCTTCCAGCGTCCCGCCCACCGCGGCCAACCGCTCGTGCAGCCCGGTGAGTCCGGACCCCCGGCCGGGCGCGGGGGCGGACACCCCGTCGTTCTGCACGGTCAGCACCACACGATCTCGTTCAATATTCAGTGATATGTCACATAGCGCCGCGTCCCCGTGCCGCAGCACGTTCGTCGTGGCCTCCCGCACCACCCACCCCAACACCCCCTGCACCTCCGCATCGAGCCCCGCGACAGCCGTCCCCCGCACCGCGCATTCGATCCCGGCGGCGCTCAACACCCCCTGCGCACCTGCCAGTTCGACCCCGAGGTCGGCCTCCCGATACCCCCGTACGACATCCCGCACCTCTCGCTGCGACTCCCGCGCGATCCGCTGCACCTCGATCATCTGGTCCACGGCCTCGGGCCGCCCGCGCCGGGCCAGCTGCACGGCGAGTTCGCTCTTCAGGGCGATCACGGCCAGGTTCCGCCCCATCACGTCGTGCAGGTCGCGGCCGAACCGCAGCCGTTCCTCCGCGACCGCGAGCCGGGCCTGGACCTCGCGGCCCCGCTCCGCCTCCCACAGGACCGACAGCGTCCAGGCGCCGCAACGGCCGCTGATCAGCGAGAAGAGCGCGCCGAAGACGGTGAGGACGCCGACCATGAGGATGCCGGCGGGCTCCGGGTCGGCCCAGGCGAACGCGGCCATGAGCACCACGGCGAGCACGGCCGACCGGCGCAGGAAGGTCACCAGCGGCAGCGCCAGCCCGTACAGCACCCCGAACGGCAGCAGCGCGGCGCCGACGGCGAGCCGGATCGCCATCGGGTCGGAGCCGCCCAGCGCGGTCAGCACCAGGGGCAGGACCAGCGCAAGGGCAAGGAGGACGGCGGCGGGGCGCAGGGCGCGCGGCGGGAGAACGGCCCGGCCCAGGTAGTGGTCGAGCACGGGCCGGGTGAGCCGGTTTGCCTCGGCGCACTGCAGGGCGCTCACGAGCAGCAGCAGTCCTCCGACGACCAGCGGAACCGGGCGCTGGGCGATCCCTCCCACCAGCGGCAGCGCCAGCCAGGAGAAGGAGAAGAGCCACGTGGTCGCGTACCAGGTGAGCACGCTCTGCAGCTCGACTCGCTCGGCCTTGCTCCGATCCCGCCAATGCCGCCGCTGCCAGCCCCTGATCCGCCCGAACACGGCTCCCCCCGTTCCCTCAGCGCCGGGGTTCCCAGCGGAACCACCGCCGTACAGCAAACACCGCCACGACGCTCCAGGCCAGGGCGGTCGCCACCGCGCCCAGGGCCTCGTAGGCGCTCAACCGCCCGGTCCAGCCGCCCTGGACGAGCCGGATCGCGGGGGACAGGGGCAGGAGTTCGCAGACGGCCGCGAGCCGGTCGGGCAGTACCTGGGCCGGGATCGCGATGCCCGAGCCCATCATGGACACGAGCACCAGCGGCAGCGCGGTGACCTGCGCGCTCTCCACGGTCCGGGTGACTGAGGCGGTGAGGGCCGCGAACGCGGCGCACAGCACCAGACCCGCCAGGATCCCGAGGACGGTCAGGTACGGCGCCCTGGGCGCCCCGGGGTGCAGCAGCACCGCGCAGCCGACGGTGAGGACGACGGTCTGCGCGAGACCGAGGCAGACGGCGGGGAGCGCGGTGCCGGCCAGGATCTCGGCGTCGTCGAGCTCGCCGGTGCGCAGGCGTTTGAGGACCAGTTCCTCGCGGCGGGCGACGTACGCGCCGACCAGGGACGTGTACACGGCGAACAGGAAGGAGAACCCGATCGCGGCCGTCAGCGTCACCGTGCCGATGTTCAGCCCCTCGGCCTTGAGGTCCAGCTGATCGACCGCGGGCCGCACACTGAACGGCAGCGCCAGCGGCACGAGCAACGCCGTGACCACCGCGCCACGGTTGCGCCCGAGCAGCGTGAGCTCGGCCCGGGCCAGGGCCCGCATCCGCCGCCCGGAACCCGCCGCCCCCACCCGGCCGGCCTGCGCACTCCCGCCGACCGTCCGCTCCCTCAGTGCCTCCATGTTGCCGAGCCCTTTCATGCCGCCACCTCCTGCTCCCGCGCGATCCCCAGGAACGCCTCTTCCAGCGACGCCGAGCGCACGTCCAGGTCGCGTAGTTCCACCCGTGCGCCCTCGGCCCAGGTCAGCAGTCCGGTGGCCGCGCGCTGCAGCTCCCGCGTGCGCAGCCGTACGACGTCCCCGTCCGTCTCGTGGCCGCACACCCCCAGTTCGGCGAGCGGCGGCAGGTCGCCGAGGAACCAGCCGTCGGGGAGACGGAAGGAGATCCGGGCGGGCTGCCGGGCGGTCACCTCGGCCGGTGTCCCCGTCGCCGCGATGCGCCCCTCGTGCAGGATCGCCAGCCGGTCGGCGAGCCCCTCGGCCTCCTCCAGGTAGTGCGTGGTCAGCAGCACCGTCGTCCCCGCGTCCCGCAGGGCGCGCACCAACCCCCAGGTGTCCCGGCGCCCTTCGGCGTCCAGCCCGGTGGTCGGCTCGTCCAGGAACAGCACCTCGGGGCGCCCGAGCAGCGCGAGCGCGAGGTCCAGGCGCCGCCGTTCACCTCCGGACAACTGCTTCACCCGTACGTCCGCCCGCCGCCGCAGCCCGACCAGCTCCAGCGCTTCCTGCTCGGGCCGCGCGTCGCTCACGCACCCGGCCCACATCCGCGCGGTCTCCGCGACGGTCAGCTCGGAGGGGAAGCCGCCCTCCTGCAACATCACCCCCGTGCGTGGCCGTACGGCGGCCCGCTCCCCGTACGGATCGTGCCCGAGCACCCGCACCCGGCCGCCGGCCGGCCGTGCGAGCCCTTCCAGCAGCTCGACCGTGGACGTCTTGCCCGCGCCGTTGGTGCCGAGCAGCGCGAAGATCTCGCCGCGGCCCACGGAAAAGGTGATTCCGCGCACCGCCTCGAACCCGCCCCCGTACACACGCCGCAGGTCAGTGACCTCAATCACGTGTTCGTTCGTGTCCATGGCACCAGCGTCCCGGCGCCCGTGCGGGGGGAAGCAGTGCGCGCTGTCATCACTCCGCATGACAAATGTCAGAGGCGGGCCGCGCATGAGAGTCGCGCATGACAAAGGCCCCAGTCGGATGACTGGGGCCTTCTTTCAAGAGCGGACGACGAGGCTCGAACTCGCGACCTCAACCTTGGCAAGGTTGCGCTCTACCAACTGAGCTACGTCCGCATTGCCTCCGACCGGCTCCCACCGATCGGCGCGAGCACCAGCCTACCTGATCCACAACAGTGGTCCGGCCGACGGTGCAGAGCGGGTGACAGGAATTGCACACTGCGCCTTCCCCCTGGAAGGGGGATGTTCTGCTACTGAACTACACCCGCATGTGCTTCGGAGCTGGGCCTTTCGGCCTTGCCCCTCGGCGTGCTCCAGACTCTAGCTGACCAGGAGGGGTGCAGCGCAAGTCGGTTCCGCCGAGGGGCGGCTGACCGGCCGTCGGCCGGCGGCTACTGGGCCTCGCTGAAGGCCTCGTAGACCTTCTTGGGGATGCGGCCGCGAGCGGGTACGTCCATCTTGTTGGCCTGGGCCCAGGCCCGGACGGCCGCCGGATCGGGGGCGACCTCCGTCTGCCGGTAGGCCTTGCCCGACTTCGACCGCTTGCGGCCGGCCTCCACGTAGGGCGCG
The DNA here is from genome assembly GCF_040612015.1 of Streptomyces sp. NPDC006476. Classification (NCBI taxonomy): domain Bacteria; kingdom Bacillati; phylum Actinomycetota; class Actinomycetes; order Kitasatosporales; family Streptomycetaceae; genus Streptomyces; species Streptomyces sp. NPDC006476. Next base: position 60,355 of record NZ_JBEXPK010000044.1, on the reverse strand, counting down.
AGCGCCTTACGCAGTTTCTTGGCATTGGCTTGATTCAGGTCGATCTCGTACGACTTGCCGTCGAGTCCGAAGGCGATCGTTTCCGCCGCTTCCGAGCCGTCGATGTCGTCAAAGAGAGTGACCACGACCTTCTGCGCCACGAATATCGGTCCCTTCGTACGGCACTTGCCAATTCATTTGTACAGCGCCCGACAATGCATTGTGAAGTCTGACTAAATCCTTCCGCGTGTCCGAGCGCAATAGCTATCGGCTGTCGATCGCGTATCTTTCCCGGAAAATTTGGTGCGCGCCCCCGCCGTCGCCGGATCGTGACAGCGGTCACGTAGCTTCCTACAAGTCGACGCGCGTAGAAATTTTGTGCGGGTAGTCTGAAACCACTTGCAGGAACCTGCTCAGCACCACACCACCGGGAGTGCACGTGGCACGCGTCGTAGTCGACGTCATGCTCAAGCCGGAGATCCTCGACCCCCAGGGCCAGGCGGTGCAGCGCGCACTGCCGCGGCTGGGTTTCGAGGGGATCTCGGACGTACGTCAGGGAAAGCGTTTCGAACTGGAAGTTGACGGGCCGGTCGACGAGGCCGCGCTCGCCCGTATCCACGATCTTGCGGAATCCTTCCTCGCCAACACCGTGATCGAGGACTTCACCGTACGCGTGGATGAAGTCGCGGAGGCCGCGAAGTGACCGCTCGTATTGGCGTCGTCACTTTCCCGGGCAGCCTCGACGACCGGGACACCCAGCGTGCGATCCGCCTCGCGGGTGCCGAGCCGGTCGCCCTGTGGCACAAGGACAAGGACCTCCACCAGGTGGACGCGGTCGTCCTTCCGGGTGGTTTCTCCTACGGGGACTATCTGCGAGCCGGCGCCATCTCCCGCTTCTCGCCGGTGATGGAGACGGTCATCGAGCAGGCGCGGGCCGGACTGCCGGTCCTCGGCATCTGCAACGGCTTCCAGATCCTCACCGAGGCCCACCTCCTCCCGGGGGGCATGCTCGGCAACGACCACCTCCACTTCATCTGCCGCGACCAGAAGCTGCGGGTGGAGAACGCGGACACCGCCTGGACCGTGGACTACGAGCAGGGCCAGGAGATCCACATCCCGCTGAAGAACATGGACGGCCGGTACGTCGCCGACCAGTACACGCTGGACAAGCTGGAGGCCGAGGGCCGCGTGGCCTTCCGGTACCTGGACTTCAACCCGAACGGCTCGCTGAACGACATCGCGGGCATCACCAACGAGGCCGGCAACGTCGTGGGCCTCATGCCGCACCCGGAGCACGCCACCGAGCCGCTGATCGGCACGGGCCGCACCGACGGCCTCCCGTTCTTCACCTCGATCCTCAAGAAGCTGGTCACCGCATGAGCAGGACGCCTCTGGACACGGTCGAGCACGCGGCCGCGACCCCCGACGTCGAGCTGCCCTGGGCCGAACTGGGCCTGAAGAAGGACGAGTACGAGCGGGTGGTGGAGATCCTCGGCCGCCGCCCGACCGGTGCCGAGCTCGCCATGTACTCCGTGATGTGGTCCGAGCACTGCAGCTACAAGTCCTCGAAGGTGCATCTGCGCCAGTTCGGCGAGAAGGCCCCCCAGTCCGACGCCCTTCTCGTCGGCATCGGCGAGAACGCCGGTGTCGTGGACGTCGGCCAGGGCTACGCCGTCACCTTCAAGGTCGAGTCGCACAACCACCCGTCGTACGTCGAGCCCTACCAGGGCGCGGCCACCGGCGTCGGCGGCATCGTGCGCGACATCATCGCGATGGGCGCCCGCCCGGTCGCGGTAGTCGACCCGCTGCGGTTCGGTGCCGCCGACCACCCCGACACCAAGCGTGTCCTGCCGGGTGTCGTCGCCGGCATCGGCGGCTACGGCAACTGCCTGGGCCTGCCCAACATCGGCGGCGAGGTCGTCTTCGACGCCTGCTACCAGGGCAACCCGCTGGTCAACGCCGGTGCCATCGGTGTGATGCGGCACGAGGACATCCACCTCGCGAAGGCGTCCGGTGCGGGCAACAAGGTCATCCTCTACGGGGCCCGCACGGGTGGTGACGGCATCGGCGGCGCGTCGATCCTCGCCTCCGAGACCTTCGACGACGCCAAGCCCTCCAAGCGCCCGGCCGTCCAGGTCGGCGACCCCTTCCAGGAGAAGCTCCTCATCGAGTGCACCCTGGAGGCCTTCAAGGAGAAGCTGGTCGTCGGCATCCAGGACCTCGGTGCCGCGGGCCTGTCCTGCGCCACCTCCGAGCTCGCCTCCAACGGCTCCGGCGGCATGCGCGTGACCCTGGACGACGTACCGCTGCGCGACTCCACGCTCTCGCCCGAGGAGATCCTCATGAGCGAGTCTCAGGAACGCATGTGCGCGGTCGTCGAGCCGGAGAAGGTCGAGCGGTTCCTGGAGATCTGCGACAAGTGGGACGTCATCGCCACCGTCATCGGTGAGGTGACCGACGGCGACCGCCTCGAGATCTACTGGCACGGCGGGAAGATCGTCGACGTCGACCCGCGCACCGTCGCGCACGACGGCCCGGTCTACGAGCGCCCCTACGCCCGCCCGTCCTGGCAGGACGAGCTCCAGGCGGATGACGCCAACAAGCTGGCGCGGCCCGGGACTTCGGCGGAGCTGAAGGACCAGGTCCTGAAGCTGGTCGGCTCCCCCAACCAGGCCTCCAAGAAGTGGATCACGTCGCAGTACGACCACTTCGTGCAGGGCAACACGGTGCTGGCCCAGCCGGAGGACTCCGGCATGATCCGCATCGACGAGGAGAGCGGCCTCGGGGTCGCCATCGCGACGGACGGCAACGGCCGGTACGCGAAGCTGGACCCGTACGCCGGCGCGCAGTTGGCGCTCGCCGAGGCGTACCGGAACGTGGCGACGACGGGTGCCAAGCCCCTCGCCGTCTCGGACTGCCTGAACTTCGGCTCGCCCGAGGACCCGGCCGTCATGTGGCAGTTCGCCGAGGCCATCCGTGGACTCGCCGACGGCTGCCAGCAGTTGGGCACCCCGGTGACCGGCGGCAACGTCTCCCTCTACAACCAGACCGGCGAGGTCGCCATCCACCCCACCCCGGTGGTCGCGGTGCTGGGCGTCATCGACGATGTCGCCCGCCGCACCCCGGTCGCCTTCCAGGAGGAGGGGCAGCTGCTGTACCTCCTCGGCGACACGCGGGAGGAGTTCGGCGGTTCGGCCTGGTCCCAGGTCGTCCACGACCACCTCGGCGGACTGCCCCCGAAGGTCGACCTGGAGCGCGAGCGCCTGCTCGCCGAGATCCTCATCTCGGCCTCCCGCGACGGCATGATCGACTCCGCGCACGACTTGTCCGACGGCGGTCTGATCCAGGCGGTCGTGGAGTCGGCGCTGCTGGGCGGCAAGGGCGCCCGTCTGGTCGTACCGGACGGACTGGACGCCTTCACCTTCCTCTTCTCCGAGTCGGCCGGCCGCGCCATCGTCGCCGTGCCGCGCTCCGAGGAGGTCCGCTTCAACGACATGTGCGGCGCGCGAGGTCTGCCCGTCACGCGCATCGGCGTCGTGGACGGTGACTCGGTCGAGCTCCAGGGCGAGTTCGAACTGCCCCTGGAGGAGCTGCGCGAGGCCCACGAGGGGACGATCCCGGCGCTGCTCGCGTAGGAGTTCTTGGGAGTACGACGGTGAAGGCCGCCCCCGGACGATCGGTTTCCGGGCGCGGCCTTCTCTGCAGGTCGGCTCAGCGGACGTAGTTCTTCAGGATCTCCGTGTCGAGTTCGATGCCGATCGGGTCGGGGAGTAGCACCTTCTCGCCGAACTTCGAGGTACGGACGACGCGGTAGCCACCGATCTTCCGGTCTGGTGAGCTGTGCAGCGTGACCGTGCAGGAGTCGCGGTCGATCAAGAGGTACAGCGGGATCTCTGCCTGGCCGTATGCGGCCGGCTTCTCGTACCGGTCGCGCCGGTCGGTGTCCGAGTCGTACGAGGTGACCTCGACCACCATGAGCGCCCCCTCCGGGTCGGCCCATTCGCCGTATGCGGCGAAGTGGGCCTCGGGCGTGAGTACGGCGTCAGGCTTCGCCCGGCCCTGCCGATAGGCGGCTACCCGGAGGCCTCGACCGTGGTACACGTCCAGGTCGGGCCGGGCTTGGATACAGCGTTTGGTCAGCCAGGACACGATCGTGTCGTGGTCCCCGTCCGTCACCTTCTTGACTCCGATCCGTCCGTCAATGAACTCCAACGTGACGGTCTCGGGAGCGGCGGAGGCGATCGTTTCGAACTCCTCCACCGACATCTGAGACGTGCGCTCGGCCATAACCGTCATGTTGCACCCCCTTCCAGGCGAAGACCAGTGTTGCCCGGTCCCGGCGGTGTGGTGCGGGTTTCGCCGTCGATCACACGCACGGGTGGATTGCCCCTGGTCTTGTGATCCGTCATCTCTTGCCCGTGCAGGCGGGGCACGCGTACTCGGTCCAGCTGGGAGGCTCCTTGATGGCTCACGTCCGGGGTGCCGCCCTCGGCCGGCGGGGACGTCGGCAGCCGTAGCGCCAGTACGGCGGCCAGCGTCATCAGCGCCGCCCCGCCCCAGAAGACCGCCTGCGTCGCGTCGGTGAAGGCCTGCACTCCGTCCTTGTGAGCGGCCCCGGTGAGCCGGGCCAGCATGCTGACGTCGCCGCCGGGGCCGTGGGCGGCGTACAGACGGGCCAGGACGGTGCCGAAGAGGGCGGTGCCCAGGGCGTTGCCGAGGGTCTGGAAGAAGCGGATGCCGGTGGTGGCGACGCCCAGCTGGTGGCGCGGAGCGGCGTTTTGGACCAGGAGGATCAGCTGGCCGACCAGTTGGCCGAAGCCGACGCCGGCCAGGAAGAGTTCACCGCGGATCAGCCAGAGTGAGGTGTGCGGGGCGGTCGTCGTGGCGAGGAGGGCGAAGGCGACGGCGCTGGTGGCCGTGCCGGTGAGGGTGAAGGTGCGGGCCGTCCAGCCGCGTGCGGTGAGCGGGCCGGTGAGCAGGCCGACCGTCGCCAGGCCTGCGGCCATCGGGGCCAGGTACAGCCCCGCAGAGGAACTGGTGATACCGCGGGCGACCTGCAGGTAGATCAGGACGTAGTAGATCGCGCACATCATCGCCGCGCCGCGATGCTCAGCGCCGCCCGCAACGCCCTCATCGAGGAGCATCACGCCCGCATCGCGCGCGGTGAGACCGCCGACGAGGTCGCCGCCGATGCCGCGGAGCGCGCCCGGCAGGCGTTCGACCTGGTCGAAAAGGGGCTGAGCGGCTACGCCGTGAAGGCATAGGCTCGCCGCCATGCCCCCGGCCAAGAAGCGCCCCCGCACCTACGACCCGGCCAAGGTCCGCGCCGCGGTCCTCGCCCAGCTCGGGAACGTACGGGAGACCGTACGGAAGCTGTCCCCCGAGCAGTTCGCGCTCCCCACCCGGCTCGGTGGGTGGACCGTGCGGGAGCTGGTGGCGCACATCGGGATGGCGGTGACGGCCGTACACCGGTCGCTCGACAAGCCGGAGCCCGCCAAGCAGGACGCCGTGCTGCTCGACTGGGCCTTCGCCACCGCCGCCAACTCCTCGGCCATCGACGAGTTCACCCGGCGGCTCGCCGAGCAGCGCACCGACCTCGGCGCCTATCTCGCGGACATCGAGCAGAGCCTCGGCCGGCTGCTCGACGAGCACCCCGGCACCCGGCTCCTGGAGACCAACGTCGGCGCCCTGCCCCTCGCCGACTACGTCGTCACCCGGACCGTCGAACTCGTCGTCCACACCGACGACCTGAACGCCGCGATACCGGGACTCGAGGTGCCGTACGACCGCCAGGCTCTCGCCGCCTGCACTCGGCTGCTCGCCGATGCCCTGGCCGCGAAGGCGCCCGGCGGCTCCACCGAGGTGCGGATCCCGCCGTACGCCGTGGTGCAGTGCATCGAGGGCCCCCGGCACACCCGTGGCACCCCGCCGAACGTCGTCGAGACCGCCCCGCTGACCTGGATCCGGCTCGCGACCGGGCGCGTGACCTGGGCGGACGCCATCCAGGAGGCTCAGGTCAGCGCCAGTGGCGAGCGGGCGGACCTGAGCGGGCTGCTGCCGCTGATGAGGTGAACGGGGGGAACCGGTCTCCCCTCCCTCCCGTCCCATCGGCATGGACAAACAGCGACTCACCGTCGCCGTCCTGACCGTGCTTCCGCTCGTCATGGCATGCGGAAGCGACACGGGCAGCACCTCCGTCGCGTCGGAGGTGTCCGGCGTCCACTGGAAGGTCGACAGCGTCACCGTGGACGGCACCACCCGGCGCGCTCCCGCCGACGCCGACCTCCGGATCCGCGCGGACGGAACCGCCGTGGGCAACTACGGCTGCAACGAGTTCGGTGCGAAGGCCGCCTTCAAGGACCACCGCGTCGAACTGACGAACGCCCGCCAGACCCTGATGGCCTGCGAGCCCCGGCGCATGGCCTTCGAGCGGGCCCTCGCCGCCACCCTCACCGACCACTCGCTCACGGTCGAGACCAAGGACGACGGCCTGACGCTCACCACCCACGACGGCGACCGCATCCGGCTGACCGAGGAGAAGGACGCCCCGCTGTACGGGACGAAGTGGACGATCACGGCACTCGGTGACTCCAACGGCACGGCGACCGGCCTGCCGAGCCGGCAGAAGACGTCCGCGCACCTCACCTTCGACAGGAAGTCCGGCAAGGTCACCGGCCGCCTCGGCTGCAACCACGTCACCGCGGACGCCACGGTTCGCGACGGACATATCACCCTTGGCGCCCCGTCCACCACACGAATGATGTGCGACACCTCACTCATGCATACGGAGAAGGGCCTCCTGCGTCTCTTCGACGGCACCGTCAGCTACGGGTTGGATCAGCAAACCCTCACGCTGACCAGCACAAACGGAGAAACCGCCAAGGCGGTCGCCGAGCGGTGATCCATTAGCGGCGGGTATCCCCAATTCGGACCAGTGGTCGATCTCGCCTACACTCGGTGCCGTGCCACGTGGTGACGGTCGACTCAATCATGATCTGCTCCCCGGTGAGAAGGGCCCCCAGGACGCCTGCGGCGTCTTCGGAGTCTGGGCTCCCGGTGAAGAGGTCGCCAAGCTCACTTACTTCGGGCTCTACGCCCTCCAGCATCGCGGCCAGGAATCTGCGGGTATCGCGGTCAGCAACGGCTCCCAGATCCTCGTCTTCAAGGACATGGGCCTGGTCTCCCAGGTCTTCGACGAGACCTCGCTCGGTTCGCTCCAGGGTCACATCGCGGTCGGACACGCCCGCTACTCGACCACCGGCGCCTCCGTGTGGGAGAACGCCCAGCCGACGTTCCGCGCCACCGCGCACGGTTCCATCGCGCTCGGCCACAACGGCAACCTGGTCAACACGGCGCAGCTCGCCGAGATGGTCGCCGACCTGCCCAAGCAGGAGGGCGGCCGCACTCCGCGCGTCGCCGCCACCAACGACACCGACCTGCTCACCGCGCTGCTCGCGGCCCAGGTCGACGAGGACGGCAAGCCGCTGACCATCGAGGAGGCCGCCCACACGGTCCTGCCGAAGGTGCGCGGCGCGTTCTCCCTCGTCTTCATGGACGAGCACACCCTCTACGCCGCCCGCGACCCGCAGGGCATCCGCCCGCTGGTCCTCGGCCGCCTCGAGCGCGGCTGGGTCGTCGCCTCGGAGTCCGCCGCCCTCGACATCTGCGGCGCGAGCTTCGTCCGCGAGATCGAGCCCGGCGAGTTCGTCGCCATCGACGAGAACGGCCTCCGTACCTCCCGATTCGCGGACGCGAAGCCCAAGGGCTGTGTCTTCGAGTACGTGTACCTGGCCCGCCCGGACACCGACATCGCCGGCCGGAACGTCTACCTCTCCCGCGTGGAGATGGGCCGCAAGCTCGCCAAGGAAGCCCCGGTCGAGGCCGACCTGGTGATAGCGACCCCGGAGTCCGGCACCCCGGCCGCCATCGGCTACGCGGAGGCCTCCGGCATCCCGTTCGGCGCGGGCCTGGTGAAGAACGCCTACGTCGGCCGCACCTTCATCCAGCCCTCGCAGACCATCCGGCAGCTCGGCATCCGGCTGAAGCTGAATCCGCTGAAGGAAGTCATCAAGGGCAAGCGCCTGGTCGTCGTGGACGACTCGATCGTCCGCGGCAACACCCAGCGGGCGCTGGTGCGGATGCTCCGCGAGGCCGGGGCCGCCGAGGTCCACATCCGGATCTCCTCGCCGCCCGTGAAGTGGCCCTGCTTCTTCGGCATAGATTTCGCCACCCGCGCCGAGCTCATCGCCAACGGCATGACGATCGACGAGATCGGCACCTCGCTCGGCGCCGACTCGCTGGCCTACATCTCCATCGACGGCATGATCGAGGCGACCACCATCGCCAAGCCGAACCTGTGCCGCGCCTGCTTCGACGGCGAGTACCCGATGGAGCTCCCGGACCCCGAGCTGCTCGGTAAGCAGCTGCTGGAGACCGAGCTGGCCGCGGGGCCCGCCGCCACGGCCGCGGCCGACGCGATCCGTCGCCCGTAGACGGCCCGTAAGACCTGCCGTACGACACGAAAGTTCTCACCAGCCATGACTGAGACAACCGGTGCCAGCTACGCAGCCGCGGGCGTCGACATCGAAGCGGGCGACCGCGCCGTGGAGCTCATGAAGGAGTGGGTGAAGAAGACCCAGCGCCCCGAGGTCCTCGGCGGCCTCGGCGGCTTCGCCGGCCTCTTCGACGCCTCCGCCCTGAAGAACTACGAGCGCCCCCTGCTCGCCTCCGCCACCGACGGCGTCGGCACCAAGGTCGACATCGCTCGCCGGCTGGGCGTCTACGACACCATCGGCCACGACCTCGTCGCCATGGTCATGGACGACATCGTGGTGTGCGGTGCCGAGCCGCTGTTCATGACCGACTACATCTGCGTCGGCAAGGTCCACCCCGAGCGGGTCGCCGCGATCGTCAAGGGCATCGCCGAAGGCTGTGTGCTCGCCGGCTGCGCCCTGGTGGGCGGCGAGACGGCCGAACACCCCGGGCTGCTGGGCGAGGACGACTTCGACGTGGCCGGCGCCGGCACGGGTGTCGTGGAGGCCGACCGGCTGCTGGGCGCGGATCGCATCCGTTCGGGTGACTCCGTCATCGCCCTGGCGGCCTCCGGGCTTCACTCGAACGGGTACTCGCTCGTCCGGCACGTCCTGCTGGACCAGGCCGGCCTCACCCTGGACGCGCGCGTCGAGGAGTTCGGCCGCACGCTCGGCGAGGAGCTGCTGGAGCCGACCAAGATCTACTCGCTGGACTGTCTGGCGCTCACCCGGACGACCGACGTGCACGCGTTCAGCCACATCACGGGCGGCGGACTCGCCGCCAACCTGGCCCGCGTGATCCCCGACACCCTGCACGCGATCGTGGACCGCTCCACCTGGACCCCGGCCCCGGTGTTCGACCTCGTCGGGAAGACGGGGCAGGTCGACCGTCTGGAGCTGGAGAAGACCCTCAACATGGGCGTGGGCATGATCGCCGTCGTCCCCGAGGAGTCGACCGACGTGGCCCTCGCGACGCTGGCGGACCGCGGGGTCGAGGCCTGGGTCGCCGGAGAGATCACCGACCGCGGGGACCACACGACGGGTGCGGAACTCGTCGGCGACTACGCGTGAAGCCAGCCCCTTGGAACCCCCACGCCTTTGAGGCAGTGGGGGAGATTGAGGAGCGGGGTCCGGGGCGGAGCGCCGCGACGGCAGCATGAAACCCGGTCCGGTGCTGGGCCCCGGACCGGGTTTGAACGGCTAAGCCGCTGCAAGCACTACGCACCGCGACGATGTTGGGATGACGGACCTGGCTGGTCGTCGTCGTCCTCATCGTCGTCGTTGTAGAGATCCGCGTACTGGGCGTACGGGTCGTCTTCGTCCTCGTCGTCCTCGAACGGCTCGCCGTTCGGCGGTTGGCTCGAAGTCGAAGCGCCCAGCTCGCTGGCCAGACGCGACAGGTCAGTCCCGCCGCTGTTGTACTTCAGCTGGCGGGCGACCTTCGTCTGCTTGGCCTTGGCCCGGCCGCGCCCCATGGCTCGACCCCCTCGGTGACGGGGCTCGACGGCCCCAGAGTCTTGACACGCGTTCATGATCTGGAACGGGCTCTCCGTGGAGAGACCGGTCCGTAGGGCATCCACGGTACCTGAGCCCGCGCCCATACGGTACGTCGCCCGCATGACGTGCCCGCGCCCAGGACCCTCGGGGTGCCCCGTCCCCGCTGGTCAACCGCGATTTTAACCACTTCTCGACGGGCGACCCGCCGACGGACGTGAGAGTTCTCTCTAAGTGCCCGCCGACGGGTACCGGCCAAACCCCGAAAGCCCCGGAAACCTTACGGAATCAGAGCGCTCCGCGGCCCTCCGCCATGCGCTGCTCGGCGATCCGGTCGGCTGCCGCGGCCGGCGGAATCCCGTCCGCCTTCGCACGTGCGAATATGGCGAGCGTGGTGTCGAAGATCTTCGCCGCCTTCGCCTTGCACCGCTCGAAGTCGAACCCGTGCAGTTCGTCGGCGACCTGGATGACACCGCCGGCGTTGACCACGTAGTCCGGCGCGTAGAGGATCCCGCGGTCGGCGAGGTCCTTCTCGACACCCGGGTGGGCCAGCTGGTTGTTGGCCGCCCCGCAGACGATCCGCGCGGTCAGCGCGGGCACGGTGTCGTCGTTCAGGGCCCCGCCCAGCGCGCAGGGCGCGTAGATGTCGAGGCCGTCGACACGGATCAGGGTCGCGGTGTCGGCGACCGCCGTGACGCCCTTGGGGTGCGCCGCGAGGATCCGCCCCACGGCCTCCTCGCGCACGTCGGTGATCACGACCTCGGCGCCCTCGTCCCGCAGGTGCCGCACCAGGTGGTGCCCTACCTTGCCGACGCCCGCGATACCGACCTTGCGGTCCCGCAGCGACGGGTCGCCCCACAGGTGCTGGGCGCTGGCGCGCATGCCCTGGTAGACGCCGAAGGCGGTGAGCACGGAGGAGTCGCCGGCGCCGCCGTTCTCCGGGGAGCGCCCGGTCGTCCAGCGGCACTCGCGCGCGACGACGTCCATGTCGGCGACGTACGTACCGACGTCGCAGGCGGTGACGTAGCGGCCGCCGAGGGAGGCGACCATGCGGCCGTAGGCGAGCAGCAGGGCCTCGGTCTTGTCCCGGTCCGGGTCGCCGATGATCACGGCCTTGCCGCCACCGTGGTCGAGGCCGGCCATGGCGTTCTTGTACGACATCCCGCGTGCGAGATTCAGCGCGTCGGCGATGGCCTCCGCCTCGGTCGCGTACGGGTAGAAGCGGGTACCGCCGAGCGCGGGGCCGAGGGCGGTGCTGTGGATGGCGATGACGGCCTTCAGGCCGCTCGCGCGGTCCTGGCAGAGCACGACTTGCTCATGTCCGCCCTGGTCCGAGTGGAACAGGGTGTGCAGCACATCAGCAGGTGCGCCGGTTACGTCGGTCACTGTGGTGACTCCTGAAGCAGTAGCGGCGGGTGGGACCAGTCCCGTGTGGGTGGAGGGGCTGTGAGCAAGAATTTAGACCCTGATCGCCCCGCCATCCGCGCAGTGCTCAGGATCACCTACTGGTGGCGTGTGGCCGTGCGACGATTTGCATAGATTTCCCGCAGGTTTGTGTGCGGGTTCCGTAGGTTTTCCCGATGGTGGGCGGGGGAGGGAGCAGGCGTGCCCAAGGTGTCCTCGGTGATCGTCCCGTACGCGACCTACCTCCGCGTCTACGAACCGCTGGCCGCCTTCCCCGAGCCGGAGCGCAGCCACTGGGCGCGTTACGCCCGCCGCCCGCAGCGGCCCTCGTACCAGGACGAACTGCGTCGCTCGCTCGCCGACCTGCTGCCCACCCCGCCGATCCCGGTCCCGGTGCACGAGAGCAGTGACGCGTTCGTGGTGGATGTGGACGGGGTCGTGTGCGTGTGCCCGTGGCGGACCCGGCTGCGCGGCTGGCAGGCCCTGCAGGAGCTGCCCGAGGAACTGCCGAAGCCGGTCCTCGACGCGGTGCTGCCCGAGGTCGTACGGCACCAGGCCACCCAGGACTACGAGCGCTGGCTGGCGCGCAACCCCGACGCCCGTCCCTGGATCCGCACCTCGACCTGGCAGGTGCCGCTGCACTGGTTCGTGCTGGTCTCCGACGAGGAGCGGCGCTTCGACAAGGGGTCGGGCGAGATCCCGCCGATGCTGCGGTATCGCACACCCATGGTGCAGGCGCGGCGGCGGGTGGCGCGGGCGCTGCGGGCCCTGAAGGACGCCCTCGACGAGGGGCCGCTCATCGACGGTCTGGTGGATGTGGGCCGCTGGCTGGAGGAGTTCCATCCGCGCTCGCTGGTCGAGCTGGACTACGGCGGGCTGGTGCACACCCTGCCGGCCGGCGCGCTCGAGGACGACCACTCGGCGGCCGACGTGGCCGAGGGCATCGAGGCGTTGCGGCTCGGTGACGGGGCGGCGGCGGGGACCGCGTACGGGCGGCTGGTGGAGCGCTGGCGGTCGGTCAGGGACCGGCGCTCGGCGAACTGACGTTTGACGGGACGCCCGTTTTGGGGTTTCGTCCTCGTTCAAGAAGTTCCCGTGTTCCCTTGAGCTTTCGCCGACGAGGGACGTAGGTCCCGATCCGGGCGTACACCTCACTGTGTGTCAAGCGTGACGGACCGCACGTACCCGGCTCTTGCATCTCTTGCCCCTCCTCATGCCAAAATAGGACAAGGGGTTCGGGGGAGGCTCTTCTTTGGGGGGCTTGATGACTCCTGCGCGTCCTGTGACTGATCGTCACAGTGGCGTGACTGTCCGCTATGGCATGGTCCATCGGCTTCCGTCGGTGATGAACACCTGGAGGGGCAATTCCATCGGTTTGGCCGACGCGGCTGGACAGATGGTGTAGTTGTAGTGCCGAGGACAAGCCGTTCGTCCTATAACCGACTCGACTCGCGTCCGCCATTTCGGGCAACGCGGGTCAAGGTGCAGAATTTAGAGGAAAGAACCGAGAAGGTTCGGTTCTCCCGAGGAGGCCGCTCATGACCGCTCGCACCCCTGATGCCGAGCCGCTGCTGACCCCGGCTGAGGTCGCCACCATGTTCCGTGTGGACCCGAAGACGGTCACGCGGTGGGCGAAGGCCGGCAAGCTCACTTCCATCCGTACGCTCGGCGGGCACCGCCGTTACCGCGAGGCCGAAGTCCGCGCTCTGCTCGCGGGCATTCCGCAGCAGCGCAGCGAGGCCTGAACAACTCAATAGCGGGCAAACCGGCAGGTCCCCAACCGTGCCGAGGTGCCCGAACCCTAGCTCCAAGCGACGCGGGTTCTGCCCCAACAGAGCCCACGCCCAAGCCCCCAGGGGCTTCTCAGGCAAGTGACAAGGGTGCGTCGTCGATCGCGCTGGACTCCGCCGGGTCCAGCGCGATCTTTTTTGTGCGCGTGGGGTGTGGGACCGATCGCTCTGTGAGCGGGCTTGTCGGAGTCTGGGGAGGGGTGTCGGATCTCCTGTGGGCGGCCTCGGAAGGGGGCCGACGGGAGGGGTGACACTCAGGTGCAATTGCACATATTAAATTGACCAGTTGTAGGCCGGGTGTAAGTACCGCGGTTTCAGAAACTCATGCGGTGACACCCGTCACATGCCGGGGTCCTTGTTGCCGTTGCTCCACGTGCGCTAGAGGGGGACATCTGATCCACCGTCCCCTGGCGCGGCGGGCGTTGGGAGTGTCCGGGGTCACGCACCGGCGGGGCTCTCGTCCTCGACCGTCTTGCCCGGCGCCTCGGCGGCTCTGGGGGCGGAGTCCATCGCCAGCCGCAGCAGATGGTGGCAGATCGGGCAGTGCCGGGTCAGGTGCCCGTACGACGACGCGGCCGACAGATGCGCACGGAGCAACGCCCGCGTCTCGTGCCTGACCGAAGCCGCCATACGCCACCTCCAGGGGCCGCACGGGAACGGGCCCTGGTCCCTGGGTACCGAGGGAACCCGACGCCGTCAAGACGGCCTGGGAGCCATGGGAAACGCTCACAGTGCCGATACGCAGGAGATCGGCCCCCCTGAAACCCCGCCAACGGCCCCACCGGAACACGAAGAAGACCCGCACCCCTGACGGGATCCGAGCCTCACACGAAGAAGACCCGTCACCCTTTGCAGGTGCGGGTCTTGGTTGTGGTCCTGGGCGGGGTTTGCTGGGGTCGACTGCGGTGTGCGCCGCGGGCGCGGTCTCCGGCTGGGCGGGAGGGCCGGGGGTAGGGAATGGCCCGCTACCGTGCGGGTGCGGTGCGGGTCTTGGTTGCGTCCTGACGGGACTTGCTGCGGTCGATTGCGGCTTGCGTCGCGGGTGCGGCCTCCGGTCGGGCGGGGGCCGGGGCATGAAGAAGGCCCGTCACCCTTTGCGGGTGCGGGCCTTGTTGCGGTCCTGACGGGATTTGAACCCGCGGCCTCCACCTTGACAGGGTGGCGAGCACTCCAAACTGCTCCACAGGACCAGGTTTCGCGGCGCGATTCGTGCGTTGCGCTGCGAGAAGAGACTGTACAGGAGGGGAGCCGCCTGGTCGAACTCACTTAACGTGCGGGGACCGTCACGGGGCCAGCTGGTCGATCGTCTTCACGATCCGCTTGTCGGAGATCGGGTACGCCGTGCCGAGCGCGTGCGCGAAATAGCTGACCCGGAGCTCCTCGATCATCCAGCGCACGTCCAGCACCTGCTGCGGCACCGGGCGCCCCTGCGGCATCTGCTCCAGCAGCCACGCGTACTCGTCCCGCATCTCGTGCACCTTCTCCATACGGGTCGTGTCCCGCTGGACGTTCGTCGGCATCTGCTGCAGCCGGCGGTCGGCGGCGACGAGATAGCGCATCAGATCCGGCAGCCGCCGCAGCCCCGTCTCCGTCACGAAACCAGGCTTCACGAGCGCGTCCAACTGCTGACGCACGTCCTGGAGGTTCGCCAGCAGCGCGGGACTCCGTACGGACTTCAAACGGCGTTCACAGGCCTGCCAGGCGGCCAGCACCTGCTGCACCTGCCCGACCGCCCGCACCGTCGTGTCCACGATCTCCGCGCGCACCTTGTCGTACAGCTTCCGGTACGACTCCTCGTCCCACGCCGGCCCCCCGAAGTCACCGATCAGCCGGTCCGCCGCCGCCATCGCACAGTCGTCGAACAGCGCCTGGACCGAGCCGTGCGGATTCGCGGACAGGGCGAGCTTCTGGGCGTTCGTCAGGCGATCGCTCGCGAAGCGCGCCGGATTGACCGGGATGTTGCGCAGGATCAGCCGTCGCGTGCCCTTCCACATCGCCTCGGCCTGCTCCGCCTCCGTGTCGAAGAGCCGGACCGAGACCGTGTCGCCGTCGTCCACCAGCGCCGGGTACGCCTTGACCGGCTGCCCCGCCCGGCGGGTCTCGAAGACGCGCGTCAGGGAGCCGATCGTCCAGTCGGTCAGACCCTTGCGCTCCAGGGACTCACCGCCCTGCCGCTCCGCGGTGGCCGCCGCGGCCTGCGAGATCGCCTGGCGCGCCTTCGGCTTCAACCGGAGCTTCAGCGCCTCCAGATCCTTGTCCTCCGCCAGCTTGCGACGGCGCTCGTCGACGATCCGGAAGGTGATCCGCAGATGGTCCGGCACCTTCGACCAGTCGAAGTCCTCCGCCTCGAAGGGGACGCCGACCATGCGCTTCAACTCGCGCGCCATCGTCGTCGTCAAGGGCTCCTGGAGGGGCACCGCCGCATCCAGGAAGCGCTTCGCGAAGTTCGGCGCCGGTACATAGTTGCGGCGGATCGGCTTGGGGAGGGAACGGATCAGCTCCGTCACCAACTCCTCCCGCAGACCCGGGATCTGCCAGTCGAAGCCCTCGTCCGTGACCTGGTTGAGCACGTGGAGCGGGATGTGGACCGTCACACCGTCCGCGTCCGCCCCCGGCTCGAACTGGTACGTCACCCGGAACTTGAGCTGCCCCTGCCGCCAACTGTCCGGATAGTCCGCCTTGGTGACCGCCTCGGCCGACTCCCGGATGAGCATCTCCCGCTCGAAGTCCAGGAACTCCGGCTGCTCGTGCCGCTTCCGCTTCCACCAGGAGTCGAAATGGGCGCCGGAAACCACGTGCTCGGGCACCCGCTGGTCGTAGAAGTCGAAGAGCGTGTCGTCGTCGACCACGATGTCCCGGCGCCGCGCGCGGTGCTCCAACTCCTCGACCTCGCTGAGGAGTCTGCGGTTGTCGGCGAAGAACTTGTGGTGCGTGCGCCAGTCGCCCTCGACGAGCGCGTTGCGGATGAACAGCTCGCGGCTGGCCTCCGGGTCGATCCGGCCGTAGTTGACCTTCCGGTCGGCGACGATCGGGACGCCGTACAGCGTGACCTTCTCGTACGCCATCACGGCCGCCTGGTCCTTCTCCCAGTGCGGCTCGCTGTACGTCCGCTTCAGCAGATGCTCCGCGAGCGGCTCGACCCACTCCGGCTCGATCCTGGCGTTGACGCGGGCCCACAGCCGCGAGGTCTCCACCAGCTCCGCCGACATCACGAACCGCGGTGGCTTCTTGAACAGCGACGAGCCCGGGAAGATCGCGAACTTGGCGTTGCGGGCGCCCAGATACTCGTTCTTCGCGCCCTCCTTCACGTCCTTCATGCCGATGTGGGAGAGCAGACCGGCGAGGAGCGAGACGTGGACGCGGTCGGCGGGGGCATCATCCTCGTTGAGGTGGATGCCCATCTGCTTGGCGACCGTGCGGAGTTGGGTGTAGATGTCCTGCCATTCGCGAATGCGCAGGAAATTGAGGTACTCCTGCTTGCACATCCGGCGGAAGGACGACGAGCCCCGCTCCTTCTGCTGCTCCCTGATGTAACGCCACAGGTTCAGATAGGCCAGGAAGTCGCTGGTCTCGTCCCGGAAGCGGGCGTGCTGCTGGTCGGCCTGCGTCTGCTTGTCCGCCGGGCGCTCGCGCGGATCCTGGATGGAGAGCGCGGCGGCTATCACCATGACCTCGCGGACACAGCCGTTCTTGTCGGCCTCCAGCACCATGCGCGCCAGACGCGGGTCGACGGGCAGCTGGGCCAGCTTCCGGCCGGTCTGCGTCAGCCGCCTCCGCGGGTCCTTCTCGGCCGGGTCGAGCGCGCCCAGCTCCTGCAGCAACTGCACACCGTCACGGATGTTGCGGTGGTCCGGCGGGTCGATGAAGGGGAACTTCTCGATGTCGCCGAGACCGGCCGCGGTCATCTGCAGGATCACGGACGCGAGGTTCGTACGCAGGATCTCCGCGTCGGTGAACTCCGGACGGGCCTCGAAGTCGTCCTCCGAGTACAGCCGGATGCAGATGCCGTCACTCGTGCGCCCGCAGCGGCCCTTGCGCTGGTTGGCGCTGGCCTGGCTGATCGGCTCGATCGGCAGCCGCTGGACCTTGGTGCGGTGGCTGTAGCGGGAGATACGGGCGAAGCCCGGGTCGATGACGTACTTGATGCCCGGGACGGTCAGCGAGGTCTCGGCGACGTTCGTCGCCAGAACGATCCTGCGTCCGGTGTGCGGCTGAAAGACGCGATGCTGCTCGGCGTGGGACAGCCGCGCGTACAGCGGAAGAATCTCCGTGAAGCGGTACTGCTTGCGCGTGAGCGCGTCCGCCGTGTCCCGGATCTCCCGCTCACCGGAGAGGAAGACGAGGATGTCCCCCTTCCCCTCCCCCATCAGCTCCTCGACCGCGTCCGTGATCGCCGTGATCTGGTCCCGGTCGGAGTCGTCCGCGTCCTCCTCCAACAGCGGCCGGTAGCGCACCTCCACCGGATACGTCCGCCCGCTGACCTCGACGATCGGCGCGTTGCCGAAATGCCGGGAGAACCGCTCCGGATCGATGGTGGCCGAGGTGATGACGACCTTCAGATCGGGCCGGCGCGGCAGCAGCTGCGCCAGATACCCCAGCAGGAAGTCGATGTTGAGGGACCGCTCGTGAGCCTCGTCGATGATGATCGTGTCGTAGGCGCGCAGCTCGCGGTCGGTCTGGATCTCGGCCAGCAGGATGCCGTCCGTCATCAGCTTGATGAAGGTCGCATCCTGGTTCACCTGATCGGTGAAGCGCACCTTCCAGCCCACGGCCTCACCGAGCGGGGTGTCCAGCTCCTCCGCGACCCGCTCGGCGACCGTACGGGCGGCGATACGACGGGGCTGGGTGTGCCCGATCATGCCCCGCACACCACGCCCCAGCTCCAGGCAGATCTTCGGGATCTGGGTGGTCTTGCCTGACCCGGTCTCACCGGCGACGATCACGACCTGGTGATCGCGGATGGCGTCGGCGATCTCGCTCTTCTTCTGGCTGACCGGCAGCTGCTCGGGATACGTGACGGCGGGCACACGGGAGCGCCGGGTGCCGATGCGCTCCTCGGCCTTGCCGATCTCGCCCTCGATCTCGGCGAGCACGGCGGCGCGGGCCTCCGGCTTGCGGATCTTGCGCGCGCCTTCGAGCCTGCGCCCGAGCCGCTGCGCGTCGCGCAGGGAGAGCTCGGTCAGGCGGGGGGCGAGGGTGCCGAGGGCCGGGGTGCTGGTAGCCGGGGTGCCGGGGGCAGGGTGCGTAGACATACGCGATCCAGGATCTCATCCCCGGGAAATCCGTGGCGAACGATTTGTACCCGGTGGCTTCCGGGCGCCTTACGGCGTCCGCTGGGCGGGCGGCGCGGCAGGTGGCGTGGCAGCCGGCGCGGCGGGCGGTGCGGCGGCCGGCGCGGCATGCTGCCGTCCGCTGCCGCCGTTCCCGAGAGCGATCGACCTGGCCGTGTTCGACACGGCCTTGATGCCCAGATAGGCGGTGGTCATGCTGCTCACGGCGGTGAAGGCGGCGGTGAGCACGCCGACGATCACCGACTTGTCACCGTCCAGCCGCCACACGCCGAAGATCGCGGCCCCGGCGATGGCGAGATTGCTGATCACCACGGCCAGCAGCCCGTACCGGGCCCGGTCCTTCTCCAACTCGACGTCCCGAATGGCCCTGGCCTCACTGTGACTCATCGTCCCCGCCCTCTGTCCCAACGCCGACCAGCCAGAACGTAGCGCCGCAGAACCCCGGTGCCAACCT
Organism: Streptomyces sp. NPDC006476; assembly: GCF_040612015.1. Taxonomy (NCBI): domain Bacteria; kingdom Bacillati; phylum Actinomycetota; class Actinomycetes; order Kitasatosporales; family Streptomycetaceae; genus Streptomyces; species Streptomyces sp. NPDC006476. Next base: position 41,412 of record NZ_JBEXPK010000044.1, on the reverse strand, counting down.
GATCCCCACCATCGGTCACCGCCCCCGCAACTCAGCGACCCGAGCGTCCACTTGCCCCCGGTCATAACCCCGCCGGGCGACGTCGAACACCGGGGGCGCGTCGGGCGCCGTACCCGCGACAAGCCGGGAGATATAGGCGTCGACCTGAGCACGGTCGTAACCGCGCCGGACGATCTCGAAGCCGTGGAAGTCACTCACCATGAACATCCGCCCCATGTTCGACTGATCATCTGATCCGGTGAACAGTCTGCATAGAACAAGCCGTACGACATACAAAAAGGCCCCGATCCGAGGATCGGGGCCTTAGCTGTGGCTGGGGCCGGGGTCGAACCGGCGACCTATCGCTTTTCAGGCGATCGCTCGTACCAACTGAGCTACCCAGCCACGAGATCTCCGAAGAGATCTCAGCGGTCCTGACGGGATTTGAACCCGCGGCCTCCACCTTGACAGGGTGGCGAGCACTCCAAACTGCTCCACAGGACCAAGCTTTGTGAGCGACCACCAGTGTCGCACACGGTTTTGCGTGCCCCCAACGGGATTCGAACCCGTGCTACCGCCTTGAAAGGGCGGCGTCCTAGGCCGCTAGACGATGAGGGCTATCGGCCCGCCTGGGCGCTTCTCAGCGCGTCGGGGACGTGAGAAGCATATGGGATGCGGGGAGGGATCGCCAAAACGGTTTAGGGGGCCGAGGGGGAAGGGGCTGATGGGGTGGGTGTGGTGGGGGTGGCCCCGGGCTTGTTGTCGTCGGGGAGGTGGCGGCTGACCTCCGCCGTGGTCTCGCCCAGGCCGCCCAGCTTGATCGCGTCCCAGGCCTGGAGGCGTCGGGTGTCGCGGTCGAAGTAGAGGATCGAGGCCTCGATGGGGGCCGGGTACTTGTGTTCGAGGGCGCGCAGGCCGCTGCCGCCGGTCGAGCCCTCCATGCGCAGTCGGGTGCCGTACTTGAGGATCTCGTCGCCCTCGTGGTGGAGGTGTCCGCAGAGGACCAGTGGGACGGTGCCGTCGACCTCGCGGGCCGCGGACGGTTCATGGATCATCGCGACGTCGACGGGGGTGCCGGCGGTCTTCTGGTCGTTCAGGGCGGAGGCGAGCCGGTCGCCGGCCAGTTGTTCGGAGGCGTCGGCGCCGGGTTTGTTGGAGCGGTCGGGGGTGAACTGGGGGTCGCCCATGCCGGCGAAGCGCAGTCCGGCGATGGTCTGCGCCTTGCCGTTGTCGAGGACGTGGACGTTCTTCATGCGTTCGAGGTAGCGCTGGGTGAGGTTGGAGTCGTGGTTGCCGCGGACCCAGACGTAGGGCGCCCCGAGGTCGGCGATGGGGTCCAGGAAGCCGTTCTCGGCGGCTGTGCCGTGGTCCATGGTGTCGCCGGTGTCGACGATGACGTTGACCTTGTACTGCTCCACCAGCGAGGCGATGATCTTCCAGCTCGCGGGGTTGAGGTGGATGTCGGAGACGTGCAGGACGCGGATGGTGGTGGGGTCGGGCTGGTAGGCGGGAAGGGTGGAGGTGACGTCGTACAGCTTGGTCACGTTCGTCACCAGGCGGGCCAACTCCTTCTGGTAGACGTCGAATTCGGTGACGATGCTGCGGGCGTTGCCGACGAGGGAGGGGGCCGAGGAGAGCAGGCCGGAGTACTTGGGTTCGAGGACGGAGTCGGGGTTCCAGGTGGCGTAGGCGGTGGCGCCGGAGGCCATCAGCAGGGCGAGGGCGGTGCCGCCGGCGGCGAGGGCGCGGCGGGGGCGGCGGTAGACGGCGAGGCCGAGGGCGGTGGCGCCGGAGACGACGGCGACGCAGGAGCGCAGGGCGAGGTCGAGGGTGCCGTGTTGGACGTCGCGGGCGACTTCGTCCTGGAGGCCGGAGAGGCGTTCTGGGTGGTCGACGAGGGCTTGGGCGCGGACGGGGTCGAGCTGGTCGACGTTGACGTCGAGGCGGACCGGGGCGTGGTGGGTGTCGAGTTCGAGGGCGCCCAGGGGTGAGACGTTGATCTTCGTGCCGCCGGTGAGGGAGGGGCGCAGGGTCATGGTGGTGTTCATCGGCCCGACCGGGACGCGCACGTTGCCGACGATGAGCAGTCCGAGCCAGGCGCCGAGGAGTACGACGGCCATCAGGCCGAGGGCGCGTACCCAGGGGTGCGGCTGGGGGAGGAGTTCGGCGGTGGGGTGTTGTCGGCGGGAGCGGTAGTGGCGGGCGAGGGTGCGCGGGGAGGTGCGGATGCGGTTCACGACGGTCGACGCCATGGCGGGGACGCGGGCCATTGGTCCCGTATGCCCAAGTCCGGACGCGGATATGCGAGCGGGTTGGTGACTCTCGTACGGGTGCTCGGTGGCTGACAATGGGCGTGTGCTGGAGATGACGCGCGAGGAGTTCGAGGAACTGGTCGCCGAGGCGTTGGACCGGATTCCGCCGGAGCTGACACGGCTGATGGACAACGTGGCGGTGTTCGTCGAGGACGAACCGCCCGCCGACGACCCCGAGCTGCTCGGGCTGTACGAGGGCACTCCGTTGACGGACCGGGGGGAGTGGTATGCCGGTGTGCTGCCGGACCGGATCACCGTCTATCGGGGGCCGACGCTGCGGATGTGCGACAGCCGGGAGGACGTGGTCGCGGAGACCGAGGTGACGGTGGTGCATGAGATCGCGCATCACTTCGGGATCGACGACGCGCGGCTGCACGCGCTGGGTTACGGGTAGGGGGCGCGGGCGGGCGCGTGTCCTCTTGTGGGGGGCGGGAGTTGAACGGGTTGACTTCTCCCTCCGCCTGAGAGGTGGCTTCCGTGCGCCGCTTGTACGTACCCGTCCGTCTGGCCGTCACGGTCATGGCCGTCGCCGCGGCTGCCGGCTGTATGAGCGTGGGCGACGACGGGGGTGGCGGGGGCGCGAAGCCGGCGCACTCGGCGGGCCGGCGGGGCGGGGCGGATGCGGGCGGGGGGTCGGCGGTGTCGGGTGGCGGCTCCGGTATGGGGGCGGTGGCCGACGGGAAGCACGGGGGGAAGAAGGGCAAGGGGAAGGCGGGGGAGTCGGTGTCTCCGGGTGCCTCGCCGTCGGCGGGTGCCAGTGGTTCCGCTCCGGCGCGGGGCGGGCCGGGCAAGAGCGCCGAGCCGGGGGTGCCCACGCCGACGGGGGCGCAGCCGACGCCCACGCAGAGTGCGGAGCCGCCGACGCCGACCGCGCAGCCGACGTCGTCCGCGCCGGAGCCGCCGCCGTCCGCGGAGCCGTCGTCGTCGGCGCATCCGGACACGGGGGCGCAGTTGGAGGACCGTGAGCCGGCGCCGATGGCGGGGTCGCCGGTGTGAGGTGCGGGGGGCGGGCACGTGACCTTGGCTACAGGGGCCAGGGCTGGTTTGCCTTCGGGGGTGGGGGGTGCGTATGGTGGTAGATCGTTTGATCCCATTGCCCGGCGCCATTGCAGAGAGCGCCGCGTGGCGCGTTCTCTCCCTTGCCGTGGCTGACCGCATAGAGGCGGTCGTATTGCGAAATCACGGAGTTGACGGGCGCGTGCCGACGAGACTCCGGAAGGTTTCGCTTACGCATGTCCATTTCCAGTACTGATCACGTCGTCGTGCCCGAGAACGAGGGCACCGAGGACGCTGTCGAGGTCACCTTCGCGGACCTCGGTCTCCCCGAGGGCGTGGTGCGCAAGCTCGCCCAGAACGGCGTGACCACCCCCTTCCCGATCCAGGCCGCGACCATCCCGGACGCGCTGGCGGGCAAGGACATTCTCGGCCGTGGCCGTACCGGCTCCGGCAAGACGCTGTCCTTCGGTCTGCCGACCCTGGCCACGCTGGCCGGCGGTCACACCCAGAAGCACAAGCCGCGCGCGGTCATCCTCACGCCGACGCGTGAGCTCGCCATGCAGGTGGCGGATGCGCTGCAGCCGTACGGCGACGTCCTCGGCCTGAAGATGAAGGTCGTCTGCGGCGGTACGTCGATGGGCAACCAGATCTACGCCCTGGAGCGCGGCGTCGACATCCTCGTCGCCACCCCGGGCCGGCTGCGCGACATCATCAACCGCGGTGCCTGCTCCCTGGAGGACGTGCAGATCGCGGTCCTCGACGAGGCCGACCAGATGTCCGACCTGGGCTTCCTGCCCGAGGTCACCGAGCTGCTGGACCAGATCCCGGCCGGCGGTCAGCGCATGCTCTTCTCCGCGACGATGGAGAACGAGATCAAGACTCTCGTCGACCGGTACCTGAACAACCCGGTCCACCACGAGGTGGACGCCGCCCAGGGCGCGGTGACGACCATGTCGCACCACATCCTGATCGTGAAGCCCAAGGACAAGGCGCCGGTCACGGCCGCGATCGCCTCCCGCAAGGGCCGCACCATCATCTTCGTCCGCACCCAGCTGGGCGCCGACCGCGTGGCCGAGCAGCTGCGCGATGCGGGTGTGAAGGCGGACGCGCTGCACGGCGGCATGACGCAGGGCGCGCGCACCCGCACGCTGGCGGACTTCAAGGACGGGTACGTCAACTGCCTGGTGGCGACGGACGTCGCGGCCCGCGGCATCCACGTCGACGGCATCGACCTCGTCCTGAACGTCGACCCGGCCGGTGACCACAAGGACTACCTGCACCGCGCCGGCCGTACCGCCCGTGCGGGCCGCACCGGCACGGTCGTCTCGCTGTCCCTGCCGCACCAGCGCCGCCAGATCTTCCGGCTGATGGAGGACGCGGGCGTCGACGCCGGGCGTCACATCATCAACTCCGGTACGGCTTTCGAGCCCGAGGTCGCCGAGATCACCGGCGCCCGTTCGATGACCGAGGTCCAGTCCGAGTCCGCGGCCAACGCGGCCCAGCAGGCCGAGCGTGAGGTCGCTCACCTCACCAAGCAGCTGGAGCGGGCGCAGCGCCGGGCGAGCGAGCTGCGTGAGGAGGCCGACCGTCTGGTGGCCCGGGTCGCCCGCGAGCGCGGCGAGGACCCGGAGGTGGCGGTGGCCGAGGCGCAGGTCGCGGTCGCCGAGGCTGCTGTCGAGGTGGCCGAGGTGTCCGTGCCCGAGCAGCCTGCCGCGCAGGACGTGGAGCGTACGGAGGCCGCGCCGTCGTACGAGCGTCGTGAGCGTCGGGACAACGACCGTGGCGGTTTCCGCCGTGACGACCGTCGTGATGACCGGGGTGGCCGTTCCTTCGAGCGCCGTGACGACCGTGGTGGCCGTGGGTTCGAGCGTCGGGACAACGACCGTGGCGGTTTCCGCCGCGATGACCGTCGCGACGACCGCCGGGATGACCGTGGTGGCCGTTCCTTCGAGCGCCGTGACGACCGTGGTGGGCGTGGGTTCGAGCGTCGGGACAACGACCGTGGTGGCTTCCGCCGTGACGACCGTCGTGACGACCGTGGTGGCCGTTCCTTCGAGCGCCGTGACGACCGTGGTGGGCGTGGGTTCGAGCGTCGGGACAACGACCGTGGCGGGTTCCGCCGCGACGAGCGTCCGGCCGGCCGTTCCTTCGAGCGCCGGGACGAGCGTGGCGGTCACCGTGGCAGCGACCGTCCCTTCAACCGCGACCGCCGTGACGACCGTCCGGGCTTCCGCACCGGCGGCCACGACCGCCCGTACGGCCGCCGTGACGACCACCGCGGCACCGGCTCCTTCGGCCGCCGTGACGACAAGCCGCGCTGGAAGCGCAACGGCTGACCTCATACGGAGCTGACGCCCATACGGCTGTGAACGCCGTGGCCCCCGTCGAAACTGGCGGGGGCCACGGCGTTTGTCGTGTACGGGATCAGAAAACGCTCTCCGGGTCAGCCCAAGAGACGGTAATGTCAGCCGTCTTGTGGGACGGGTGGGACGGCCGGGGGGCCGGGCCACGATCGCGCCGGTGCTGAGGTGCCGCAGCCCGTCCCGACTCTTGGGGAGGGTCTCTCTTGGCTCGTCTTGGCCATGCACGCCTGCGCCTGCTCGCCGCCGCGACCGCACTCGCGGCAGGTCTGGGCCCGCTGCTGCCGACGTCCGCCGGCGCGGCGACGGAGCAGGCCGCCACCGCTCAGGAGACCGTGGTTCCGGCCACGCTGCGGGACTCCGGCCTCTCGGCGATGCTCCGCGCGTCCTCGACCGGCAGTGGCCACGACTCCGCCGGCGCGCAAGGCGTCTTCCACACCCTGGAGGGCACCAGCGGTCTGTTGTGGACGCGGTTCGCGGACGGTGAGTCGGTGCCCGTGCCGACGGCGCCCGCGGGGACGTCGGCGACGCCGACCGGCAGCGATGTCCTGGCGTACAAGTACGCCGACGGCCGGGTGGACTTCTGGGACGCGGCCGACGGTTCCCGCAGCGGCCTGCGGGTTCCGGCGGGGCTCGGCTACCTCACGTCGTACGACGGGCTGGTGATCGGCTATCGCGCCGTGACCGCCGAGGACGGTACGTCGGCCCGTGAGATGCACCTGCTGACGCCGGGTCCGGACGGGACGACCGGGGACGTGACCGTCACCGGAGGACCGGCCGGGCTGGTGCTCGGGATGACCGCCGGGGCCGACGCCCGGACCGTGTACTTCCGTGCCTCGGTGGCCGGGGAGGCCGGGCTGGTCGCCGTGGACCGTGCGAGCGGAGCGGTGCGCGGCTGGAGCGGGCCGCTGCCGGTGTCGTACTCGAAGGTGGCCCTGGGCGGCGGCCATGTCGTGGTCTACGCGGCCGACAAGGCCACCGTCCTGGTGCTGCCGCGCGACCTGTCGAGCGGTCCGGTGGAGGTCAGGCTCCAGGGCGTCGTGGACGGGGCGAGCGCCACCACCAATCTCGCCGTCGTCGGCGACTGGCTGGTCAACGGTGTCTACGACACGACCGCGCAGCCCCTGTCCGGCGGCGAGCGCGTGACCCTGCTCAGGACCTCGCAGAGCGGTACCGCGGTCGGTCCCGACGGCACCGCCGTGAAGGTCGGCACCGCCCCCACCGGCGAACGCGGCATCTGGCGGCTGACCCCGGGCGCGGACGGTGCCCGGCCCGTCGTCACCCTGGTCAAGGCGCTTCCCAGACCCGCGCTGCCGATCCAGGGGCTGTCCCTGGAGCAGGGGCGGCTGGTCGTCATGGACTACCCGGAGTCCTTCCTGCGGACCGACAGCGTGCGGTCGGTGGCCGCGTCCGGCACGCCTGTGTTCGGGGAGCGCAGCGCGTTCACCACCGACGTCGTCACGCCCACGTGTGTCGCCACGGACGTGGCGTGCGGTCAGATCCACGGCACCGCGGACGGCCGTATCGTGTGGCTCTCGCACGACGACACCACCGACCGGATCAGCGTGCACGGACCGCAGGACGGCGGTGTCTGGCAGCGCACGGGGCTGCCGCAGGGCGGTCAGGTCACCGACGTGTCCGGCCGGTACGTGCTCTTCACGGCGCCCACCGTGCAGTACGTCTTCCGGATCGGCGACGACGGAGCCCCGGCGGTCACCCGTACGCCAGGCGCGGCCGCGCTCTCCGGCGACGTGCTGTGGACCGCCGGGGCGACCCCCGGCACGGTCACGGCGTACAGCCTGACGACGAGGACGACCGTCGAGACGGTGACGACGGACGCCGGTTGCGCACCCACCGAACTCCAGGCCCTCGGCCGCTACCTGTACTGGACGTGCGGGGACAAGGCCGGGGTCTACGACCGCACGGCGAAGAAGTCCGTGGCCGTACCCGCGGGTGAGGCCAGGCTCGGGGACGGTTTCGTCGTCACGCACGACAGGCGGGCCGGGAAGCTGACGCTGACCACGGTCGCCGGCGGGACGGCCGTCGGCCGTGTCATCGGCGATCTGCCGGACACCGGCGTCTCGCAGCGGGACGTGCGCTGGACCGTCGACGAGTCCGGTGCGAACGCGGCCTACGTGGACGACAAGGAACAGGTGCACCTGGTGCCGTCCCAGGTGGCGCAGCAGCCGCTGCGGCTGCTCGCACCGGTCACCAGGGCCACGTCCGTCACGGCACACACCTACGACACGGTCCCCGACACCCTGACCACGCTGTTGCTGTCGAAGCCCTCCTCGGGCTGGGACCTGACCGTCCGCAACCGCGCCACCGGCAAGGTCTACGGCGACGGCGTGGACGGCACCGCCGCGCGGGGTGCCCTGAGCGTCGGCTGGAGCGGTCTCGATCGCCAAGGGACCGGGGACGCGTACCTGCCGAACGGCTCCTACGACTGGACCGTCACCGTCACCCCGGCGGACGGCGTCGGCGCCCCGCTGAGGGTGAGCGGCACGGTCAGGCTGGTGAGGGGCGCGGCGGTCCACCGCGACCACGTCGGCGACGACGGTGTCGGTGACCTGCTCACTCTCGACTCCTCCGGCGTCCTGGCCTTCCAGCAGGGCACCGGCAAGGGCACGTTCTCGGGGAAGGTGAGCGGGAGCGGGTGGCCGACGAGCGCGCGGTTCGTCGCGTTCGGCGATCTGAGCGGGGACCGGTGCAACGACGTCCTGGTGCGGCTGAGCAGCGGCGCCCTGCGCGCGTACCGGCCGGGATGCGGTGCGGCGCTCACGTCGTCGACGCCGTACACCTCACTGGGCACATCCGGCTGGAACCAGTACGACGTGCTGACCGCGCCCGGTGACGTCACCAAGGACGGCCGTCCGGACCTGGTCGCGCGGAACTCCTCGACCGGGGCCTTGTACCTCTACAAGGGGACGTCGGCGGGCAAGCTGTCCGCGCGGGTGAAGCTTGCCGGTGACTGGCGCGGCTACAAGAAGGTCGTGGGCGCCGGTGACCTGAACGGCGACGGGATCGGGGACCTGCTGGCGCAGGACGGGGCGAACACCCTGTACCGCTACTACGGCAAGGGCAACGGCACGTTCGGTGCGCGGGCCAAGCTGTTCGCGAACTGGGGCGGCTCGTACAACGCGGTCGTCGGCGTCGGTGACATCACCGGTGACGGCAAGGCGGATCTGGTGGAGCGGGACGCGGCGGGGAACGTATACAGGAATCCCGGTGACGGGAGGGGATCCTTCGGCGCCCGGGTGAAGATCGCCTCCGGCTGGAAGGCGTACAAGGGCATTTTTTAGCCATGCCGTAACGCGAGTGGTGCATGTCACACCCCCGGCGAGGGAATCGCTGGGGGCATGACAGATGACGCCATAGCGAGCGGGCAGTCGGGCCCGTCCCCCTCGGGGCTGTCCGACGAAGAACGGCTTGCCCAGCTCGGTTACACGCAGGTCCTGGCCCGCCGCATGTCGGCGTTCTCCAACTACGCGGTCTCCTTCACGATCATCTCGGTCCTGTCGGGCTGCCTCACCCTGTATCTGTTCGGCATGAACACGGGCGGCCCCGCGGTGATCACCTGGGGCTGGGTCGCGGTGGGTCTGATGACCCTGTTCGTCGGGTTGTCCATGGCCGAGATCTGTTCGGCCTACCCGACCTCGGCCGGCCTCTACTTCTGGGCCCACCGTCTCGCGCCGCCCCGCTCGGCGGCCGCCTGGGCGTGGTTCACGGGCTGGTTCAACGTGCTGGGCCAGGTGGCGGTGACGGCCGGCATCGACTTCGGCGCCGCGTCCTTCCTCGGCGCTTATCTGAACCTGCAGTTCGACTTCAAGGTCACGCCGGGCCGCACGGTCCTGCTCTTCGCCGCCATCCTGATCCTGCACGGCCTGCTGAACACCTTCGGCGTGAAGATCGTCGCCCTGCTCAACGACATCAGCGTGTGGTGGCACGTGCTGGGCGTCGGTGTGATCGTCGGCGCGCTGGCCTTCGTGCCGGACCACCACCAGTCGGCGTCCTTCGTGTTCACCAAGTTCGTGAACAACACGGGCTGGGGCAGTGGGGTCTATGTGGTGCTGCTGGGCCTGCTGATGGCCCAGTACACCTTCACCGGGTACGACGCCTCGGCCCATATGACGGAGGAGACCCACGACGCCTCGACGGCGGGCCCCAAGGGCATCGTGCGGTCCATCTGGACGTCGTGGATCGCGGGCTTCGTCCTGCTTCTCGGCTTCACCTTCGCCATCCAGTCGTACGACAAGGAGCTGGCGTCCCCGACGGGCGCGCCGCCGGCCCAGATCCTGCTGGACGCGCTCGGCGCGACGGCCGGCAAGCTCCTGCTGCTGGTCGTGATCGGCGCCCAGCTGTTCTGCGGGATGGCGTCCGTGACGGCCAACAGCCGCATGATCTACGCCTTCTCGCGCGACGGCGCGCTCCCCTTCTCCCGTGTCTGGCACACCGTCAGCCCGCGCACGCGCACCCCCGTGGCGGCGGTGTGGCTGGCGGCGGTCGGCGCGCTGCTCCTCGGCCTGCCGTACCTGATCAACGTCACGGCGTACGCGGCGGTGACGTCGATCGCCGTGATCGGCCTCTACATCGCGTACGTCGTGCCGACGTTGCTGCGGGTGCGCAAGGGCGAGGCGTTCGAGCGGGGGCCGTGGCATCTGGGGCGCTGGTCGCAGCCGATCGGCGTGATCTCGGTGGTCTGGGTCATCGCCATCACGATCCTCTTCATGCTGCCGCAGGTCTCGCCGGTCACCTGGGAGACGTTCAACTACGCCCCGTTCGCGGTCCTGGTCGTCCTCGGCTTCGCGGCGGCGTGGTGGGGGGCGTCGGCCCGGCACTGGTTCCTCAACCCCGAGCACGCCCGCACCCGGGCCCGCGAGGCGGCCCGTTCCGCGGCCCCCGAAAAGGTTGATCCGTAACACTCCCGGCATGTCCACCCGCCCGACGCGGCCGTGTCACCGATACCCGATCGGAGACACGGCCGCGTCCGGCTATGCTCGTGGAGGCAACATCGCCTGGGCCCTTAGCTCAATTGGCAGAGCAGTGGACTTTTAATCCATTGGTTGTGGGTTCGAGTCCCACAGGGCCTACCGAACAGGTCACCAGGAAACCATCCTGACCTGCGACGCGGCGCCCCGGTCGACCTTGATCGTCCGGGGCGCCGCCGCATGTGGCCGCCTGCCGACCGGATGATCGCTCCCCGGGTCAGCACGAGAAGGGCGCGTCCGGTGAATTGGCCCAGAGGGTGAGGAACGACCACGTCTGTGCTCCGACACGGCCATCGACGGTGATGTCGGCGCACTGCTGGAAGTCCATGACCGTGCTCTGGGTGACGCGGCCGAAACTGCCGTCCTCGTCGATACCGGCATCGATGGCGTTGTTCAGATAGCACTGCAGCTGAGCGACTGCCGGCCCCGAGGAGCCCAGATGGAGAAGGGGTCGGCTGATCGAGTCGTTGCACACGTCGTCCGGTCCCTGAGCCAGAACGGTTCCTGGCCGGGGCACTGTGTGGGCAGCCACCGGGGTGGCCGCCGAGGGTGTCTTCTCATGGGGTGCTGCGGCGGCGGGGCCTGCGAAGAGGGCGATCGGGAGCAGGAGGGCCGCAGCGGCGCCGAGTGCGCGTCGCATCCTCATCACCTCCAGGGAGGGTGAGCTCACTTCTCATCCTGCGCTCCTGCCTCATGTGTTGCATCTTGGGTGGGCCCGACACCGTTCCCCGGCTGTCAACTCCCGTCCGCCGCGCGGCCCTTCTGCCTGCCCGTGCGCAGCATCGCCTTCCAGGAGCGTGTCCTCTTGAACGGGTTTTCGAAGTAGCGGGCGAAGAGCCAGGCCGTCAGGAGGGAGAGCGGGACGCTCAGGGCGAGGGTGAGGAGGAAGGTGGGGACGCCCGACGGAACGACGTGGGGGGCGAGCTTTCGGATCACGACCATCACGATCGGGAGGTGGATCAGGTAGAGGCTGTAGGAGAAGTCGCCGAGGGCGCGGATCGGGCGGGTGGCGAGGAGGCGGAGGAGGAGCGTGGGGTGGCCCGTGGTGAGGGCGGCGAGGAGCAGGGCCATCGCCGGGACCACCGCCAGGTCCATCCAGTAGGAGTGGTGCATCGTCCAGACCGAGCCCTTGGTGACGATGAGGGCCAGGGGCGGGAGCGCGGCCAGGGCGGACAGCCAGTGCCAGGGGAGGCCGCGGATCCGCTCGGACGCGGTGACGATGCCCGCCGTGACGACACCGGCGACGAAGACCGGGGCCAGGTCGGGGGTCAGCCAGTTGAGCCCTTCTGTCGGGTTCGCGTGGGGGGCGAGCAGGCCGCGGGCGATCACCGGCAGGGTTACCGCCGAGACCAGGAGTACCGCGCCCCAGCGGCGGCGGATGAGGAGCAGGGCCGGGAAGAGGAGGTAGAGCTCCGCCTCCACCGCGATCGACCAGAACGCTCCGTTGGGTGTCGGGGCCGTGAAGACGTCCTGGCCCAGGAGGCCGTACACGAGGAGCGAGGACCGGTTCGGCGGGCCGAAGTGCGACGCGGGGACGACGTACCGGGCGATCAGGACGCTGAACGCGAGGGCCGCCCAGTACGGCGGGAGGATGCGCCAGGCGCGGCGGCGCAGGAAGCGGGCCGTGCCGCCGAGTTGCCAGCCCTTGCGGGCGGGGGAGAGGGCCAGCGAGAAGCCGGACAGGACGAGGAAGAAGACGACGGCCAGCCGGCCGTACATCATCCAGGCCGTCCAGGCGGGGCCGGAGTTGGCGGGGAAGCCGGGGAAGGTCAGCAGCCAGCAGTGGAACAGCAGGACGTACAGCGCGGCCATGCCACGCAGGCCGTCGAGACCCGGGATGTGCGGGGCCCCGGGGGACTCTTCCCGCGTCCGGAGGGGCGTCGCCTCCCGCGTCCCGACGACGGGAGCGAGTTCTCCTACGGCCTGGCTCGATCCCACTGAAATCGCTCCGCCTCTCTTCGGGCCCCTGGCGGTGGGTGTCGTCTACCACCCACGGTGACTCGTACGTCGCCTGCGGTCGAGGGGTTCAACCCGTCCCGCAGGAGTTGGCGGGGCCGGAGAAAGGCGTACGCAATCAGCCGCGCCGCTGGTTCCTCAGCACTGGCGGAAGGTGGTCGAGGGCGAGGCGGTTGCCGGGGCCGTGGAGTCGGCGCCTCCCGTCCGCGCCGACAGGGTGTAGCCCGCTGCACCGCGCCCCCGCCTCCCACCCGCTTACCGTTGCCCCATGGGCAGAACGGTGCGGCAGGCGGTGAGGGCCACTGGGCATCTCGTGCTGGCCGCGGCCATGGCGTTCGGGTTGTGGATCTTCATCACCGTGCTGATCATCACGGCGGTCGGGACGCTCGTCGTGGTCGGCGCCTGGCTGCTGCCCGAGACGGTGCTGATGATCCGGCGGATCGCCGGCGCCAAGCGGGTCATGACGGCCGCCTGGACCGGGCAGCGGATCCCGGAGGCGTACCAGCCGATCACCGGGACCGTCCGGGAGCGCATCCGGACGGCCGTCCGGGACCCCGGCACCTTCACCGATCTGCGCTGGATGGTCGCCGATTACTTCTACGGCGCCCTCCTCGCCCTCGCTCTCCCGCTGTGGCCCCTCGGACTGGTCGTCGACGGCGTGTGGAGCGGGCTGCTGCGCCGTACGCCCCTCGTGCTCCCGCTGATCGTGTGGATCGCCGACCTGGAGGCCGACTGGTCCACCGCCCTGCTCAAGCCGTCCCCGAAGGCCCAACTCGCCGCGCGGGTGGAGGAGTTGGCGGCGACCCGCGCCGACGCCATCGCCGCGCACGGCGCCGAGCTGCGCCGTATCGAACGCGATCTGCACGACGGCGCCCAGGCCAACCTGGTCGCCCTGTCGATGCGCATCGGGCTCGCCAAACGCGCCTACGACAGCGACCCGGCCACCGCCCGCCGCCTCCTCGACGAGGCCCAGGCGCAGGCCGAGAAGGCACTGACCGAGCTGCGGCACGTGGTGCGCGGCATCCATCCGCCGATCCTGACGGACCGGGGCCTGGTGGGTGCGGTGCGGGCGCTGGCGGCCGGGTGCGGACTCGAGGCGAGCGTGGAGGTGGCCGGGTTGGCGGAGGACGGGGTGCGGGCGCCCGCGGCCGTGGAGGCGGCCGCCTACTTCGTGGTCGCCGAGGCGCTGACCAACGCGGCCAAGTACAGCGGCTCCGCGCGGGCCTCGGTCCGGCTGGCGCGGGTCAGGCGCGGGCTGCGGGTGCGGGTCGCCGACGAGGGGCACGGGGGTGCCGACGAGACGGGCGGTTCCGGGCTGGTCGGGATGCGGCGGCGGGTGGCCGCCCTGGACGGGACCCTGGAGCTCTCCAGCCCCGTCGGCGGGCCGACCGTGATCGACGTCATGCTGCCGTGCGTGTGGTGACGGACGCCGTCGGAATCAGCCGGCGGAATCAGCCGGCCGTGCGCTCCGTCAGCTGGCCCAGCGGCAGCGTGTGCTGCGTCTGCAGGACCTTCGCGCGCAGGTAGCGGACGTTGTGCGCGGTGGTGAACACCCCCGTGGGGACGCGGTCGCGCACGGCGATGTCCAGACCCCGCAGCTGCTCGGCCTTGTCGGGGTTGTTGGACAGCAGGTCCAGCTCCTCGACGCCCAGGGCCCGCAGCATCTGCGCGGCGGCCGTGTAGTCGCGGGCGTCCTCGGGCAGGCCCAGGGCCGCGTTCGCCTCGTACGTGTCGAGACCCTGGTCCTGCAGCGCGTAGGCGTCGAGCTTGTTGTAGAGGCCGATGCCCCGGCCCTCCTGGCGCAGGTAGAGCAGGACCCCGCCCCGGTCGGCTATCCGCTCGACCGCCTCGCGCAGCTGCGGGCCGCAGTCGCAGCGGGCGGAGCCGAAGACGTCGCCGGTCAGGCACTCGGAATGCAGCCGGACCAGCGGGACCGTGCCCGGGGCCGCGGTGCCGAGGACGAGGGCCACGTGTTCCTGGCCGTCGGTCAGGCCATGGAAGGTGACCAGTTCGGCGTCGACGCTGTAGCCGTCGGCGAAGCGCAGCGGCACCCGGACACGGGCGCGCTCGGTGGCGGCGGGGAAGTCGGGCATGCGGGTCTCCGGGGTCCGTCCGTAGTCTGGCGGCGTCTGCTTCAGTTTTGAAACAGGTGCACAGTCGGCGACCCTACCCCATGCTTTAAATTTGAAGCAACAGAATTGTGCGGCGCTTCACGTACTGGTCATGAGCAGGACGGCGACGACCGGCGGCGCCAGGGCACCTCGTCGGTCGTGGGGCGCTCGTCCTCCTGGAGCCGCTGGACGATCCCCGTACAGATCTCCTCGAGCTGTTCGACCTGCTCCTCGGTGAGGTGGTCGAACAGCAAGGACCGTACGTTCTCCACATGTCCCGGGGCGGTGCGTTCCAGGACGTCCATGCCCTCGTCCGTCAGCACGGCGAAGCTGCTGCGCTTGTCCCAGCGGCAGTTCTCGCGCCGGATCAGCCCGTCCTTCTCCAGCCGACCCACGGCGTAGGTCAGCCGGCTGCGGGTGATCTTCGTCCGCTCCGCGAGGTCGGTCATGCGCAGCCGCCGCTCCGGGGTCTCGGAGAGGTTGGCCAGGATGGAGTAGTACAGGTGGGGCATGCCGGCGTCCTGCTGGAGCTGCCGGTCGATCGCGTCCTCGACGAGGAACGTCGCCGCGATGTACGCGCGCCAGGCGCGCTGCTCCTTCGGGGTGAGCCAGCGAGTCGTCATGCCACCAGTGTAGGTTTGTTTCAAACTTGAACCAAGAGTGGCCGTTCAGCGCCTTGTGCCGAGCGTGCCGTCCGTCACGAGCCGGGGAGCGCGTCGATGCCCCACCCGTACGTCCTGCTGTCCGCCGCCGTCTCCCTCGACGGCTACCTCGACGACACCGGACCCGAGCGCCTGCTGCTGTCGTCCCCGGCCGACTTCGACCGCGTCGACGAGGTACGGGCCTCCGCCGACGCCATTCTGGTCGGCGCCGGCACGATCCGCGCCGACAACCCGCGGTTGCTGGTCAACTCGCCCGAGCGCCGCGCCGCCCGCGTCGCCTCGGGTCGGCCCGAGTACCCGCTCAAGGTCACCGTCAGCGGCTCGGGCGAGCTGGATCCGGCGGCGAGGTTCTGGCACACGGGCGGCGACAAGGTCGTCTACACGACCGACAAGGGGGGCGAACGGGCCCGCGCGCTCGGGATCGCCGCCGACGTCGTCCCGCTCGGACCCGACCTCGACTGGCGCCGGCTGCTGGAGCATCTGCACGACGTCCGGGGTGTGCGGCGACTCATGGTCGAGGGCGGCGGGCGCATCCACACCCAACTGCTCCAGCAGGGCCTCGCGGACGAGCTCCAGCTCGTGCTCGCCCCCCTGTTCGTGGGCGACGCCGACGCGCCCCGCCTCTTCGGCCCGGGCGGCTACCAGGGCGGACGGCTCAGGCTGGTGGAGAGCCGGCGGATCGAGGACGTGGTCCTCATGCGCTACGAGCCCACCGCCCCCGGCACCGGCCCGCTGGCCTCCGCCGCCGACCACCATTGGCTCCGCCTCGCCTGCGACCTGGCGGCCCAGTGCCCGCCCTCGCGGACCGCGTTCAGCGTCGGCGCGGTGGTCGTCGCCGCAGACGGCACCGAGCTGGCCCGCGGCCACTCCCGCGAGGCCGGCGACCCCGTGGTCCACGCGGAGGAGGCGGCCCTGGCCAAGCTCGACCCGGCCGATCCGAGGCTCGCGACCGCGACGGTCTACAGCAGCCTGGAGCCCTGCGCCCACCGCGCGTCCCGTCCCAAGCCGTGCGCCCGGCTGATCCTGGAGGCGGGGGTACGGCGGGTGGTGACCGCGTGGCGGGAGCCGGACACGTTCGTGGAGGCCGCCGACGGCAGCGGTCTGCTGGCGTCGCGGGGCGTCGAGGTGGTCGTAGTGCCCGAGTACGAGGGGCGGGCGAAGGCGCCGAACGCCCATCTGCCGGGCTGAAAAACGCAGGTGGAGCGGGGGCGGACGCGGGGGCGGACGGAAACCCTGGTGCTGGGCGTCCCGCGGATGGCGTATGCTGGTCTCACAACGACGCGGGGTGGAGCAGCTCGGTAGCTCGCTGGGCTCATAACCCAGAGGTCGCAGGTTCAAATCCTGTCCCCGCTACTGAAGGCCGAGGGCCGGAGTCCAGTGACTGGATTCCGGCCCTCGGTGTTTCCCGTTTCCCTGACCGTCACTCCCCATGCAGAACCCGGGGCAAGGTCAACTCGCCCGATTTTCACCGGTCATGGCCCGAACGTCCGCGCCAAAAACGTTTAATGATCAAGCCGAACTGCTTGGAAACCCCACCCCGGGTCTATTAACGTTCGATAACGCAGCGCGGTCGTCCCAGCCGTCACAAGAGGCGGCTCCGTGCGCACGCGCCGAATCCCGCAAGGGAACCGGGGAACCACCACCCTGGGGTGAATCGCGCGGAAACCGCCGTGGACCCACGGCAGGTTTACGCGCGTAGGAGACCTTCCTGCTCCGAACCCGTCAGCTAACCCGGTAGGCGAGAAGGAAGGAAAGGAGCACGCCCACGTGGCGTCCAACCCGCCTGCCCCGGCAGCCCCGTTCGTGCCGGGCACCCGGCCCTTCGGCTTCGGCTCCAGCGACGACGAGGGCCAGTGGGAGGAGTGGAACCCCACCGAGGAGTCCCTCCGCCCGGTACGCGGCCGGCACCGTGTCTCCAGGCAGCGCGGCGGGGGACTCGCCCGCAGCTCCACGGTTCTCGGTGTCGGTGTCATAGCCGCCGTCGGCGCGGGCGGCATGGCCAGCGCCAACACCGGCAAGCCGCCGGTGTCCATCTCCCTGCCCGACCTTGCCTCCGTCGCCCATGTGTTCGACGCTGGCTCCGACGCGCCCAAGGGCTCCGCGACCGCGCTCAGCGCCGTCGGGGTGAGCACCAAGGACACCGAGCAGGGCGCCCGGGACGCCGGTGAGGCGCTGCGCGACCGCATCATGGCGCAGGCCGAGTCGCAGCAGGTCCAGCTCGACAGCAAGGCCCAGTCGGCCACCGAGGCGGCCCTCGCCAAGCAGATCGACGATGCGGCCGCCAAGGCGGAGAAGGACGCGGCGGCCAAGGCGCAGGCCGCCAAGGAGAAGGCGGAGGCGGCGGCCAAGAAGGCGGCCGAGGACGCCAAGCTCGCCGAACTCGCCAAGCAGTACAAGCTGCCGGTCGTCTCCTACACGATCACCGGCACCTTCGGTCAGGCCGGTTCCATGTGGTCCTCCGGCTACCACACGGGCCTCGACTTCGCCGCGCCGACGGGCACGCTCATCAAGGCCATCCACTCCGGCACCATCACGGAGGCCGGCTGGGCGGGGTCGTACGGCTACCGCACGATCCTCACCCTCGACGACGGCACCGAGCTGTGGTTCTGCCACCAGTCCTCGATCAGCGTCAGCGTCGGCCAGAAGGTCGCCACCGGTGACGTCATCGGCCGGATCGGCGCCACGGGCAACGTGACCGGCGCGCACCTGCACCTCGAGGTCCACCCGAACGGGCAGGCCACCGGCATCGACCCGATGACCTGGCTGCGCAGCAAGGGCCTCAACCCCTGACAGCGGCACCGCCCCGGAACGGCCGCCTCCGATTGTTTACGGGAAGTTTGCGGCCGTTCCGGAAGAGGAATCTCCGGGGCGGGCGTTGACCATACACATGACTTCTCTGCGCAAACTCGGCTCCTCCGACCTCGAGGTCTTCCCGCTCTCCCTCGGTGGCAACGTCTTCGGCTGGACCGCCGACGAGGCCACGTCCTTCGCCGTCCTCGACGCCTACGCGGCCGCGGGCGGCAACTTCCTCGACACCGCCGACGGCTACTCCGCCTGGGTCCCCGGCAACCAGGGCGGCGAGTCCGAGACGATCATCGGCAAGTGGGTCAAGGCCCGCGGCAACCGGTCCGACGTCGTCATCGCGACCAAGGTGAGCCAGCACCCCGAGTACCAGGGGCTGTCGGCCGCCAACATCAAGGCCGCCGCCGACGCCTCGCTGCGCCGCCTCGACACGGACTACATCGACCTGTACTACACGCACTTCGATAAGCCGGAGATTCCCGTCGAGGAGATCATCGGGGCGCTCGACGAGCTGGTGACGGCGGGCAAGGTGCGGGCGATCGGCGCGTCCAACATCTCCACCGAACGGCTCGCGGCGTCCCTGGAGTTCTCCGACCGGGAGGGCCTCGCCAAGTACGTGGCGCTGCAGCCGCAGTACAACCTGGTCTCCCGCGACACCTACGAGGGACCGCTGCAGGACCTCGCCGCGCGCTACGGCCTCGCCGCCGTCCCCTACTACGCCCTGGCGTCCGGCTTCCTCACCGGCAAGTACCGCCCCGGCACGACGGTCGACAGCCCTCGCGCGGGCGGCGCCGCCAAGCACCTGGAGACGGAGCGCGGCCAGCGGGTCCTCAAGGCGCTGGACGAGATCGCCGAGGCCCACGACGCCCCGATCCCCACGATCGCCCTGGCCTGGCTCGCGGCCCAGCCCACGGTGGTGGCCCCCATCGCCAGCGCCCGCACCGTGGACCAGCTCCCGGCCCTCCTGGGAGTGGCCGACGTGACGTTGACGGACCCCGAGATCAGCCGCTTGACGGAGGCTTCGGCCTGAGGATGCCGGGGGCGGCCAGCTTGGTAGGGGTGTCGGTCTGAGGTTGCCGGGGTCGGCCCGCTTGGTGGGGGTGTCGGTCTGAGGAATTCCGAGCGGGTGTCGGTGGCGGAGGCCTCGGCTTGATGCGGGCCGGCCGGAATGTTGCTGATCGATGCCTCCGCCGGACCGGCTGTCGGCTCCTTCTGCCGTCGGCTTGGTCCGTCGTCGGCCTCTTCCAGCAGCGACGTCCGCCGCCACGGCGCTCGGCCACCGTGGCGGGGGCTGGCGGTGC
The DNA here is from genome assembly GCF_040612015.1 of Streptomyces sp. NPDC006476. NCBI lineage: Bacteria > Bacillati > Actinomycetota > Actinomycetes > Kitasatosporales > Streptomycetaceae > Streptomyces > Streptomyces sp. NPDC006476. The sequence continues at coordinate 21,945 of NZ_JBEXPK010000044.1, read as the reverse complement.
AGAGTCGGACGCGGCCTTACGACTGGTACGGGTTGTACGCGGGATACGGTGCCGCCGGATGGCCGTACGTGCCGTACAGCGGCCAGGGCGGGGCGGCCACCGGGACCGGTGGGGCCGTCGCCCGGGCCGCGTGGTCCAGGGCCGGCCGGGCGACCTCCCGCAGGCGCCACAGCTCGGCCAGCAACTCCCGCTCCCGTACGACGAAATCGACCCCGGCCCGCCCACGGCGCCCCCGGTGCCGTAGGAACGCGAGCGAGGTCGCGTACGCCTCGTACTGCGTCACCGCCCGCGCACCCGCCTTGCCGAAGTGGTGGCCCGCGTAGTCGCGGGCCATCCGCCGCGCCCGCATCGATCCCAGCGCGTACGGCTCGGCCGGCGTCAGCCACCCCGCGGCCGCGTACGCGGGCAGTTCCTCGCGCACGGTCCGCAGCTCCCGCTGCCGGGTCCAGATCACCAGCCAGGTCAGCAGCCCGAACGCCGGCACCATGAAGGCCGCGTACACCCCGAAGAACCCGTACTGGCCGAAGGTGGACGAGCCGTTCCAGATGGCGTGCATGCCCATCGCGAGCAGCAGTCCGCACAGGGGGATCAGCACCCGCCGTACGTGCTGCCGGTCGGCCGCCGCCGCGGCGATGCCGAAGCCGATGCCGGTGAGCACGGTGAACAGGGGGTGCGCGAAGGGCGACATGACGATGCGGACGAAGAAGGTCGCCGCCGTCACGGAGGCGATGCCCCGGTCACCGGTGAGCTGGTCGGTGCCGAAGGCGGTGCCCAGGTAGAGGATGTTCTCGGTGAACGCGAAGCCGGTGGCGGTGACCCCGGCTATGACCACTCCGTCGACGATCCCCGTGAAGTCCCGTCTGCGAAACAGGAAGACGAGCAGTACGGCCGCCGCCTTGGCGGACTCCTCGACTATGGGCGCTATGACGGTGGCGCCCAGGGTGTCGGCGCTCGACGGATCCGCCGTCGCCGTCGCTATCCACCGCGTCGCGAAGCTGTTGGCGACGATCGCTATCAACGCGGCCGCGCAGGCACCCCAGGCGAAGGAGAACAGCAGGTTGCGCCAGGGGCCGGGGGCGACCCGGTCGAGCCAGCGGAAGGCCGCTATGAGCAGCGGCACGGGCAGGACGGCCAGGCCGAGCCCGACCAGGAATCCCTCCGTGCCGGTCTGTTGGCGCACCAGGGCGAGGATGACCAGCCCCGAGAGGGCCAGCAGGGCGCTGAGCGCGCCGTAGCGCACCGAGCGCCGCTGCCACCAGTGCGCGTGCCCGATCGACCCGCCCGCGGGAGCGCCGGGGTACGGCGGTTGCGGCGGGTGTGTCGGATACGGGGAACTGGTGGCCACGGCATTGACCCTAACGAGGGAAGGCGCCGCCCGCAGGAGGCCGACGGGCCTCAGGCGCCGGTGAGGGGCTGGTCGTGATGGGGTACGCGACGGAAGAGCAGGTCGTTCACGACATGTCCCTTGTCCAGTCCCTGGCCCTCGAAACGGGTGAGCGGACGGAAGTCGGGACGCGGCGCGAAACCGCCGTCGGGCCTGGTGTTCTCGAACTCCGGATGCGCCGTCAGCACCTCGAGCATCTGTTCGGCGTACGGCTCCCAGTCCGTCGCGCAGTGCACGATCCCGCCCGGTCGGATGCGGGCGGCGGCGAGGTCGAGGAACTCCGGCTGGATCAGCCGCCGCTTGTGGTGCCGCTTCTTGGGCCAGGGGTCGGGGAAGTAGACGCGCAGCCCGTCGAGGGAGTCGGGGGTCAGCATCTCGCGCAGCAGGATGATGGCGTCCCCGTTGGCCACGCGGACGTTCGACAGGCCGCCCTGGTCGGCGAGGTTGAGGAGGTTGCCCTGGCCGGGGGTGTGCACGTCCACGGCGAGGATGTTGGTCTCCGGGTCCGCGGCGGCCATCTGCGCGGTCGCCTCGCCCATGCCGAACCCGATCTCGAGCACCACCCGGTTCGTGTTGCCGAACAGCTCCGTCAGGTCGAGGGTGTGGCGCCCGTCGATGTCCAGCCCCCATTTGGGCCACAGCCGCTGCAGGGCGTCCGCCTGGCCGGCGGTCACCCGGCTGCGCCGCGGCTGGAAGCTGCGGATGCGCCGCTCGAAGTGCGACCCGGCAGGATCGGCCTTCGGCCCGTCGGGGAACCGCGGCTCGCCCTTGGACCGGGTGTGCCGGATGGAGACACCGGGGGCGTGCGAGGTGTGCTCGCCGGTGCCGGCGCGTTCGGGGGTGGTGTGGGAGTCAGACACAGTGAGGTCGATTTTACGGCGGCTCACCCTGTGCGTTTCGGCGGCTCACACCGAGCCCAGCATCGCCAGTGCCCTGCGTGCCACCTCCCGCCCGATGGGCAGTGAGGCCGTGGCCGCGGGCGAGGGCGCGTTCAGCACGTGCACGGTCCGCGCGCCCTCCTTGATCAGGAAGTCGTCCGCCAGCGAACCGTCCCGCAGCACCGCCTGCGCCCGCACCCCGGCGGCGGTCGGCACGAGGTCGTCCGCGGTCACCGCGGGCAGCAGCCTGCGCACCGCGGTCGTGAACGCGTGCTTGGACACCGATCGGCGCAGCTCCCCGGCGCCGTAGCGCCAGTGCTGCCGGGCCATGTGCCAGGAGCCGGGCCACGCCAGCGTGCCGGCCACCTCCCGCGGTCGTACGACACCCCAGCCGTACCCTTCGCGGGCCAGCGCCGGCACCGCGTTCGGCCCGACGTGCACGCCTCCGTCGATCCCGCGCGTGAGGTGCACCCCGAGGAACGGGAACGCCGGGTCCGGCACCGGATACACCAGGCCGCGCACCAGCTCGGGCCGGGCCAGCGAGAAGTACTCGCCGCGGAACGGCACGATCCGCATCTCCGGGTCGTCCCCGGTCAGCCGCGCCACCTCGTCGCAGTACAGCCCTGCGCAGTTCACCATCACGCGCGCGCGGACGACGTCCCCGGCGGCCGTGCGGACGGCGACCCCGCGCTCCGGGCGCCGGTCGACCCGCTCCACCCGCGCCCCGTAGCGGATCTCCGCGCCCGAGGCCTCCGCCAGCTGCCGGGCCACGCCCACGAAGTCGCAGATCCCGGTCGTCCCGACGTGTATCGCGGCCAGGCCGCGCACCTCCGGTTCGTACTCCCCGATCTGGGGGCCGCTCAGCTCCCGCACCGGAATCCCGTTCTCCCGGCCGCGCTGCACCAGGGCGTGCAGTCGGGGGAGCTCCTCGCGCTCGGTGGCGACGATCAGCTTTCCGGTGACGGCGTGCGCGATGCCGTACTCGGCGCAGAACTTCACCATCTCGGCCGCGCCCCGCACGGCGTACCGGGCCTTGAGCGAGCCGGGCCGGTAGTAGACCCCGCTGTGGATGACCCCGCTGTTGCGCCCGGTCTGGTGCCGGGCGGGCCCGGCCTCCTTCTCCAGCACCGTCACCTGGGTGCCCGGGGCGGCACGCGTGATCGCGTACGCCGTCGACAACCCGACGATGCCACCGCCGACCACCAGCACGTCGCAGTCGTAAGCGATCTCATGCCGCACCTGCACCACCTCCGCCTCCGATAGTGCACTGCGCCACTGACATCGTGTTCAAACTGCCTCGCGTCGCATTATGCGGGTGCCATCAGCAACGGCCGCGCCCGCTCCCGCAGCTCCACCACCCGCGGCTCGTCCCCGTACGGCTCCAGACGGTGCAGGAGGTCCTTCACGTACTCGGTGGTGCGGGCCGAGGAGATGCGCCCCGCGACCTCCACCGCCCGCACGCCCTGCTCGCACGCCGCGTCGAGGTTGCCCGACTCGAGTTCCGCGACCGCCGAGACGACCAGCCGCAGCCCGTGCGACCGCACGAACTCCTCCGTCGGCTGGGAGAGGGCCTGCTCCGTGAAGCGCCGCACCTGCCGGGGCGCCTTCAGGTCCCGGTAGCACTCGGCGGCGTCCGCGGCGAACCGGTCGTAGGAGTAGAAGCCGAGCCAGGACGGGTCGTTGTCGCCCTCCCGGGACCGCTCCAGCCAGCCCTCGGCGGCCTTGAGCGCGGCCCCGGCGGCCTGTGCGTCACCCGCGCGGGCGTGCGCGCGTGCCTCGACCAGCCGGAAGAAGCTCATGGTGCGGGCGGTGGCCAGGCCCCGGTTGCGCTCCAGGGCGGCCTGCGCGAGATCGACGCCCTCGTCGCCGAAGCCCCGGTACGTGGCCTGCAGCGACATCGACGCCAGCACATAGCCGCCGAGCGGCACGTCGGCCGCCGCGCGCGCGAGCCGCAGCGCCTGGATGTAGTACCGCTGCGCGGCCTCCTGCTGCCCGGTGTCGAAGGCCATCCACCCGGCGAGCCGGGTCAGCTCGGCGCTCGCCCCGAACAGGGCGCGCCCGACCTCGTCCGAGTACGAGCCCAGCAGCAGCGGCGCCGCCTCCACCCGTAAACACTCGGGCACCATCGACGAACGCCAGTCGCCGCCTCCGTACTTGGAGTCCCAGCGCCTGGCGTCCTCGGCGGCCTCCCGCAGCTTCTGCACATCGCTGTGGCCGACTTTGAGCGGTGCGCCCGAGCCCTCCGCGGAGTTCGCCTCGCGCGCCACCGACGAGTCGGCCGGGGTTATCAGCCACCGTGAGGCGGGCGTCGCGTACGCGCTTACTGCGAACGATCCGGCCAGCGACTGCCAGATGCCACCGGAGCCGGCCCGGCGCCCGGCGAGGTCGAGTCGGTACAGCTCCGTCGCCGAGCGCACCGCCTGTCCTACGTCCCTGGGGAAGGCGAGGCCCACTTCGGGTGCGGGATCCGCGTCCGCCAGACCGATCTCGTGGAGCGGTACCGGGCGGCCGAGCTTCTGGCCGATCGCGGCGGCGATGAGGTGTGGCGCGGCGCCCTGCGGCACCATGCCCTTCGACACCCAGCGCGCCACCGAGGTCTTGTCGTAGCGAAGAGTCAGTCCCCGCTGGGCGCCAAGGTCGTTGACGCGACGGGCGAGGCCTGCGTTGCTGATTCCCGCGAGGGCGAGAACGGCGCCGAGCTTTTCGTTCGGCCCGCGTTGCTCCCTGGACATTGCGCCACCCCTCGACACAGACGGCTGCCGCGTTGGCATAACCACGCGGCATTCGTAAACCCAGCGTAGTTCGCCGCATCCCAAGCGTTAAGGGGCATTGTTCCGGATGGCGGGATTGTGGTCCGTACTGAAGTGCGGGTCCGATACGCGCAGTTGCGTCGTGCTACCGCCGTGTGGCCGTGCGCCCGTCCGTGCGCTCTTCTCCGGCCATACGGGGAGCGCTTCCATGGATGCTGCGTGGGTCGGCCCGCTGTACTGGATCCAGTGGGCTGGGGGACACCGCCGCCTACATCCCCGCGGGCGGCGGACCGGTCCGGGAGGTGAATCCCACCTCCCGGGCTGCGCACCTGACATGGCGGTGCGCAGAGCATGTACGGAGCGTGTGCACACCTGTCCCCGCGTCAGGGATTTGGCCGAAAATCGACCCCGCGTTCCTTCCCGGATTACGGCTCCCACCACGGTACTTGAGGGCGCGAACGGCGTTTTCAGGGAGCGTTTCGGGGGCGCATTCGCGTCGCAGACACCTTCTTCCGCCTGGGTGTTGACGGCTTCGGGATCTCCCCGCAAGGGTGAGCGCCCCGGCGCGTTCCGGGGGTCATAAGCGGCTCCACCGCCCCGCCGGCACGCGTTCTTCATGGCAGCATGGTGAACCGGTTCGTGCGGTGCACTGGTTGTCCACAGCCTGTGGAGGCGTCGATGCGGTGGTTGGTGGGATGGAGCAGCACCGCCGCGGTGGCCGCCGAGATCGGTTCCGCGGGGGCCACCGGATTCGACGGCGAGACCGTGCACCCGGTGGGCTCCCAACTCCTGTGGGGCGACCCCGACCCGCTGTGGGCGGTCGGCGACTGGCGCCCCGACGAGGTGCGCGTGGTGCGGGCCGACCCGCAGACCCGGATCGCGGTCCTGGGCACCTGCGGAGCATCCGACGAGCAACTGAGGGTCGGTCTGTTCGCCGCGCGCGGGGGCGCGTTGCGGCATCTGACGGCGTGGCCGGGCAGTTACACGGCCATCGTCCAGGTCGGCCGCCGCCTCACCGTCTGCGGCGATCTGGCCGGCGCGCGCCCGGTGTTCTACACCCCCTGGGCCGGCGGCACGGCGTACGCGACCGCGGCTCTGCCGCTCGCCGACCTCATCGAGGCCAACCTCGACTTCGGCCACCTCGCCGCCCTGCTCGCCGCCCCCGACGTGCCGGCGGCTCTGGACGACTCCACCCCCTACGACGGCGTACGGCGCATTCCGCCGGGGCACGCGCTCATCCTGCGCGCCGGGGCGCGCGAGATCGCCGGCTACGAGCCGGTCGCCTCCCTCGCCGTGGCGGCGCCCTCCGCCGACCCCGACAGCGCGGTGGACGCGGTGCGCGACGCACTGGTGGAGGCGGTACGCGCGCGTCTGTCGGCACCGCGGCACGTCCCGGGCGTCGACATGGACCCCGGGCCCGTCCCCGGCATGGGGCCCGCCGAACGCCGTGCCGCGCGCGGGATGCCGGTCGCGGGTATCGGCGCCGACCTCTCCGGCGGCCCCGCGTCGGGCACCCTCGCGCTCCTGGCCGCCGGCCTGCCGGGCATGCCGGGCACGGTCCTCGGCCATGGCACGGGCGCGGGCGAGCGCCTGCTGGCGGTGACCTTCAACGACCTGGTGGTGGGCGGGCGCGAGGCGGAGGTTGAACGGGCGGGCACCCTGGCGGCCAACCCGCGCCTGCACCACGTGGTGGTGACCGGCGGCGAGGAGACCCTGCCGTACGCGGACCTGGACGGTCCGCTGACGGACGAACCGGGCCAGTCCCTGGTCACGGCCGCCCGCCACCGGGCCCGCCTCGCCGCCGGCAGCGCGGACCACTTCACGGGCTACGGCGCCCGCCAGGTCCTCGACGCCCACCCCGCCCGGCTGGCCGACCTCCTGATGGACCGCAAACGCCGCCACCTGGTACGCCCGGTCGCCGCCCTCGCCAAGGCGGACGGCTCCGTGATGGTCCCCGCGCGCGTGTACGGCGCGGCGCGGAGGCTTGCGCGCACGCCGTACCGGGCGGGCCTCGAACTGCTCGCCGAGCGCCTCCTCCAGCGCCGTTTCGACGAACCCGGAGGCGCCGTCGGAGCCTCCCTGGCCGCCCTCACCTGGGCCAGACCGGGCCCCGCGGCACGCTGGCTGACCGGCGAGGCGCTCGCTGAAGTATCGGTTCGCCTGCAGGCGGCCACGAACCGCTCCGGGATGGGCCCGGGCCAACGTCCCGGAGACCACCGCGCGCGTGCCGCCCTCGCCCGCCAGGCGGCAGATCTCCGCGTCCTCGAACAGGCGGCCGAGATCCGCTCCCAGCGTCTGCACGCCCCGTTCCTCGACAACCAGGTCGTCCGCGCCTGCCGCACCCTCCCGGAGGCCCTGCGCGTCCAGCCGGGCGCCCGCGCGGACATCCTCCGTACGGTCCTGGAGGGCGCCGGCGTACGGGACCTCCCGCCCGGCTGGGGCGCCCCGTCCCACGCGTCCGCGGCGGTCGCCGCCCGCACCGGCCTGAGAGTCGCCGCGGACTCCCTGATGACCCTCTTCGGCACGCCCCTGCTGGCGGAGGCGGGCCTGGTCGAGGCAAGGGTGGTCCGCAAGGCCCTGCGCGCGGCGGCACAGGGCGAGCCCCTGCCCCTGGACGGCCTGGCCGACCTGGTCTCCCTGGAACTCTGGCTCCGCCGCCTCCTGGCCCGCCGAGGCACCTGCTGGACAGGCACCCCGGCCCGCCAGCGAGCGGTCCCGGCGGGCATCACCCCGAAACGGGGGGCGTTGGCTTCGGGCGGGGGAGCGGGCGTGGCGTAAGGGAACGGTGCCTCTGAGGGGCGGGTGGGTGTGTCTCCGACCCATCCGGCGTTTGAGGCGGGTTGGTGTGTCTCCGGCCCGTCCGGCGTTTGAGGACGAGGCCCGGAGGGCCGGTCGGGGTCCGGGGCGGAGCCCGTTGGGGTCCTGGGGTGGAGTCCCGTCGGGGTCCGGGGCGGAGGCTGTTGGGTCCTGGGGTGGAGCGTCGTTGGGGTCCGGGGCGGAGGCCGATGGGCTCCCGGGCGGAGCCCGTTGGGGTCCTGGGGTGGAGCCCGTTGGGGTCCGGGGCGGAGGCTGTTGGGTCCTGGGGTGGAGCGTCGTTGGGGTCCGGGGCGGAGGCCGATGGGCTCCCGGGCGGAGCCCGTTGGGGTCCTGGGGTGGAGCCTCGTTGGGGTCCGGGGCAGAGCCCGATGGGGTCCTGGGGTGGAGTCCCGATGGGGTCCAGGGGTGGAGCTCTGATGGGGGCCAGGGGTGGAGCCCCGGCAGGGGTGCAGGGGGCGGAGCCCCCGGGAGCGGGGTCGAAGGGGCGGTAGCCCCTGGAGGATGGGACGGGTAGGGGCGGCGGGGGCGAGACCCATGACCCGCGCCCACCCACCCGCGCCCACCCACCGACCGACACCCCCAAACCCGATGCCTCACCGCCGTCTCCCAGCGACAATGACCCGGTGCGGTACAGAATCCTGGGCGTCACCGAGGCAGCAGACGACCACGGCACCGCCATACCCATCCCCGGCCCCCGCCTGCGCACGCTCCTCGCCGCGCTCGCCCTGCGCCCCGCCCGCGTCACGCCCCCCACCACCCTGATCGACGAGATCTGGGCGGACGACCCGCCCCAGGACGCCCCTGCCGCCCTCCAGGCCCTGATCGGCCGCCTCCGCCGCGTCCTCGGCAAGGACGCCATCACCTCCACCCCCGGTGGCTACCGCCTCGCCGCGACCGAGGACGACGTCGACCTGTACGTCTTCGAGCGCCTGGTCCACGAGGGCACTGCGGCCCTGACGGCCGACGACGCCCCACACGCGGCCCGCGTCCTGACCGAGGCCCTCGCCCTGTGGCGCGGCCCCGCCCTCGCCGACCTCCCGGACCGCACCGCCGCCACCCGCGCCGACGCCCTGCACCTGGAGGCCACGCGCGCGCGTATCGACGCGGACCTGCGACTGGGCCGCGCCCACACCGCCGTACCGCGTCTGACGGAACTGACGACGGCCCACCCGTACGACGAGCCCCTGCACGCCCTCCTCATCCGCGCCCTGCGCGACACGGGCCGCGGCGCCGACGCCCTCGCCGCGTACGAGACGGCCCGCCGAGCCCTGTCCGAAGGCCTGGGCACCGACCCGGGCCCACAACTGCGAGCGCTGCACGCCGAATTGCTCACCGAGCCACCCGGCCCGACACCGCCTTCCCCACCCACCGCCGACAACGCCCGTCCAGCGGGAGACTCCCGGCCCCAACTCACTGGATCCGCCGAAAGCTTCCTCCTCCCATCCTCCTCCGAGTTCTCCAGACCCTCCGAGCCCTCCGAGCCCTCCCTCCCTCAAGCCCCCGGTCTCACAGGCCACCCCCAACCCCCCACCCGCACCGGCAACCTTCGTCCGCGGCTTACCTCTTTCGTGGGGCGGGAACCAGAGCTCGACGCCATCCGTTCCGAATTGCACAGGGCCAGGCTGGTCACCCTCACCGGACCGGGCGGCTCCGGAAAGACCCGCCTCGCCGAGGAAGCCGCCGCCGGGCTCCCGCAGGCCTGGCTGGTCGAACTGGCACCGCTCGACCGGCCGGAGGCGGTGCCAGGCGCGGTGGTCAGCGCGCTCGGTCTGCGCGAGACCGTGCTGATGACCACCGAGCTGACGGCCCCGCAGGACGACCCGGTCGCCCTGCTCGTCGAGCACTGCGCCCCGCGCAGCCAGCTGTTGATCCTTGACAACTGCGAACATGTCATCGAAGCAGTGGCCGCCCTCGCCGAGACCCTGCTCACCCGCTGCCCCGGGCTCACGATCCTCGCCACCAGCCGTGAACCCCTGGGCGTCCCCGGCGAGTCGGTGCGCCCGGTCGAACCCCTCGTCCCCGACCAGGCCCACCGCCTCTTCGAGGAGCGCGCGTCCGCCGTCCGCCCCGACGCGGCGGCCGTGCTGCGCGACCGCGAGGCCGTACAGGAGATCTGCCGCCGCCTGGACGGGCTGCCGCTCGCCATCGAGCTTGCCGCGGCCCGGCTGAGGCTGCTCACCCCGAGGCAGATCGCCGACCGCCTCGACGACCGCTTCCGCCTCCTGACCTCCGGAAGCCGCACGGTCCTGCCCCGCCAGCAGACCCTGCGCGCGGTCGTGGACTGGTCCTGGGAGCTGCTCGACGAGCGGGAGCGCACGGTCCTGCGTGAGGTCTCCGCCTTCGCCGGCGGCTGGGACCTCACCGCGGCGGAGGCCGTCTGCACGGGTCCCGCGGCCGACCTCGTGGGGGCGCTCGTCGACAAGTCCCTGATCGTGGCCACCCCGTACGAGACGCCGTACGAGGAGGGCGGCCCCGGCACCATGCGCTACCGCATGCTGGAGACCATCCACGAGTACGCCGTCGAGCGCGCCGCCGAGGTCCCCGAGCTGCGCGCGGAGGCCGAACGGCGGCACCGCGCGTGGGTGCGGGCGCTGGTGGCGGAGGCGGAGCCGCGCCTGCGTTCCGCCGACCAACTCCCGTGGATCCACCGTCTGGAGACCGAGCTGGACAACATCCGGGCGGCTCTCGACCGCGCCCTCGACGAGGGGGCCGAGGAGGAGGCCGGTGCCCTGGCCCTGGACATGGGCTGGTTCTGGTGGCTGCGCAACTACCGCCAGGAGGGGATGGCCTGGGTGGACCGCACCCTGCGCCTGGGCGTCGCCCAGGACGGCCATCCCGCCCCGACCACCCCCGACACCCACCCGCCGACTGCCCCGGACACCACTTCCCCGACCACCCCCGACCCCATCGACGCCTTCCTGGACGCCCCGGACGGGGAGCGGCACCACCCCCGGCACAGCCTCCGGATGAACCTCCGCATGCTGCACCTGTTCCTCAGGGCGGACACCGAGCGGTTCGAGGACCGGCTGGACGAGCGGCTGCGGAGTTACGTCGCCCGACTGCGGGACTTCTACGCGCCGGGCGGTCCGGAGGCGGCCCGTATGCCGGGGTTGGTGTGGCCGCTCGCCACGTACGTCCTCGACGGCTCGGTGGACGTACGCGACGCCATGGAGACCGCGGTCGCCAACAGCCGCAGATACGGCGACGACTGGGCGATCGGCGTCGTCCTGATGTTCCGCACCCACATGGCCGTCGACTCGCCGGGCGGCATGAAGGGCGTCGACGAGGATCTGGCGGAGCTGAGGGTGCTCAGCCGTCGGGTCGGCGACCGCTGGATGCGGGCCCAGGTGTGCAGCGCGTCCGCCGAGGCGGCCATGGCCCGCAGCCGACACGCGGAGGCCAAGGCCGAGTACGAGGAGGCGCTGCGGCTGGCGTACGAGGTCGGCGCCTACGCCGAGGCGCCATTCCTGCTGGCCCGGCTCGCCGAGATCGCCTACCGCGCGGGTGACCGTCAGGCGGCGCGCCGGCTGCTGGACGAGGCGAGCGAGGCCGCAGAGCGGCACGCCGTGATCGACTCGGCGGCGTTCGTCCTGCTGACGCGCGCTCAGATGGCGCTGGACGAGAAGGACACGGCACGGGCCCGGCAGCTGTGGGAGGAGGCCCGTGTGGAGACCGGCCGGGGTACGCCACCGCCGCAGTTCCTGGTGATGCTGATGGCCGTGGACGCGGGTGTCACGGCCGCCGAGTCGGGTGCGGCGCACGGGTTGCCGAAGCTTGTCGAGGCCGTGCGTGAGGCGGTGGAGAAGCGCTGCGCCGACATGATCGTGGCGACCCTGTTGGACGGCACCGCGGGGCTGCTGGCCGAACTCGGCGACCACGCGCGCGTGGTCCGGCTGCTGGCCCTTGCGGACACCTGGCGCGACGGCCAGCCGCGCCTGATGCCGGAAGGGGCCCGGGCCGAGGCTGCCGGAGGGGCCGCCCGCGCCGTACTGGGCGCTGATCGCTACGAGACGGAGTACGCGCGAGGCGCGGCGCTCACCCCCGACGCCCTGTTCGCCGAGTTCACGGAGACGTTGCGCCGCCACGCCGCCCCCTGAGCGGCCGGGCTATGAGCAGGTGAACCTCGACTCGGCCCAGTCGGCGAGCGTCAGCGAGTCGAAGGACGTGTCGGGTTCGACGACCAGCCGTACCGTCCTGCGCCCGCTCAGGTTCACATGCACCGGGACCGCCTGGTCGCCGCCCTCGACCAGGCCGGACTTCCACAGCCGGACGCCGTCGGCGTAGACGGAGAAGCGGACCTTGCCGAGTCCCAGGGTGGTGTCGTCGATGCCGACGGAGGCTTCGTAGGCGGTGCAGCTTCGGTTGAGGTCGATGGTGACGGAGGAGGCGCCGTGCACGGTGACGCCGTGCGCGTACCGCTTGTCGGCGATCGAGAGGCCGTAGCGCTGCCACACCCAGCTGCTCTGCCCGAGCCGCATCTCGGGCTCGGTGCCGTCGCCGGTGAGGTCGTACGACAGCTCGCTCCACTCGTAGACGGCGGGAGCGGGCGGGGGAGTCGGGGCCGGCGTGGGGGTGGGCGTCGGCTTCGGGCTCGGCTTCGGCTGCTGTGAAGGCGGGGGAGTGGGAGTGGGTGTCGGCGCGGCGGTCGGGGTGGGCTTCGGGCGGGGCGCGGGGGTGTGGGTGGGCGCCGGGGTGGAGGCGTCCGCCACGGGGACGAGCGCCGGGGGGTTCGGCGCGGGCTGCTTCCTCGGGGGCGCGGACGTCGGCGACTCGGGCCGCACGACCGGTGAGGAGACCGGCGGTTTGGCGTCCGGCTTCCTGGCGGGGCTGTGGCTCCCGGCCAGCGCGAGCGCCACCGCCACGCCGGCCACGGCGACGACACCGGCGGCGATGCCGGCCTTCACGGGCGCGCCCAGCCCCTCGGAGGCCGCCGCACCCCCACCGGCGCCGGCCCCGCCGGACGAACCGCCGCTCGCGGCAGCGGCCGCACCCGCGGCACCCGCCGCCCCGGCGCCGGTCCCACCGGCGATGAGCCCGAGCGCCTTGGCGTACCCGGCGGCGCCGAACCAGCCGATGACCGCGACCGGTACGACTGCGGGGATGCCGCCGGCGACTTCCTTGATCTGGCCCGCGGCCAGCCGGCACTTGGCGCACTCCTCGAGGTGCTGGCGCAAGCCTCGCTCGGCACGGGTGCGCAGGCCGCCGCGCGCGTAGGCGCCGAGCCGGTCGGCGTAGCGGGCGCACTCCTCGTCGCCGACGAGGGCGGCGCTGACGTGGGCCTGCAGATAGGCCTGCCTGAGGCCCTCACGGGCGCGGCTGGCGAGCACGCGCGTGCCGTTGGCGTCGAGGCCGAAGAGGGTGGCGACCTCGCTCGGCGACTCGTCCTCGACCTCGGTGTGCCACAGCACGGCCTGCCAGCGTTCGGGCAGCGACCGGAAGGCACGCATCGCCAACGACTGCTCGGCCTCGTGCATGGCTCGCACATCGGCGCCGAGATCGAGGCCCGCGCCGAAGGAGCCCAGGGACGCGGCGTCGTCGGAGACCTCGGGGGAACGGGCGGCCTGCGCGGCGAACATCGCGAAGTCGTCGACGAGTTGCTCCCGCCTGGCGGACTTCGTCCAGGAGGCGGCGACGCGCCGGACGGTGGTGAGCAGATAGGCGCGTACCGCGTGTTCGGGACCGTGGCCGCGGCGTACCGCCTGGAGCATGCGGGCGAAGACCTCGGCGGTGAGGTCGTCGGCGGTGTGGGTGTCCCGGCAGCAGGTGCGGGCGTAACGGCGCACGGCGTCGGCGTGGCGCCGGTACAGCGCCTCGTACGCGGTGTCGTCGCCGGAGCGCATCCGTTCGATCAGATCGGCGTCCGACGGCGGCAGGCTCCTCGGTGGCGGCGGTACGGCGCCGTCCTCGCGCCGGTCGCGCTGGGCGGGGACGCTGCCCTCGACGGGCTCACCGGCCTGGGCCGGGATGGAGGGCCGACCGCCCTGACTCGGCACCTGCGGCGAACCACCGGCCTCCGGGTCACCGTCCCCCTGTGACCCGTCCCGCCCGTCAACACTCATCGCGGAATGCCCCCGCCGCCAGCCCTATCCGTCCCGAACACCGGGTCAGAGTGCCATATTGGCTTTTGTTCAGGCCCCCCGGAGTACACCGCATCCACTCGTCCGGGGGGTTTTCCCACCCCCCAGTACTAGCCCTCACCCAAACAGGGAAGCCTCAACCGACTCCCAGGGGAAGCCGCACGGATGGTGCGGGTGGGAACGCACTACCGGCCGACGGCCGGGCGCACCCCCACCCGCGGGCAGCATCGGCATCAAGCAGGCCGCGACCGCAGCCCCTCCAGCAGGATGTCCAGCAACCGCGCAGACGCCGCCGCCTGCTGCGCCGCGTCCGGCAGCGAGGGCGCCGCCGTGGCGATCACCAGCAGCACGTCCGACACGGACACGTCGGCGCGCAGCTCACCCGCCGCCCGGGCCCGCTCCACCAGCTGCCCCACGACCTCGAGCAGCGCCGCGGCCCCCGTGTCGTCCTCGGAGACCAGCCGCAGTTCACCGGCGCCGACCCCGGCACCCCCGACGCCCGGCCCCCGCTGCTGCGGCACCCGAGCCTCGTCGAACACGGAAGCGTCCCCACGCTCGTCGGCGACGCCGACCCGCAGCACCTGGGGCGGCAGCAACCGCCCCGCTCCCGACGCCACGGACGTCCGCAGGAACCGCGACAGCGCGGACCACGGCTCGTCCTCCTGCCCGAGCGCCGCCCGGGCCTGGTCGGTCAGCCGCGAGGTCTCCTCCTCGGCTATCCGCCGCACCAGCACGTCCTTGCTCGGGAACCGCCGGTACACGGTCCCCACGCCCACCCGCGCCCGCCGCGCCACGTCCTCCATCGGCGCGCCGTATCCCAGCTCGCCGAAGACCTCGCGCGCCGCACGCAGTACGTGCTCCAGATTGCGCTGTGCGTCCACGCGCAGCGGCGTCGTACGCGGCCCGTCCCCGCGTCCGTTGCCCGCCGCCGCGCTCACCATGCCGCCCGCTGCGAGCGCGGACGACCAATGAGAGTCCTGAACATGCATAACGTTCCCCCGGTAATGACGTCTCCCCCCGGAGACTCTCCCCGCCATCGGAAAGGCGGAGCGTGCGGGGAAGCCGGGATCACCGGTCCGCCCGTCGCGGACTTCGGATCCGATGAAGCGCTTCCCCCTACACCCCGTCGACACACGAACATAGTTGAGAGGGGGTCAATTCAGAAGGGGCAGGTTCCGCACGGAGCGCCCCCCGATCGGACCACGGGTGGTATAAGTCCCGATTGCACCCCCTGACGCTCCCCGGCGCACACCCACTGACCTGCACTCCTCCGCACTACTTGGGCAATTCGGCCAACTCCGGAGATCCCCGACCTGCGGTCACACAAATTGTCGAGGCTGTGGACAAACTCAAGCGCTGGGTGCGTCATGGGATGGTGAAGGAACGAGCGCGCATTCTCGTTGTCGGCGGCGGCTACGTCGGGATGTACACGGCCCTGCGCCTGCAGCGGAAGCTGAAACGGGAACTGGGGCGGGGCGAGGTCGAGATCACGGTCGTGACCCCGGACCCGTACATGACCTATCAGCCGTTCCTGCCCGAGGCGGCGGCCGGCGCCATTTCCCCGCGCCATGTCGTCGTACCGCTGCGCCGGGTGCTCGATCACTGCCATGTCGTCATCGGCGAGGTCCGCTCGATCGACCACGGCAAGCGCACCGCGACCCTCACCACCCTCGCCACGGAGGAGGAGGGAGCGGGCGCCGAACAGCTGTCGTACGACGAACTCGTGCTCGCGCCCGGTTCGATCTCGCGCACCCTGCCGATTCCCGGGCTCGCCGAGCACGGCATCGGTTTCAAGTCGGTCGAGGAGGCCATCGGCCTGCGCAACCACGTCATCGAGCAGATGGACATCGCCTCCTCCACCCGCGACCCGGACATCCGCGACGCCGCGCTCACCTTCGTCTTCGTCGGCGGCGGCTTCGCCGGCGTGGAGGCGCTCGGCGAGCTGGAGGACATGGCCCGCTACACCACGCGCTACTACCACAACGTCAAGGCCGAGGACATGAAGTGGATCCTCGTCGAGGCCTCGGACCGCATCCTGCCCGAGGTCGGCGAGGAGATGGGCCGCTACACGGTCACCGAACTGCGCCGCCGCAACATCGACGTACGGCTGAACACCCGCCTGGAGTCCTGCACCGACCGGGTCGCCGTGCTCAGCGACGGCGCCCGCTTCCCGACCCGCACGCTGGTGTGGACGGCCGGCGTCAAGCCGAACCCCGTCCTCGCCGCGACCGACCTCCCGCTCACCGGACGGGGTCGGCTGAAATGCACCCCCCAGCTGACGATCGACGGCGTCACGCACGCGTGGGCGGCGGGAGACGCCGCCGCCGTCCCCGACGTCACCGCCGAGCAGCCGGGCGCGGAGACGGCCCCCAACGCCCAGCACGCCGTCCGCCAGGCCCGGGTCCTCGGCGACAACATCGCGCACGCGCTGCGCGGCGAGGAGCTGGAGACGTACTCCCACAAGTACGTCGGCTCGGTCGCCTCGCTCGGTCTGCACAAGGGTGTCGCGCATGTCTACGGGCGCAAGCTGAAGGGCTACCCTGCGTGGTTCATGCACCGCGTCTACCACCTCAGCAGGGTGCCCACCTTCAACCGCAAGGCCCGTGTCCTGGCCGAATGGACCCTCGCGGGCCTCTTCAAGCGGGAGATCGTCTCGCTCGGTTCACTCGAACATCCCCGTGCGGAGTTCGAACTCGCGGCCGGTGGAAAGCCTCCTACCGACCCGACGACCGACCCGAAGGGGTCGTCCTGACCGGACCCAGGAACTCCACCGACCGGGTGGGCGTCTGACGGATGTCGCTCCGGTAGGCCACACTGCCAGACTGATCCCCGCCATCCGGGCGAGCGGCAGCCCGCCCCCATCGAACTCCGCTCCCTTGAACCCCGCCCCTTCGTATCCCCGCCCCTTCGTAATCCCCGACCCCTTCGAACCCAAGAGGCTTTCCCCACCGTGCTGCATCCCGGGGGCGTCATCCCCCAGCCCTCCGGCCAGGCCCGGAGCCGGCCGCAGACGCCGAAGACGACGACACGAGGCAAGGATTCGTGAACTTCACGCGCTGGAGCGCCCGGCTACCCGGAACGCAGCGCCGCGCCGCAGCGCGGACCGACCAGGTGGCCCTTCCCGACCGGCAGCCCGAACAGCCCGGCTCCGTCCCCGCGGCCCGCGCCGAACAACTCACCGACGCCAGCCGCCCCGTGCCGGCCGTCGACGAACTCCCCGTCCGTGAGGTCCTCGACCGCGTCCCGGCCCTGGTCGCCCTGGTCCACGGCCCCGACCACCGCGTCGCCTACGTCAACGACGCCTACGTCGCCGCGTTCGGCCCGCGTCCGCTCGGCGAACCCACCCGCGAGGCCCTGCCCGAGCTCGACGAACTGGGCCTGCTGCCCCTGCTCGACCAGGTCCAGCGCAGCGGCAGACCCCGCACCCTGAAGTCCCGCAAGGCCCCCGACGGCCGCTCCTACACCTTCAGCTGCACCCCGGTCACCGAAGGGGAGTCCCCCGACGGCCACGGCGTACTCGTCTTCGCCACCGACGTCACCGACCACGCCGAGGCCGCCGAGCGCCTGCGCGCGAGCGAACGCCGCCAGCGCGAGACCGCGGTCACCCTCCAGCGCTCCCTGCTCCCGCAGGAGCTCGAACAGCCGGACGACCTGCGCATCGCCGCCACCTACCAGCCCGGCGGCACGGAGGCCGCGGTCGGCGGCGACTGGTACGACGTCATCACCCTCGGCGGCGGCCGTACGGCCCTGGTCATCGGCGACGTCATGGGCCGGGGGGTGCGCGCGGCCGCCGTCATGGGCCAGCTGCGCACGGCCGTCCGCGCCTACGCCCGCCTCGACCTGCCTCCGCACGAGATCCTCCAGCTGCTGGACGGCCTGGCGACGGAGATCGACGCCAACCAGATCGCCACCTGCGTCTACGCCATCCACGACCCGAACGAGGGCCGCCTGGTGTACGCCTCGGCCGGCCATCTCCCCATCCTCGTCCGCGACGAGAGCGGGGTGGTGCTGCGCGCCGACGAACCGACCGGCCCGCCCCTGGGCACCGGCGGCTGGATGCACGCCTCCGGCTCGATCCCGCTCGGCCCCGGCTCCACCGCCGTCCTCTACACCGACGGCCTGGTGGAGCGCCGCAACGAGGACCTGGACGAGGGCATCGCGGCCCTGGAGCGCGCCCTGGCCGGCGCGACCGGCACCCCACAGGTCGTCTGCGACCGGCTGGTCCGCTCCGCCGGGGTGACGGCGGACCACGACGACGACGTGGCGGTCCTGGTCCTCCAGCACCCGGCCCGCACCGGCCCCGACGGCGAACTCTTCCGCAACGCCGCCCTGGAACTGCTCGGCGGCGTCGAAGCGGCCCCACGCGCGCGTGCCTTCGCCTCCGGAGTCCTCACCAGCTGGCGCTTCCCCGCCGATCTGCACGACCTCGGGGTCCTCGCCGCCAGCGAACTGGTCGCCAACTCCCTCCAGCACGGCATCCCGCCGATGCGGCTGCGGCTGCGCCGCACCGACCGCCGCCTGATCATCGAGGTCACGGACGGCGACGACCATCTCCCGCGCCGCCGCCGCGCGGAGCCGGGCGACGAGTCGGGGCGCGGCATCGCCATCGTGGCGACGATCGCCTCCAACTGGGGCTCCCGCCGCACACCGGGCGGCGGCAAGGCGGTGTGGTGCGAGTTCCTTCTGCCGAAAGGCGCGACCTGACCGGCGCGCGCACAAGCCCCGCGCGCGCCATCTAGGCGAATCCGCCTCCCGGTGCTAGTAGCTCCCCATGGCAGACGAACCGGGTTTCCAGCTCAGGGGCAGCGCCCCCGAACGCTACGAGCAGTACCTCGCACCGATCATGACGCCTTTCGTGACGGCGCTGCTCGACGCCGTGGACCTGTGTCCCGGCGACACGGTCCTCGACCTGGCCTGCGGCACCGGCTTCGCGGCACGCGCCGCGGCCGCCCAGGTCGGTCCCGCGGGCCGCGTCCACGGCGCCGACGTCAACGAGGCCATGCTCAAGGTGGCCGTGGCGCATCACCCCCGCCACTACCCAGACATCGAGTTCACCGCCGCCCCCGCCGACGATCTCCCCTATCCCGACGCCACCTTCGACGCGGTCGTCTGCCAACAGGGCGCCCAGTTCTTCCCGGACCTGACGGCCGCGCTCAAGGAGACGGCCCGCGTCACCCGCCCCGAGGGCCGCTTCGCCGCCACCGTCTGGTCCCCGGCCGCCCTCACCAGCCCGTACTTCGCCGCCCAGCACGAGGTCATCGAGGAGTACGGCGGCCCCGACCCGGCGGCTTCCTTCGCCGCGGCCTTCGCCTGCACCCCCGACCGCCTCACCACGGCCCTCCACACGGCCGGCTTCCGCGACCCCAAGACCCACGAGCTCACTTTCGGCATCAGCCTCCCCCCACTGGCCGAGTTCGCCCCCGGCCACCTCTCGGTCCTGCCCTGGGCCCAGCAGATCCTCGACACGGAAGGCGCGGAAGCCCTGACGGCCGCGGGCCAGGCCCTCACCGCCCGCCTCTCCGCCCACGCCACGACGACTTTCGCTTTCACGGCCACCCTGGCGACGGCGACCCGCTGAACCGGCACAGCAACCGAACCGGCACAGCAACCGAACCAGCACGGAAAGCGGCCGCCACCCGAAGGTGACGGCCGCTTCCCACGCTGATCGCGGACTCAGGCCTCCGCGACGGCCGGCTCCGTGGCGGCCCCGCCCCGGGCCACCACCCGACTCCGACCGAGCCACGGCCGGTCCTGTACGGCGGTGAGCTGCCGCCCCAGCCGCAGCGCGAGGAAGGTGATCCCCAGCGAGAACAGCAGGAACGTCACGACGTACGGCATGGGCAGCGAGGCACCGAGCGGCCCGCCCACCGCCGGCCCGACCGCCAGCGCGAGCTGCTTCACCAGCGCGAAAGCGGAGTTGTACTGCCCCGCCATCCCGGTGGGCGCGAGATCGGCGACCAGCGGAGCGACGGTCGGCGACAACATCGCCTCACCCAGCCCGAACAGGGCGTACGTCGACACGAACGCGGCCGTCGCCATCTCCTGACTGCCGTGCCCGAGCCCGGCGTATGCGGCGGCGAGCCACGCCACGGCCCAGATCAGCCCCACACCGGCGATCACCCGCGACCGCCGCCGACGCTCGACGAACCGGAGTACGGCGAACTGTGCGACGACGATCATCAGCGTGTTGGCGGCCAGCGCGCTGCCGAGCGCGGACGTCGAGATACCGGCCGCCTCGACGCCGTACGCGCTCAGCCCCGACTCGAACTGCCCGTAGCAGGCGAAGAAGAGCACGAAGCCCAGCACGGACAGCTGCACCATGGCCCGGTTCCCGAGCAGCTGCTTCCAGCCGCCCTTGCCCGACCGCGCGGGGGCGTCCTCCATGCGCGGCGCGCGCGGCACCCGCACGGTCGCCATCACCGCGACCAGCGCCAGGAACACCGCGGCCTCGATCGAGAACAGCAGGGTGAAGGAGTCGACGCGCGTAGAATCAACGAGATGGCCGCCGATGAGCCCGCCGACACCCAGCCCCAGGTTCTGCAGGAAGAACTGCATGGCGAAAGCGCGGGACCGCGTGTCCGTGGTCGAGCAGTCCACGATCATCGTGGCGAGTGCCGGCTGCATCACGGCCTGCCCGGCGCCGAGCGCCGCCGCCGATAGCAGTACGGCCGTCGCGCTGCCCGCCAGTCCCAGGCTCAGCGCTCCCAGAGCGGCGGTGACCAAGGCGGCGAGCAGGACCGGCAGCGGACCGCGCCGGACGATGGCCCGCCCGGCGAACGGCAGCACGATCAGTGCGGCCACGGCGAAGACCGTGAGGACCATCCCCGCCGTCATGGCTCCCAGCCCTCGCACCTGCGCCACATAGACGTACAGGTACGGGACGGTGAAGCCGAGCCCGAACGCGCTGAGTGCGTTGCCCACATGGATCCGGCGCATCGCTGCGCCCATCGCCCTGGTCACGTTCACCTCTCTCAGGTAGTTGAAGTTCCACAGCACTTAGAACCGAAGACTTCGAAGATAAATTTCAAGGCTAAAGGCTACAGAGGCAAGGAGTTCAAGGCAAAGCGACCGCGTGCGATACTGCGCACATGGCCGAGACCCCCGGCGTCACCGAGCCGACGCTCGACGAGCAGATCGCCGCGTATCAGCGGGAGTTCCGGGACCTCGACCCCCAGGTCGAGAAGATCGTCTCCGCGCTGGCCCGGCTCAACCGCCGGATGAACGTCGCCTACGGCCGCCAGACCTCCGCACTCGGCATCAGCAACGCCGAGTGGGAGGTCCTCAAAGCCCTCGTTCTCTCCGGCGCCCCCTACCGTCTGGGGCCCAGCGACCTCGCGAAGCGGCTCGGTCTGACGCCGGCCGCGATGACCCACCGGATCGACCGCATGGTCGGCGAGGGACTGGTGACCCGGGAGCGGGACGAGACCAACCGGGTCCGCGTCATCGTCGAACTGACCGGGGAGGGCAGGGAGAAGTGGCTCGAGGCGATGCGGCTGGCCACGGTCTTCGAGGAGGACCTGCTCCAGGACCTCTCCGCCGACGAGCGCGCTACTCTGGGAGACGTCCTCACTCGCCTCCTGCGCAGGGTGGAACACGCCCAGCCGGATGCGGGGGGACGCCTGCTCGACCTGGACTAAAAGATCTTGACACGGGGCACTTGACAGCCCTCTGCCGGATCCGTAAAGTTCTTCGGGTTGCCACGGGGCCGTAACGGTTCCGCGGCAGCACCTCCCGCCGCGGTAGCGGCACAAACCTTCAGCACGATCTCCCGAACGGGTTGATTTCGGCGCGCCCGAATTCAATTCGATTCGGAGCCCGGTAGCCCGATTGGGAATCGCCGAGAGAATCAGCTAAGGTTTGAGACGTCGGAACGGCCCAACGGCCGGGAAGACAACCCCCTCTGACGGGGAATCAGACGCCGAAAGGGTCTGATAGAGTCGGAATCGCAAGACCGAAGGGAAGCGCCCGGAGGAAAGCCCGGAAGGGTGAGTACGAAGGAAGCGTCCGTTCCTTGAGAACTCAACAGCGTGCCAAAAATC
>NZ_JBEXPK010000043.1:0-79020 GCF_040612015.1 Streptomyces sp. NPDC006476 | reverse complement strand
ATCCACACCGAACGGGAAGGCCCTCACCCGTTCAAGATCCCTCAGCTGAGACCTGGCTCACCCGTCCACAACCTCCCGAGACAGAACAGCTAGGGCTTGGGGACTTGGGGGCTTGCGGGGCTCGGGGCTAGCCTGCCGCCCTCAACAGCCGGCCCCCCATCTCCCGTACGCACTCGGCGAGTTCCGCAGGCTCCCGGACCGTGAACTCAAGCCCCGTCAGGACCAGCCGGACCGCCGTCCACTCCGTCGCGTCGCTCACCGTGGCCCGCAGTCGGCAGGACCCCGAGTCCAGCGGCTCCGGCGTGCCCAGCCACGTCGGCAGCTTCGCCGCGGCGACCTCCGCCGGCGCGGCGAACGTGACCTCGAAGTCGTAGGACTCCTGCTGCCGTTGCATGGAGCGGCGCAGATACTCGGCCGCGCTCCCCGTCGGCAGCTCCCGCGGAGCGAACCGCGCGCCGGTCGCGAACGGCTCGCTCACCCGGTCGACCCGGAAGGTCCGCCAGTCGGCGCGATCGAGGTCGTACGCGACGAGGTACCACCGCCGCCCGGCCGAGACGAGCCGGTACGGCTCCGTCACCCGCCGCGTCTCGGTGCCGTCCTTCGCCCGGTAGGCGAACCGCAGCCGCTCCCGCCCCGCCACCGTGGACGCCATCACGGTCAGCGTCTCGGGCGCGATGCTCGCCCCGTCCCCGCTGGTCAGCGGCGTGGTGGCGGCCTGGAGCGTGGAGACGCGGTGCCGCAGGCGGGAGGGCAGCACCTGTTCCAGCTTGGCCAGCGCCCGTACGGACGCCTCGTCCACCCCCTCCAGCGCGTGCCCGGCGCCCGCGCGCAGACCGACCGCGATGGCCACCGCCTCCTCGTCGTCGAGCACGAGCGGCGGCATCGCCTTGCCCGCGATCAGCCGGTAGCCGCCGTCCGCACCCATCGTGGCCTGCACGGGATAGCCAAGATCGCGCAGCCGTTCGATGTCGCGCCGTACCGTGCGCCGGGAGACCCCGAGCCGGTCGGCGAGCTCGCCGCCAGGCCATTCGCGGGGCGTCTGGAGGAGGGAGAGGAGCTGCAGCAGCCGTGCCGGGGTGTCCGTCGTCATGAGTTCGAGGATGCCGCACAACTAGGACACAATCTGACCTACAGGGTGCGTAGCTTCACGGTATGACCTCCACCGAAACACCTGACGTGAGTTCCGACGTGAGTCCCGACGTGAGTACGGCCGTCGTAACGGACCGGCGTCGCTGGTTCGCGCTCGCGATCGTGATGACCGCCGCCTTCATGGACCTCGTCGACGTCACGATCGTCAACATCGCGATCCCGTCCATCCGGCGGGAAGCGGGCGCCTCCTTCAGTCAGATCCAGTGGATAACGGCCGGCTATGCACTGGCCTTCGCCGCCGGACTGATCACGGGCGGTCGCCTGGGTGACATTCACGGCCGTAAACGACTGTTCCTGGTCGGTATCGGCGGTTTCACGCTCGCCTCGGCGCTGTGCGGTTTCGCCGCGAACCCGGAGATGCTGGTCGCTTCACGGATCATGCAGGGCGGCATGGCGGCGATGATGGTCCCGCAGGTCCTCTCGATCGTGCACGCGACCTTCCCGGCCCATGAGCGCGGCAAGGTGTTCGGTCTGTTCGGTGCGGTCGTCGGCCTGGGCGCCGTGACCGGCCCGCTGCTGGGCGCCCTGCTGACCGAGTGGAACCTGTTCGGCCTCGAATGGCGCCCCATCTTCCTCATCAACCTGCCCGTCGGCATCGCGGGGCTCATCCTCGGCAGCCGCTTCATCACCGAGTCCAAGGCCCCGCGCGCGCTGAAGCTGGACCTCGTCGGCGTCGCGCTGGTGACACTGGGCCTGCTGATGCTGCTCTACCCGCTGACCCGTGGCCGCGAGCTGGGCTGGCCGCTGTGGGGGTACGGCTCGATGGCGGGCGCGGTCGTGGTGTTCGGGGCGCTCGTGGCGTACGAGCGCCGGAAGGCGACACGGGACGGTTCGCCGCTGATCGAACTCTCCCTGTTCCGGGTGAAGAGCTTCGCGGCGGGGATCGCGGTGCAGACGGTCTTCGGGGTCGCGCTCGGTGTGTTCTTCCTGGTGTGGACCCTGTACATGCAGATCGGCCTGGGCTGGAGCCCGCTGCGGGCCGGGGTGACCGGCGTGCCCTTCTCGATCGCCGTCTCCACCGCGGCGGGGCTGTCCGTGCAGCAGCTGGTCCCGCGGTTCGGCCGCAAGGTGCTCCAGGCGGGCGCGCTGCTGATGGCCCTGGGCGTGCTGCTCTACATCGCCGAGTCCGACCGGTACGGCCTCGGCATCGCCTCCTGGCAGATGGCCCTTCCGCTGGTCGTGATGGGCGTCGGCATGGGCCTGATCGTCGCCCCGCTGACGGACGCGGTGCTGTCCGAGGTGCCGCGCGAGCACGCGGGATCGGCGTCGGGCCTGATCAACACGGTCCAGCAGATGGGGAACGCGCTCGGACTCGGACTCGTGTCGGTCGTCTTCTTCGGCGAGATCGGCGACCGGCTGACCCGCACCCAGGTGGGCCCGGCCTTCGTGAACGCCTTCCAGCACGCGCTGGTGTGGGTGGCGGTGGTCATGGGGCTGATCTTCACCCTGATGTTCGCGTTGCCGAAGCGGCCGGCGCAGCATGTGGAGGGGGCGGACGGTACGGATGGCGTCGCTGATGTCGCTGATGTCGCTGATGTCGCTGATGTCGCTGGTGTTGACGGTGATGGCGGCGGTGACGGGGGTGGCGGTGCCGGGCTCAGGTCGGGGCGGTCGGAGGAACAGCAGCCGTCGCTGGTCGGGTGAGGGGACATCGCCCGCCCCAGTTCGGACCAGTCGTCAGGGCCCGTCCTCGCATCGCGCGGGGGCGGGCCTTCGCCGTGCCGCCCCCGGCGTCCCCTCGGGCCGGGCCGAGGGTGCCCGTATGTGTCTGGTTGATGCCCGAACCTGTTTACATTCCGGAAATCCGGGCGTAGCCTCCCGAAGTGAAGCCACAAGTTCGGGCATCAATCGGAAACGGTCGGACATCGGGTCACCGGAGTCAACGGGTACTCGGACCGGAGGGGAACGGACATGTACGCACCGGAGCGGCAGCAGGAGATCCTCCGGCTCGCCCGTGACGGCGGCCGGGTGGACGTCGTGTCGCTGGCCGAGGAGTTCCAGGTGACGGCGGAGACGATCCGCCGGGATCTGAAGGCCCTCGACCGCGCCGGCCTGGTCCGCCGCGTGCACGGCGGTGCCATCCCGGCCGGACGTCTCGACTTCGAACCGGACCTCGCCGAACGCGAGGGCACCTCCACCGACGAGAAGGACCGCATCGCCAAGGCCGCCGTCGCGGAACTGCCGACCGAGGGCACCCTGATCCTCGACGCCGGTACGACGGTGGCCCGCCTCGCGGCCGCCCTCCCGCTGGAGTCGTCCCTCACCGTCGTCACCCACAGCCTCCCCATCGCGGCCCGCCTCGCGGACCACCCCGGCATCCAGCTCCATCTGGTCGGGGGGCGCGTACGGCACCGTACGCGCGCCGCCGTGGACGCCTGGGCGCTGCGCGCCTACGGCGAGATCCGGGCGGACGTCCTCTTCGTCGCGGCCAACGGCTTCTCCCCCGACCACGGCCTGACCACCCCCGACCTCGCCGAGGCCGCGGTCAAGCGCGCGGCCGTCGCCGCAGCCCGCCGCGTGGTGCTGCTCGCCGACTCCTCCAAGCACGGCCAGGAGCACTTCGCCCGCTTCGGCGATCTGAGCGACGTGGACCTGCTGATCACCGACAGCGGGCTGAGCCAAGACGACGCCGTCGCCATCGAGCGCGGCGGCACGGAAGTAGTGCGCGCATGATCCTCACCGTCACCCCCAACCCCTCCCTCGACCGCACCTACGAGGTCCCCTCCTTGGAGCGCGGCGAGGTCATCCGCGCCACCGGCGAACGCATGGACCCCGGCGGCAAGGGCGTGAACGTCTCGCGCGCCATCGCGGCCGCCGGACAGCGCACGGTGGCCGTCCTGCCCCTGGGTGGTGCGCCGGGAGCGCTCGTCGCAGACCTGCTCGACGCGCAGGGCATCGAGGTCGCGCCGGTCCCGGTCGCCGGAGCCACCCGCTCCAACATCGCGCTCGCGGAGGCGGACGGGGTACTGACCAAGATCAACGCACCGGGTCCGGAGCTGTCCGCGGAGGAGCAGGAACTGCTCCTGGAGACGGTGCGCGCACAGTCCCGGGACGCGGACTGGATCGCCTGCTGCGGGAGTCTTCCCCGTGGGCTCGCGCCGGCGTGGTACGCCGACGTCGTCGCGCGGGCGCACGCCGGGGGCGCGCGAATCGCCCTGGACACCTCGGGGCGCGCGCTCCTGGAGGCGCTGCGCGAGCGGCCCGACGTGGTGAAGCCGAACGCCGAGGAGCTCGCGGAAGCAGTCGGGCGCCCCCTGGCGACGGTGGGCGACGCGGTGAAGGCGGCCGAGGAGTTGCGCGAGATGGGCGCGCGCGCCGTGCTCGCGAGCCTGGGCGCCGACGGGCAGCTGCTCGTGGACGGCGCGGGTGCCTGGTTCGGCAGCGCACGCGTGGACGCCGTCCGCAGCAATGTGGGCGCCGGCGACTCGTCCCTGGCCGGCTTCCTGATCGCCGGTGGCAGCGGCCCGAAGGCCCTCGCCTCGGCGGTGGCCCACGGCGCGGCGGCCGTTCAGCTACCGGGCAGCGTCATGCCGACCCCGTCCGACCTGAACCCGGCAGCGGTCACGGTGACGACCGAGGTACCGATGGACCGCGCACTGACGGAGCCGGTGTCATGAGCGTGTGTACGAAGCCCGAGGCGGCGCTCGGTGTGGCGCGCGAGGCGGCGCTCGGTGTGATGCGCGAGGCGGCGCTCGGTGTGGCGCGCGGGACGGCGCTGGGTGTGGCGTGCGGTGTGGCGCGTGAGATGGTGCCGCGCGCCGCCCGTTTGATCACCGCGTCGTCCACTGCAGCACCGGCCACGGCGTTCCCCGATTCGGCTCTCGAACGGCGGGGCTCTCCGTTACTCGCCACGAACGACGGGAGGCAGGGGCACCTGAGCCGTCCTGCCGTCCTGAGAAGGCGGGGTTTCCCCGGCCCCACTTCCCTCGGCACCGAGATCCTCCCCACCTCCCACAAAACCCCCGTCCCCACCCCCGCCCACCCCACTCCCCGGGCGATACGCGTGCGAAGGAGCCCGCGATGAGCGACATGATCACCGCGGACCTGGTCGATCTCGACCTGTCCGCCGACACCAAGGAAGCGGCGGCGCGTGCCCTCGCGGAGCGCATGGTGGCCCTGGGCCGGGTGACCGACCTGGACGGCTTCCTCGCCGACGTGGCCGCCCGCGAGGCACAGATGCCGACCGGCCTCGACGGCGGCATCGGCATCCCGCACTGCCGTAGCGAGCACGTCACCGAGCCGACGCTCGCCTTCGGCCGCAGCGCCGCCGGCGTCGACTTCGGCGCGCCGGACGGCCCCGCCGACCTGATCTTCCTGATCGCGGCGCCGGCCGGTGCCGACGACGCCCACCTGACGATCCTGTCGTCGCTGGCCCGGCAGCTGATGAACGCCGAATTCACCGGCGCGCTGCGGTCGGTGGGGGACGCGGCGGCCGCGGCCGCGCTGATCCGCGGGGACGCGCCGGTGGCGGATGCCGAGGGCGCGAGTGGCGCGAGTGGCGCGGGAGAGGGCGGATCCGCGGGCGCGGGTAGCGCGTCGGAGGGTGCGATGGGCGCCGCGAGCGCCGCTCAGGGCGCCTCCACAGACTCCGTGGCGTCGTCGGTGGCGGCCTCCGCCGACGCCGCCACGGACAGCACGGCCTCGGCGCCGGGCGCGAGCGTCGAGGACGCCTCCGCCCCGGCGTCGGGAGCCCCCTCCGCCGACGAGCGCCCCTTCCGCATCGTCGCCGTCACCTCCTGCCCGACCGGCATCGCCCACACGTACATGGCGGCCGAGTCGCTGGAGAACGCGGGCCGCGAGTCGGGCGTCGAGGTCGTCGTCGAGACGCAGGGCTCGGCGGGCTTCACCCGGCTCGACCCGGCGGTCATCGCGGCCGCGGACGGCGTGATCTTCGCCCACGACGTGCCCGTACGCGAGAAGGAGCGCTTCGCCGGGAAGCCGACCGTCGACGTCGGCGTGAAGGCCGGCATCAACCGCCCTGGCGAGCTGATCTCCGAGGTGCGCGGGAAGGCGGCGCGCGGTGAGGTGACCGCGGGCGCCCCCGCGGGCAGGGGCACGCCGGTCGAACGCGCCGGCGACGCCGGCGAGGGTTACGGCACCAAGTTGCGCAAGTGGCTGATGTCCGGTGTGAGTTACATGGTCCCGTTCGTCGCGGCGGGCGGTCTTCTGATCGCCCTCGGGTTCGCGATCGGCGGATACGAGATCAAGACGGCACCGTCGGTGATGGACCACTTCGTGTGGACCCAGACGGACAGCTGGGCGGCCTTGCTCTTCCAGATCGGCGGCGTCGCCTTCGGCTTCCTCGTCCCGGTCCTGGCCGGCTACATCGCGTACGGCATGGCGGACCGGCCAGGTCTCGTCCCCGGGTTCGTGGGCGGCATGATCGCGTCCACGATCAACGCGGGCTTCCTCGGCGGCCTGGTCGCCGGTCTGCTCGCCGGCGGTGTGGTGATGGCGATCCAGCGGATCAACATCCCGGCGGTGCTGCGCGGCATCATGCCGGTCGTGGTGATCCCGCTGATCTCCTCGGCGATCGTCGGGTTCCTGATGTTCGTCGTCGTGGGCAAGCCCATCGCCTCCGCCCAGAAGGGCATGACCGACTGGCTGAACAGCCTCTCCGGCTCCAACGCCATCCTGCTCGGCGCCCTGCTCGGCCTGATGATGTGCTTCGACCTCGGCGGACCTGTCAACAAGGTCGCCTACACCTTCGCCACCGCCGGCATCGCGGTCTCCAGCCCGAGCGACTCCGCCATGAAGATCATGGCCGCGGTGATGGCCGCCGGCATGGTCCCGCCGCTCGCTATGGCCCTGGCCACGACGGTCCGCGGCAAGCTCTTCACCGAGACCGAGCGCGAGAACGGCAAGGCCGCCTGGGTCCTCGGCGCCTCCTTCATATCCGAGGGCGCGATCCCGTTCGCTGCGGCCGACCCGCTGCGCGTCATCCCCTCCTCCATGGTGGGCGGCGCGATCACCGGCGCCCTGTCGATGGCGTTCAGCGCCACCCTGCGCGCCCCGCACGGCGGCATCTTCGTGGTCCCGCTGATCGGCAACCCCTTCCTCTACCTGATCGCCATCGCGGTCGGCGTGTGTGTCACGACCGCCCTGGTCGTCGTCCTGAAGGGGATGCGCAAGCCGGCGCCGGGCGCCGTGAGCCCCGGCACCGCCGCCGACCCGGCCGCGGCGACGGCCGACGCGAAGCAGCCGGTGGCGGCGTAACCAGCGCCCCGCACTCCGTGTGACGGTCGGCCGTGGTCCCCTGGGAGGGGCCACGGCCGACCCATGTCCCTTTGGCGCACTGTGAGTTGTTCACGGCATCTAAGGGGCAAGTGCGGCACCTGTGCCACCTGCGAGATACGTCACGGTCCAGGCCTAAAGTCCCGGACGGTGGTGTCTACTGGGCTCATGCCCGATGAGCACGTCTCGATCCTCCAGTCGCTGGGCGTGGCCCTTGTGGCCTTCGCCACCGTCGTCTGGGGTTTCGGCCTGGTCCGCCTCGTGCGCCGCTTCCGCTCCGGAGCCGACCTGTGGGGCGCGCACGACACTCTGCACGGCCTCCCGCCCCAGCGTCAGGCCGGCCCCCACCTGGAGGCCGTCGAACTGACCCCTGCGGAACGAGACGCGTTCGCCGTTCTCGTACGCCGGCTCAACGACGGCAACTGAGGCGCGAGACCCCGGCCCGGCCCTGAGGCGTGCGCCGGGACCGTGCGTCCCGCTTCACTCGCCGTCGGCGCCAGGGCTCAGGAAACCCGGGCCGCGCGCCGCTCCATGGCGTCCCGCGCCGCGTCCTCGGTGACGTACACCTCGCACATGTGCCGCCCGTCGGGCGTCGCCGTGTGCTCGACCTCCCAGAGGGAGACCTCCGCGCCGTCGCGCAGCAGGAACGCGTGCTCGTAGAGCGAGAAGCACAGCCCGGCCCGGCCCGCCCGACAGGGACGTCCGAAGGCCTGCGTGATCTGGTGCGCGAACGCCGTGGCCAGTAACGTCGCCGTCTCCGCACCCGGCCGGTCCGCGTTCTCCGCACGACGCAGAAGCCGGCGCGCGTGGTCCGCCGAGTCGTCCGGCAGGTACGCGTGCCGGGGGGCGGGGACCGGCGAAAGATGCACGGTCACCGGCAGCTCGAAGTCCAGCGCGTCCGGGGGCAGCGGCAGGCGGGCCGTGGCGGTGCGGACCTCCTCCTCGTCCACATACACCTCGTGCTGCGTGACACTGCCCGGCGCGGTGTTGTGCACGAGCTCCCACAGGGTGAGCGCCGATCCGTCGGCGAGCAGCCAGGTGTGCCGGTACGTCTCCCGGTGCAGCCCCGAACTGTGGTGCGCCGAATGCAGCGAAGTGTCGTACGCCAGCGCGCAGTCGAGTCGCCGTATGGTGTCGTCCGGCAACTCGAAGGAGTTCAGGGCACGACCGAGGAGCCGCTCGAGGTGCTCCTCCGGAGACTCGGGCGACTCGGGTGGTTCGTACGCAGTGGTCTCGTACGGAACGCTCAAGGCTTCTCCCGGCGTTGCTGCATGTCACCTTGTGGGTGCATACCGTAGCCCCTCGGCCGGACATCATGTCCGGGAACCGAGAAAACGTACGCCGGGAAAACGCGCGGGCCGTGCGAGAAGTTCCCGCTTGGCCCGACGATCCGTCAAAATCCGCCGCTCAGAGGCCGTTTGCGGCGATCAAGGGGGCGCACGCGATCAGCCGGCGCTCTGTCTGTACGTCTCGGGCGCCCGTCCCCGCCGCTCACTCGCCGCCGTACAACTCCTCGTACGACGGCCATACTCCACCCGGCCCGTCCACCGACCTGGCGGCGCGCACGGCGCGTACGATCGCGCGCGTCACCAGGTCCGCACCGGCCTCGAGGATCGCGTTCAGCGCGAGGGGATTCCCGGCGTCGAGCCGGTGCGCCCCCGTGGCCAGGGCGAAGACCGTGTCGCCGTCGTTCAGCATGTGCACCGGCCGCACGGCGCGTGCGATGCCATCGTGCGCGGTACCGGCCAGCTTCTGCGCCTGCGCTTTCGACAGGTCCGCGTCGGTGGCGACCACGGCGAGTGTGGTGTTCAGCGGAGGGCGCCCGTTCTTCGCCGCGGCCTCGGTGAGGCGCCGTCGCGCGGCCTCGTGGACGTGTCCCTCCGGATGGTTCACGCGCCCCGAGAACAACTCCCCGTACAGCGCGCCCGTTTCCGGATCCATCACCGACCCCATCGCGTTGACCACCACCAGCGCACCCACCGTGATCCCGGAGTCCAGCACGGTGCTCGCGCTGCCCACGCCGCCCTTCATCGCCCCGGCGGCGGCTCCCGTGCCGGCTCCCACGCACCCTTCCCGCACGCTCGCGCCGACCCCGCTCGCCGCCGCGGCCTCGACCGCGGCCCGACCGGTGGCGGCATCGGGCCTGGCCCGGAAGTCACCGCCCCGCCCCAGATCGAAGACGCAGGCGGCGGGCACCACCGGTACGACATGAGAAGGGTCCACCCCGACCCGCACGCCGCGCCGCTGCTCCTCCAGCCACGCCATCACCCCGGACGCCGCGTCCAGCCCGTAGGCGCTGCCGCCGGTCAACACGATCGCCTCGACCTTCTGCACGAGGTTGCGCGGGTCGAGGGCGTCGGTTTCCTTGGTGCCGGGGCCGCCGCCCCGGACGTCCACGGCGGCGACAGCGCCGCCTTCCGGGGCGAGGACGACCGTGGTGCCGGTGAGCCAACCGTCGCCGGTGCGTGTCGCGTGTCCCACCCGCAGCCCGGTGACGTCGGTCAAAGCGTCAACTGTCATGGAGCCAGTCTCGCCCGCACCACCGCCACAGCGCGTGTGCGTCAGGCGACGGGACTGGTCGCCTGCTCTCCGCTCGTTCCGCTCGCCCCGCGCTCCCGGGCGACCATGCGCGCCGTCAATGTCAGACCGGTAGCCACCGCGAGCGCCGCCACGATGCCCGCCGCCAACACCGCCCACCTGCCGAGGAACGTGCAGACGATCACCAGCAGTGCCGTGACCGGCAGCACCAGCTGCTGGGTGATGCCCACCTTGAAGTAGCGCGAGTGCAGCGCCCACACGCACACCAGGTAGAGCGCCGTGGGCAGGGTGACCGCGGCCGATGCCGCCAGTGTGGAGATGTGCGCCCTGCCGACGGCCTGCTCGACCGCAACCTCCAGGCCGGCACCGATGGCGGCGGCCGAGCCGAAGATCAGGTAGTGGCCGTAACCCCACAGGAATGCCTGGCCGCTGGTACGAAGACGTCCGTGGATCGGCACGACGAAGTAGATCCACCAGGCCGCGAAGACGATGAGCAGTCCGCCGGCCGCGATCGGCAGCAGTTCGCCCAGCGCGTCGTGCTCGTCCACCCCCGACTGCACGGCGACCGTGGCCGCGGCGATCGTCTCGCCGATCACGATGATCGTGAACAGCCCGTACCGCTCGGAGATGTGGTGCGGATGCCAGGACGTGGCGAAGTCCTTCTCCGCGTAGAGCGGGACACACATCTCGACGATCGCCATCACCAGGAAGACCCACGGGCGGGCATGTTCCGGCAGAACGACCAGACCGAGCCAGCCGACCATGCACAGCAGCACGCCACCGGCGTACCGCAACGCCATGGTTCTCTCGGCTCCCTCAGCGGATCTCGCCGCTCTCAGCCAGTGCGCCGCCAGCGCCAGCCGCATGATCACGTAGCCCAGCCAGACCACCATGTAGTCGTGGTCCTCGAAGGCACGCGAGATTCCGGCGGCCAGCACCAGCACACCGGCGATCTGCACCAGCGTGACGACTCGGTACAGGACGTCGTCGTTGTCGTAGGCCGAGGCGAACCAGGTGAAGTTCATCCAGGCCCACCAGATCGCGAAGAACTGCATCGCGTAACTCGCGATCCCGCTGCCCGCATGTCCTGCGGCGACGGCGTGCACCAGGCCGACGCCCGCCTGCGCGACGGCCACCACGAAACAGAGGTCGAAGAAGAGCTCAAGGGGCGAGGCGACGCGGTGCGCTTCGTCACGGCCCCGGGCGGTGAGCCTACGCAGCGGCCCGTGACTCGCGGACGTGTCGGAGGAGCCCGAAGGCGGAGTCGAACTGGATGTCATGCGTCCTAGCACACCAGATAACCTCTTCATCCTTTTGTGAAGGGATTCACAAGAGGAGGGACGTTCATCTTCGCGGAGGAAAGCCCACGTCAGCCGACACGAACGCCCCTGTCGTCGTTTGCCGTTAGGACCTTTGGCCCGAGATCGGGGACCAACGCCTCGCCCTGGGAGGGCCACGACACACCCTGTCCCACCCCCGAGCAGACCGCCCTCGCTCGGCGCATCTTCGCCGACCGTGGTCTTTACGCCGTGTGAGGCGAGGGGACGGTCGGGAGGACCCCCGCTTTCAGGGCCGTACCCTGGAGACATGACCTCTGCCCCCGAGCCGCGCTCCCCGAAGCCCTCGCTGATCTTCGACGATCCGCTGGACCAGCAGTCCTCGGACGACACGGACCGCGGCTGGGGCGAGCGGCCGGGCACCGACGCCGACGCGGCGGCCGACCTCAAGCGCTTCCTCGACGAGAAGCCGCCCCACCACCTCTGAGCCGCGTCGGCCGCCGCCCGCCAGGTCCGCCAGGTCAGGAGGGCCGCCGCCGCTACCGCCCGCCGTACCCTGAGCCGCGCTGCGCGACCAGGGCGTCGCGGATCTCCTTGAGCACCTCCAGCTCCGTCACCTCGATCACTTCCTGCGTGCCTTCCCGGGCCTTCTTCCGCGCCTCGTGCCGCGCCAGGTACTTCGACATCGGCAGCACCATCAGGAAGTAGACGACCGCTGCGGTGATCACGAAGGTGAGCGTCGCACCGAGAACGGAGCCCCACATGATCGGGATGCCGCTCTTGACCGTCCCGTCCGCGGCGACTTTGCAGGGGTCCTTCAGGCACGAGTTGTAACTGTCGAGGCTCTTCGTCCCGATCGCCCCGACCACCGGGTTGATGATCCCCTTCACCACCGAGTTGACGATGTTGGTGAACGCGGCACCGATGACGACCGCCACCGCCAGGTCGACCACGTTCCCGCGCATCAGGAAGGCCTTGAAGCCCTGCCACACGGTCGTTTCCTTCTTCTCGCTCACCGCGGGGCCTCTCCTCGCACGCACAGGTTGTGGAACAAACAGCTCCGCAACTTACGTCAACGCTGGGCCGTACGGTCCAACGGGGTCGCTCGATCGAAGGGCTTGACAGAAAGTCGCGCATAAAACGTGCGACGACGCTCAGCACAGTGTCACCGCCAGCCGTGCCGTCGCGCTCGCACCGGCGAGGCGCGCCGCAGTCGTACGGGGAACGGACAGCACGACCAGCGCACCGCTGTCGGTCGCGCTCTCCAAGGGTTCTGGCACCTTCGTCACCCGCGCCCCGCGCGCGACTACGCGCGCGTCACCGCCCGTCGCCGTCTCCTGAGCGGCGATGACGTCCACCCGGTCGCCGGGCCGCAGGAGCCGGACCGTGGCCGCGTCCGCGATGCGCACCGGTGCGGCCACCATCTCGACGGCAGGGCGCTTTCCCACGGGATCCGCCACCGGATGCCCGCGTGCGCCATCACCGCTCCGCGGTCCCGCGGCCACCAGTGCGGCAGCAGTGACGGCGAGACCGGCTGCCAGGGCCCGCCGGCGGCTCCGCACGAGCCGTCGCAGTCGATGGCGCCCGCCATGCACCCGCACGGGAGCGAAATGCGGAACCTCGCATGTGGCGGGAGCGTCGGCGCCCGGCGGGCGTGGAGAAGAGGGGGAGAGGGGCGGGGTCGGAAGGGACATGGGGCATCACCACCTGCGTCGGAGAATCGGCTTGCAGGCCCACGATGAGGCTTCGAGCCGATCTCCGCCGAGGCCCGTGGACTACCGACGAGTTGTGGAAAACTCCGTCCCTCGAACGGGGAGTTCCGTACGGCCGGAATCCCTGTCCGTCACCGCGTCACGGCAGCTCGAACCCCGGATCCATCCCGCCCAGCGCCGTCGTGCACAGGCAGTCCCGGTCCTCGTTCGTCGGCAGGGCCGCCACGGCGTCGAAGAGAACACCCCGCAGCCGGTCCACGTTCGACGCGAAGACCCGCAGCACCTCGTCGTGCGAGACGCCCTCGCCGGTCTCGGCACCCGCGTCGAGATCGGTCACCAGGGTCATCGACGTGTAGCACAGCTCCAGTTCACGGGCGAGCGCCGCCTCGGGGTGACCGGTCATGCCCACGACCGACCAGCCCTGTGCCTGGTGCCACAACGATTCCGCACGGGTCGAGAAGCGCGGTCCCTCGACCACGACCAGCGTGCCGCCGTCCACGGGCTCCCAGTCCCGGCCACGTGCGGCCTTCAGCGCAGCCGCCCGCCCCACCGGGCAGTACGGGTCCGCCAGGGACACGTGCACCACGTTGGGGACGGTGCCGCCGGGCAGCGGCAGCCCGTCGAAGTACGTCACCACCCGGGACTTCGTCCGGTCGACCAGCTGGTCCGGCACCAGCAGCGTGCCGGGCCCGTACTCGGGGCGCAGACCGCCCACCGCGCAGGGCCCGAGGACCTGCCGCACGCCCACGGACCGCAGGGCCCACAGGTTGGCCCGGTAGTTGATCCGGTGGGGCGGCAGATGGTGGCCGCGTCCGTGCCGGGGCAGGAAGGCGACGCGCCGTCCGGCGATCTCACCGAAGAAGAGGGAGTCGCTGGGAGGGCCGTACGGGGTGTCCACCTGGACCTCGGTCACGTCGTCGAGGAACGAGTAGAAGCCCGAGCCGCCGATTACACCGATCTCTGCGTTCGCCATGGCCAGCACAGTATCCGTCCCCGGTGAGGCACGGAGAATCGCCCGCGAACGCCGAGAACCCCACCGTCGTACGACGGCAGGGTCCCGGACGCGGTGCCTAGGCGGCGGAGCTGCTGCTGGAGGAGGTGCCGGTGCCCGAGGACTTCGAGTCCGAGGACGACGTGGACGACGACGAGGTCGAGGTCGAGGTCGCCGGCTTGGACGACGACGGCGAGCTGCTCGACGAAGAGCCGCGGCTGTCGTTGCGGTAGAAGCCCGAGCCCTTGAAGACAATGCCGACCGCGGAGAACACCTTCTTCAGGCGGCCACCGCAGTTGGGGCACTCGGTCAGAGCGTCGTCGGTGAACTTCTGCACCGCCTCGAGGCCCTCGCCGCACTCGGTGCACTGGTACTGGTAGGTGGGCACTGTCTTCCTCCTGGCACTCTCACTCAATGAGTGCTAACGAGGGTCCATAGTGACGTATTCCTGAGGATCAGTCCACCGTGACCGGCACGCGGTGACCGACGCCACGCGCGACGGTCCGGCCGCGGGGGTGCGCCATGAGCCTGGATCGCAGCGCCAGAAGGGTCGCCAGCGCGAGCACTGTACCGGCCATCGGCACCAGGAACCCCGCGCCTTCCCGGAAGCGGTCCTCTAGCTGCCCGGCGACCGTGACGGCGGCCGCCTGGCCGAGCGCCACCGCACCGGTGAGCCAGGTGAACGCCTCGGTGCGGGCGCCGGCCGGAACCAGTCCGTCGACCAGCGTGTAACCGGTGATCAGCGCGGGCGCGATGCACATGCCGACGAGCAGGCCGAGGCCGGCCAGGACGAACAGGGAGTGCGCGGCCCACAGGCCGGAGGACACCAGAGCGAGCGCGCCGTAGCCCACGACGAGGCGGCGTTGCGGGGCGGTCTTCCACGCGACAGCGCCGCAGACGATGCCGGAGAGCATGTTGCCCGCGGCGAAGACGCCGTACAGCACGCCGTTCAGTCCTGGCTTCCCGATCGACTCGCTGAACGCGGCCAGCGACACCTGCATGCCGCCGAAGACGGAGCCGATGCCCAGGAAAGCCACCACCAGTACAGGCACTCCGGGCACCCGTAGAGCGGACGCGTGCTCCACGCGCGCGTGCCCGGCGAGGGTGATCGCCGGCTGCGTGCCCTTCTGAGCCGCGAACAGCAGACCGCCGAGCAGGGTGAGCCCTGCCTCCGTCACCAGGCCCGCGGCCGGAGTCACGGTGGTGCACAGGGCAGTGGCCAGCAACGGACCGAACACGAAGGTGAGCTCGTCCGTGACGGACTCGAAGGCGGCCGCGGTGGTCATCAGAGGCGTGTCCTGCAGCTTCACACCCCAGCGGGCGCGCACCATCGGGCCGATCTGCGGCACCGAGGCACCTGTCGGAACGGCCGCCGCGAACAGCGTCCACAGGGGCGCGTGGGCCAGCGCGAGCGCCGTCAGCGTCAGCCCCGCCAGCGAGTGCAGGAGCACGCCGGGGATGAGGACGGCGCGCTGCCCGTACCGGTCGGCGAGCCGACCGCTGTAGGGCGCGAACAGGGCCATGGAGACGCCCGTGACGGCCGCGGTGGCGCCCGCGGCGCCGTACGAGCCGGTGGTGTGCTGCACGAGCAGCACGATGGAGATGGTGAGCATCGCGAACGGCTGGCGCGCCGCGAAGCCGGGAATCAGGAACGTCCAGGCGCCGCGGGTGCGCAACAGCTGGCCGTACCCAGGGCGGGCCGGCGCCGCCGAGTTCCTGGACGGCTCGGTGGTGACCGTGGATGCCACGGCCCGTGCCTTTCTGCCGCCTGGTAGCGCGCCCGTGCGGGGGCGCCGAGAGCTGTCCTCTTGCGCGGAACTGCGGTAGATACCGGTGTCCACTGCGGAGGACTGGCCGGCCGCCATACGGTCGCGCCAGCTCTGCGTCAGGCAGAGTTGGTTCGATCAGGGTGCGCCTTCATCGTACAGGGATCAACGGCTTGTGCGCCTGTGAAAACGAGCACCACGCGCGCGTTCACCTGCGATTGGCGCCGTTGTGAACCGTACGAAACACGCCCTTAACGGCCCGGTGCGACGTGCCGTGCGCGGCGCGACAGTGCGAGTTCAGCGCCCCGCGCCCGCCCCGTTCGTCCCCAGCCACCCGGCCAGCTTGCCGCCGTGGCCCACGGCGCGCAGCCGCCGCTCCGCGGCGTCGCGCACCGGATCGGTGGCGACGACCAGCAGTTCGTCGCCGCGCCGCAGCACCGTCGTCGGCATCGGAACAAACGATTTTCCTTCGCGGACGACGAGCGTGACGGCGGCGCCGGCCGGCAGTCGCAGCTCGTTGACCTCGACGCCGTGCATCTTCGAGCCCTCGGGGATCGCCACGGACAGCAGGTGTCCGCGCAGTCGCTCCAGCGGGGCCGACTCGATGCCGAGGTCCGCCGCCTCGCCGCCCTCGCCGAGGTTCAGCTTGCGGGCCAGCCAGGGCAGGGTCGGCCCCTGGACGAGTGTGTAGACGGCGACGAGGACGAAGACGATGTTGAAGATGCGGCGGCTGGAGTCCACGCCCTGCACCATCGGGATCGTCGCCAGGATGATGGGCACCGCCCCGCGCAGCCCGGCCCACGACATCAGCGTCTGCTCCTGCCATGGCACCCGGAACGGCAGCAGGCACAGCACGACGCTCAGCGGACGCGCGACCATGGTCAGCGCCAGGCCGATGACGAGGGCGGGCACGACGTCGTCCCCGAGGTCGTGCGGAGTGACCAGCAGGCCGAGCAGGACGAACATGCCGATCTGGGCGATCCAGCCGAGCCCGTCGGCGAACCCGCGCGTGGCGGGCCAGTGCGGCAGCTTCGCGTTGCCCATCATCATCGAGGCGAGGTAGACCCCCAGGAAGCCGCTGCCGTGTGCCAGAGCGCCCCCGGCGTACGCCGTCACCGCGATCGCCATGACGGCGATCGGGTAGAGGCCGGAGGCAGGCAGCGCCACGTGCCGCAGCCCCCAGGAGCCGAGCCAGCCCACCGCGAGACCGATGGCCGCACCGATGGCGAGTTCGAGAGCTATTTCGCCCAGCAGCACGTACCAGTGCTCGACCGGGCCGGCCGCGGAGAACGCCACCACCAGGATGACCACGGGAGCGTCGTTGAAGCCGGACTCGGCCTCCAGCGTGCCCGTCACGCGCGCGGGGAGGGGAATTCTCCGCAGCACCGAGAAGACCGCCGCCGCGTCCGTCGAGGAGACGACCGCGCCGATGATGAGAGCCTGCCGCCACTCCAGCCCGACCAGGTAGTGCGCGGCCGTGGCCGTGACCCCGACGCTCACCGCGACTCCGGCCAGCGCCAGCGCGGAGGCGGCGGGCAGGACCGGCCGGACCTCCTTCCACTTCGTGCCGAGACCGCCCTCGGCCAGGATCACGACGAGGGCCGCGTATCCGATGACCTGGGTGAGTTCGGCGTTGTCGAAGCGGATGTCGCCGATGCCGTCCTGGCCCATGAGGATCCCGATCGCCAGGTAAACGAGCAGGCTGGGGAGCCCGCTGCGCGAGGAGATCCGGACCGCTGCCACGGCGACGAGCAGGACGAGCGAGCAGACGAGCAGAAGCTGGTTGAGGTGGTGGACAGTCAGCGGCCGTTCCCTTCCCTGGCTCACACGCGTCTCGCGCGGGAGCTCACGTACATGGGACACGAGGTCGTGGGACTCCGCATCCAAGTACTTCGTTACCTTACCTAACTCTTGACGATTTCTTGACGCTCCGCGAGGCAAGATCGAACGCCCGCTCGCGCTCGTTCCCGACACCGCGTCAAGGGGCTCGGGGCCCTGCGCCTATGGTTGCTCCAGCGCTCATTCAAAGTCACAGCCCGCCTGCCGCTCGCGTTAGGACAGCAAGGACAGCGATGCCCCCCAACATCACCGCCACAACGGGTGACAAGCCCGGCAAGTCCGGCAGGAAGAAGGGGCGCAAAGCCCGACTCATCGTGCTGGTACTGGTCTTGGCCCTCATTGCGGGCGTTGCCTACGGGGCGTACTGGTCCATCAGCACCGTCCGCGCGTCCTTCCCGCAGACGACGGGTTCGATAGCACTCGACGGTCTGTCAGGACCCGTCGATGTCAAGCGCGACAGTTACGGCATCCCGCAGATCTATGCCTCCTCGGACGAGGATCTGTTCATGGCGCAGGGCTACGTCCAGGCGCAGGACCGGTTCTACGAGATGGATGTACGCCGACACATGACCGCCGGGCGCCTTTCGGAGATGTTCGGCAAGAGCCAGGTCAAGAACGACGAGTTCCTGCGCACCCTGGGCTGGGACCGGGTGGCCCAGCAGGAGTACGACACCAAGCTGTCGGCCTCCACCAAGAAGTATCTCCGGGCCTACGCCAAGGGAGTCAATGCCTACCTGCAGGGCAAGGACGGCAAGGACATCTCCCTCGAGTACGCGGCCCTGGGCTTCACCAACGACTACAAGCCGGAGAAGTGGACCCCGGTCGACTCGGTCTCGTGGCTGAAGGCGATGGCCTGGGACCTGCGCGGCAACATGCAGGACGAGATCGACCGCGCCCTGATGACCAGCCGCCTCGGCCCCAAGCAGATCGCCGACCTGTACCCGGACTACCCGTACAGCCGCAACAAGGCGATCGTCCAGGAGGGCCAGTACAACGACCTCACCAAGGCGTTCGAACAGAACGGCAGCTCGTCCACCAGCGGAACGTCCACCAGCGGGACGTCGACCGGCGGAACCTCCACGAGCGGAATCTCCACGAGCGGCTCTACGGGCGTTTCCGCCTCGACGGCGTCCTCGGCGCTGCAGAGCCAGCTTTCGGGCCTCTACAAGGTCCTGGACGGCGTTCCCGCCGCCGTGGGCGTGAACGGCCAGGGCATCGGATCCAACTCGTGGGTGGTCTCCGGGGATCACACCATCACCGGCCACCCCCTGCTCGCCAACGACCCGCACCTGTCGGCCTCGCTGCCGTCCGTCTGGTACCAGATGGGCCTGCACTGTCGGACCGTCTCCAGCAAGTGCCAGTACGACGTCACCGGTTACACCTTCGCGGGCATGCCCGGCGTGGTCATCGGCCACAACCAGAACATCGCCTGGGGCATGACCAACTCCGGCGTCGACGTCACCGACCTCTACCTGGAGAAGCTCGCCGGCGACGGCTACCTCTACGACGGCACGGTGAAGCCCTTCAAGACCCGCACGGAGACCATCAAGGTCGCCGACGGCGCCTCCAAGAAGATCATCGTCCGCCAGACCGCCGACGGCATGCCGCTGCTGTCCGACCGGGACGATGAGCTCGTCAAGGTCGGCAGGAAGGCCACCGTCGACACCGCCGCCCCCGACCGCGGCGACGGCTACGGCGTCGCGTTGCGCTGGACCGCGCTGGACCCGGGCACCTCCATGGACGCCGTCTTCGCCATGGACAAGGCGTCGAACTGGAGCGCCTTCCGTTCCGCCGCCGCCCTGTTCGACGTGCCGTCGCAGAACCTGGTCTACGCCGACAAGGACAACATCGGCTACACGCTGCCCGGAAAGATCCCCACGCGCGCGAAGAAGGACGACGGCTCGATCCCCGCGCCGGGCTGGGACTCCAGCTACAAGTGGACCGGGTTCATCCCCAAGAAGGCGCTGCCGTACGAGTACAACCCGAGGCGCGGCTACATCGTCACCGCCAACCAGGCGGTGGTCGACCCGGACAAGTACCCCTACACGCTCACCACGGACTGGGGGTACGGCACCCGCAGTCAGCGCATCACCGACCTGATCGAGTCGAAGATCAAGGACGGCGGCAAGGTCTCCACGGACGACATGCGCCAGATGCAGCTCGACAACAGCAGCGAGATCGCCAAGCTGCTCGTGCCCAAACTGCTGAAGATCGACATCAGTGACAAGAACGTCCGCGAGGCGCAGCAGCTGCTAGAAGGCTGGGACTACACCCAGGACGCCGACTCGGCCGCGGCCGCCTACTTCAACGCCGTCTGGCGCAACATCCTCAAGCTGGCGTTCGGCAACAAGCTGCCCAAGGAACTGCGCGTCAAGGGCCAGTGCCTGTGGGTCGACCCGGTCAACACCACCGGCCCAGCGGACGCGACCAACAAGGTCCGCGAGTGCGGCCAGCGCGACGCCGACCAGGCGCAGCCGGACGGCGGCGACCGCTGGTTCGAGGTCGTGCGCAACCTGATGAACGACCCGAAGAGCGATTGGTGGACCACGCCCAAGTCGCTCACCCGGCCAGGGGCGCAGAACAACCGCGACGACCTGTTCAAGCGCGCCTTGATCGACGCCCGCTGGGAGCTCACCGCCAAGCTGGGCAAGGACATCGACACCTGGAGCTGGGGCCGGCTGCACCGCCTGTTCCTGAAGAACCAGACCCTCGGCACCGACGGCCCCGGTTTCCTGCAGTACATCCTCAACCGCGGCCCCTGGAAGCTCAGCGGCGGCGAGGCGACGGTCAATGCCACCGGCTGGAACGCGGCCGGCGGATACGGCGTGGTGTGGGTTCCGTCGATGCGCATGGTGGTCAACCTCGACGACCTCGACAAGTCGAAGTGGATCAACCTCACCGGAGCCTCCGGGCACGCCTTCAGCGCCCACTACACCGACCAGACCGGCAAGTGGGCCGACGGCGAACTCCTCGACTGGAACTTCTCCGACAGGGCCGTCGACAAGAACACGAGCGACACGCTGGTGCTGAAGCCATGAGGCCGAGCCTCCGGCCGTGAGTCACGGAAAGGGGTCCTCCACGCACGCGTGGAGGACCCCTTTCCACGGCAGCGGGGCGCGAGGCGCTGCTTGGGCGCGGGGCGTATCGGCGAGCGCAGGGCGCGTGATGATCGGCTCGCGCCCCTCCCCGGTTCACGCGCCGCTGGGGAAGCGGCGTACGCCCGACGGTGTCACGACGGCGTGCACCGGCCGGTCGTGCGCCTCGGACGGAACGCGCTCAACGACCTCCGAGTCGTACAGCAGCACCACCAGTGCCGGACGTGCGTCCGCGCCCTCCAGACGTGCGAGGACGCGGTCGTACGACCCCCCGCCGCGCCCCAGCCGCACCCCGCGCGCATCGACCGCGAGCCCCGGCAACAGCACCACGTCGGCTCCGGCCACGGCGTCCGGGCCGAGATGCTCGCCGGTCGGCTCGAAGAGGGCCATCTTTCCTCCGTGTTGGACACGCGCCAGGGAGCCCTCGCCGGTGTACGCGCCCCAGTCCAGGTCGTTGTCCGGCAGAAGCGCCGGGAGCAGGACCCGCACGCCCCGCGCGCGCAGCGCGTCCAGGAGCGCGAGGGTGCCGGGCTCACTCCCCACGGAGACGTACGCCGCCACCGTGCGCGCCCGCGCCAGTTCGGGCAGCTCGAGGGCGCGGCCGGCGAGCGCCTCGGCGGCCTCTCGCACGTCATCCGCCGTCAATCTGTTTCTCACCGCGAGGAACTCTCGCCGAAACATTCGCTTGTCAGGCTCGGCCGCACGTCCGGCGTGACTCACTGATCGCACCCCGTATCCTTCCAATCTGCTCATATGAGAGCTAATTAACCGGAGCCGCGGATTCCCCGCAAAGGCACCGGATAAGGTTGCGGGCATGACTCAGTCCCACCCCAGGATCACCAAGGCTGTCATTCCCGCAGCCGGCCTCGGCACCCGGTTCCTGCCGGCCACCAAGGCCACTCCCAAGGAGATGCTGCCGGTCGTCGACAAGCCCGCGATCCAGTACGTGGTCGAGGAAGCCGTGGCCGCGGGTCTCGACGACGTCCTCATGGTCACCGGCCGCAACAAGCGCCCGCTCGAGGACCACTTCGACCGCAACTACGAGTTGGAGTCGGCCCTCCAGAAGAAGGGCGACGCCGGCCGTCTCGCCAAGGTCCAGGCCTCCAGCGACCTGGCCACCATGCACTACGTGCGGCAGGGCGACCCCAAGGGGCTGGGTCACGCCGTGCTGTGCGCCGCTCCGCACGTGGGCGACGAACCCTTCGCCGTCCTGCTCGGCGACGACCTCATCGACCCGCGCGACCCCCTGCTCGCACGCATGGTCGAGGTGCAGGAGCGGCACGGCGGCAGCGTCATCGCGCTCATGGAGGTCGCGCCGGAGCAGATCCACCTCTACGGATGCGCGGCCGTGGAGACCACCGAGGACGGCGACGTCGTCAAGGTGACCGGAATGGTCGAGAAGCCCGACCCGGACGACGCCCCGTCGAACTACGCGGTCATCGGCCGCTACGTTCTCGACCCGCACATCTTCGAGATACTGCGCAAGACCGAGCCGGGCCGCGGCGGGGAGATCCAGCTCACCGACGCCCTCCAGCAGCTCGCGCAGGACGAGAAGGTCGGCGGCCCGGTGCATGGCGTGGTCTTCAAGGGCCGCCGCTATGACACCGGCGACCGCGGTGACTATCTGCGTGCCATTGTCAGACTCGCGTGCGAACGTGAAGACCTGGGCCCGGACTTCCGGACCTGGCTTCGCAGTTACGTAGCCGAGGAGATGTAGCAACGTTGAGCAACGCCGCGCCCCGCACCACCGGCCCGGACCACCTGTGGTCGGTGGACGAGCACATGGAGGACATCCTCACCACCGTCCGCCCCCTGGAACCCATCGAGCTGCAGCTCCTCGACGCCCAGGGCTGCGTCCTGGTCGAGGACGTCACGGTGCCGCTGTCGCTGCCGCCGTTCGACAACAGCTCCATGGACGGGTACGCGGTACGGGTCGCGGATGTCGCGGGCGCGAGCGAGGAGTTCCCGGCGGTGCTGGACGTCGTCGGGGACGTCGCGGCGGGCCAGGCCGACCTGCTCAACGTGGGGCCGGGTCAGGCCGCCCGCATCATGACCGGCGCCCCGTTGCCACCCG
Organism: Streptomyces sp. NPDC006476; assembly: GCF_040612015.1. Lineage (NCBI taxonomy): Bacteria > Bacillati > Actinomycetota > Actinomycetes > Kitasatosporales > Streptomycetaceae > Streptomyces > Streptomyces sp. NPDC006476. The sequence goes on along the minus strand of NZ_JBEXPK010000043.1, from coordinate 56,345 downwards.
GTGCCGAGACCGTCGTCCCCGTCGAGTGGACCGACGGGGGCCTCGGCGAGGGCCCGGTCGCCGGGATGCGCGCCCGCAGCCTCGGCCCCGAGGGCGCCGAGGGGCACGTGCACGTGTACCGGTCGGCCGACGCACGCGCGCACGTGCGCGCCAAGGGCAGCGATGTGAAGGCCGGGGACCGGGCCCTCGAGGCCGGCACCGTCCTCGGGCCGCCGCAGATCGCCCTGCTCGCCGCCATCGGCCGCGGCACGGTTCGCGTGCGCCCGCGCCCGCGCGTGGTCGTCGTCTCCACCGGCAGCGAACTCGTCCAGCCCGACGAGGAACTGGGCAGCGGCCAGATCTACGACTCCAACAGCTTCGCCCTCACCGCCGCCGCCCGCGACGCCGGCGCCATCGCCTACCGCGTGGGCGCCGTCGCCGACGACGCCGAGACCCTGCGCGCCACCATCGAGGACCAGCTCGTGCGAGCCGACCTCATGGTCACCACGGGTGGCGTGAGCGTCGGGGCGTATGACGTCGTCAAGGAAGCCCTGTCGTACGTCGGCGACGAGGACGAGGCGGGCGGCGGCATCGAGTTCCGCAAGCTCGCCATGCAGCCCGGCAAACCCCAGGGCTTCGGCACCATCGGCCCCGACCACGTCCCGCTGCTCGCCCTCCCGGGCAACCCCGTCTCGTCGTACGTCTCCTTCGAGCTGTTCGTCCGACCCGCGATCCGCACCCTGATGGGGCTCGACGACGTCCACCGGCCGCGCACGAGGGCCACTCTCACCACCGGCAAGGCGCTGACCTCGCCGAAGGGCCGCAGACAGTTCCTGCGGGGCACGTACGCCGACGGCTCCGTCAGCCCCGTCGGCGGCGCCGGATCGCACCTGGTCGCGGCCCTCGCGCACGCCGACGCACTGATCGTCGTACCCGAGGACGTGGAGTCCGTCGAGCCGGGCAGCGAGGTCGAGGTCGTGCTGCTCGGTTGACCCACGCGCGCGTGAGCCGCTCATGGGACGGTCCCGCTCCGTCGCCCGCGCCGACTTGGCGTACCGTGTCGCGCACAGCAGGCCCACGCGCCGCACCGCGAGGGGCCCGGACCGGGAGCGTCACACACCATGACCGTGCCTTCCCGGGGGGAGACCCCCGGACCGTCTGTGCAGGACCGCCTGACACACATCGACGAGGCGGGCGCTGCCCGCATGGTCGACGTGTCCGGCAAGGACGTGACCGCGCGCACCGCCCGCGCCAGCGGCCGGGTCCTCGTCTCCCCACGCGTGATCGAACTGCTGCGCGGTGAGGGAGTGCCCAAGGGAGACGCCCTGGCCACCGCGCGCATCGCCGGGATCATGGGCGCCAAGCGCACCCCGGATCTCATCCCGCTGTGCCATCCGCTGTCGGTGTCGGGTGTGAAACTGGATCTGTCGGTCGCGGACGACGCCGTGGAGATCCGGGCCACCGTGAAGACCACGGACCGCACGGGCGTCGAGATGGAGGCCCTCACCGCCGTCTCCGTCGCCGCGCTCACCGTGATCGACATGGTCAAGGCGGTCGACAAGGGAGCGGTCATCACGGACGTGCGCGTGGAGGAGAAGACGGGCGGCAAGTCGGGCCATTGGAGCCGGACATGACGCTCGATGCCGGGATCGGCGGTGCGCTGCTCGCCCCGTACAGCGCGCTCGTCGTCACGGCCTCCAACCGCGCCGCCGCCGGTGTCTACGAGGACAAGGGTGGCCCGCTGATCGCCGAGGGACTCAAAGGCTTCGGGTTCGCCGTCGACGGCCCGCGGATCGTCCCCGACGGCGACCCCGTGGAGGCTGCCCTGCGTGCGGGGGCCGACGCCGGCTACGACGTGATCGTGACCACCGGCGGCACCGGCATCTCGCCCACCGACCGCACTCCCGAGGCGACGCGCAAGGTGATCGACTACGAGGTGCCGGGCATCGCGGAAGCCGTCAGGGCGTTCGGACGGGAGAAGGTGCCGACCGCCGCGCTCTCCCGGGGTCTGGCCGGGGTCGCGGGGCGCACGCTGATCGTCAATCTGCCGGGTTCCACCGGCGGGGTCCGGGACGGGCTGGCCGTCCTGGAACCCCTGCTGGTCCACGCCGTCGACCAGATCCGCGGCGGCGACCACCCCAGACCCGGCTCCACCAGTGGGGGTGCGAGCTGAACAGCCCATCCTGGCCCGTCGTGCTGACGGACGGCGACATCGTCCTGAGGCCGATAAAACTGCGCGACCAGCGGGCGTGGCGCGAGGTCAACCGGCGCAACCGGGATTGGTTGCGCCCCTGGGAGGCGACCATTCCGCCGCCCACGCCCAGCGGCCCGATCGCGCACCGGCCGACCTACCGTCAGATGGTCCGGCACCTGCGCTCGGAAGCGAACGCGGGCCGGATGCTGCCGTTCGTCATCGAGTACCAGGGGCGGCTCGTCGGGCAGTTGACGGTCGCCGGCATCACCTGGGGCTCCATGTGTTCCGGGCACATCGGTTACTGGGTGGACGAGGCGGTGGCCGGCCGCGGAGTCATGCCGACGTCCGTGGCACTGGTCGTGGACCACTGTTTCCGGGCCGTCGGTCTGCACCGCATCGAGGTCTGCATTCGCCCCGAGAACGGGCCGAGCCGGCGGGTCGTGGAGAAACTCGGATTCCGCGAGGAGGGACTCAGGCCGCGTTATCTCCACATCGACGGAGCCTGGCGCGACCATCTCGTGTTCGCGCTCACCGCGGAAGAGGTCCCGGACGGGTTGCTCAGCCGTTGGAAGCGGGCAGCATCTCGGCGGGCCTCGCAGGACGCGCCGCGCACGACCCCCCGGAACGCCCACAACACTCCGGGGAATCCCGCATAGTCGCCGCAGGTGTCGAGGTAATTGAATACTTGTTCGAAATTGATCGCACGGTGACCGTCTCGAAGCATTAAATTCGAGGCCTCTGCGGGTGGCTGATCGCATCGGTCACAAAAAAAGTTCGAAATATCAGCCAGATCGTGCGACACACCGGCCCAATTGGCAGATGGCCTCACGCAAACCCCTCTACCGTGTGAGGCGTGAGCAGCAGCGGCCTCATCTACGCAGTCATTGTCGGGGCCTGGGCCGCCTACTTGGTGCCGATGTGGCTCCGTAGGCAGGACGAGCTGAACGAGGCCCGTCCGACGGAACGCTTCAGCACCGCCATCCGGTTGCTGTCCGGACGAGCGGGCATGGAGCGTCGGTACGCCAGGGACCTGCGCGCGCGCTCCACCGAAGAGGGGGAGCCCGGCGCGGACGCTCCGGACGGGATCACCGACTCGGTGGACGTCCGGGCCTTCGCCATGCCTCCGACGCGCCCGCAGGCGCGCGCGGAGGTGCAGGCGCAGGCGTCGGGGCGTGCGCAACCGGCGCGCGACAAGTCCGACGCGCCTGGCGCACGGCGCACGCCCTCGCAGGAAGCCGCCGCCGCGCGTGCCCGGCGTACGAAGGTGCTCGCGCGCCGTCGGCGCACCACCGTGATGCTCTTCCTCGCCTTCACACTCGGCGCGATCGTCGCCGCCGTCGGAGGCCTCGCGTTCCTGTGGGCACCCGGCGTTCCCGCCGTACTGCTCAGTGGGTACATCGCCTACCTGCGCGCCCAGGAGCGCCGGCGCTTCGCCTTCCAGATGGACCGGCGCCGGGCCGAGGCCGCCGCGCAGCACCTGCGCGAACGCGCCCGCCAACCGCGCCGCCGCCCCACCGTCGAGTCACAGGTCGACGAGCCCGAGGAGGGCCCGGAGCCGGAGGCCGACCCCGGGCTGTCCGCGCTGGCCGCCGACCGGCGCGCCCTCGTCGAGCAGACCGACCACGCCGAGTGGGTCGACCAGCAGCGCGAGCGGCAGCGGCGGCCGGGGCACGGGGACAGCTGGGATCCGGTACCGGTGCCGTTGCCGACGTACGTGACCGCGCCGGTCGCTCCGCGGGCGACCGCGGACGTGGACCTCGGGGCGCCGGACGCCTGGAGCTCGGCGCGGTCGAGTTCCGTGGCCCGGGACCAGGAGGCGCAGGACGCCGCCACGGCCGAGCGCCGGGACGGTTCGGAGGCGCCGGAGGCCGACGCGGAGGAGAGGGCCGAGGACGACGGGCGCAGTGACGCCCGGCGAGCGGCCTCCGCTCGGCGGGCGCGGGAGCGGGGACGTACGCCGTTGTTCGACCAGTACGAGGACGGGGACCGGCCGAAGGCCGCCAACGAGTAGCCGGCGGCCCCCGAGCCGTCGTCGCCCCTCGACCCGCGCCGGGTCTCCCGCCCGTCCCACCTGTGCCGCTGCCCTCCTCGCCCGCCCGGGAACGGATTTCCAAGCACGCGGATCGGGGTGCTAGAGTTTCACTCGTTGCAAGGGCCTGTGGCGCAGTCCGGTAGCGCACCTCGTTCGCATCGAGGGGGCCAGGGGTTCAAATCCCCTCAGGTCCACCGCAACAACTGGTCAGGGAAACCTGGGGCAGTTGATGAGATCCCGTCCGATCGGAAGATCGGGCGGGATCTTTGTTGTGCGCCTGCAGACGCGACGCCCGGCTGACAGCGCGTCAGCCGAGCGGGACGGCCGGCTCCCGGTACGGACGGTTCAGGATCCCAGCGGCTTCGCGAAGCAGCGGCTGCTCTCGTGGAAGCGGTAGTAGCCGAACTTCTCGCACGGCTCGTAGCCACTGGACGTGTACAGGGCGATGGCCTCCGGCTGCTTCAGGCCGGTCTCCAGGACCATCCGGGCGCGTCCCGCCGCCCGCGCGTCCTCCTCCAGGGCGGCCAGGATGTGGCGGGCGAGGCCGCGGCCGCGGGCCGAGGCCACCACGAACATGCGCTTGAGCTCGGCGTCGCCGTCGCGGTTGCCCTCCCCGTTGGCGTCCTGCGCGCGCCAGCCGCCGGTCGCGACCGGGCTGTCGTACTCGTCGTACGCGATCAGGTAGACGCCGTTCGGGGGCTCGAAGTCGGACGGGTCGAGCGGGGTGGCGTCTCCACCGTCGCCGTAGCGGACGTGGTACTCGGCCTGGACCTCGTCGTTGAGCTTGACGGCGTCCGGGTGGTCGAAGGGGACGCGGCGAATGTTCATGCTGGGGACCGTACACCTGTGCGTAGACCGGATCTGGACTGTGTCCAGTGTGCCGGTAGGGTTCCGGCGTGTTCACTGTGACCTCCGTCAACGTCAATGGACTGCGTGCCGCCGCGAAGAAGGGCTTCGTCGAGTGGCTCGCCGGGACCTCCGCCGATGTGCTGTGCCTGCAGGAGGTGCGGGCCGAGCCGCAGCAGCTGCCCGAGGAGGTGCGCATGCCGGACGGGTGGCACGTCGTGCACGCGCCGTCCGCCGCCAAGGGCCGCGCCGGCGTCTCCCTCTACGCCCGCCGTGAGCCCGACCGCGTCCGGGTCGGCTTCGGCTCGGCCGAGTTCGACACCACCGGGCGGTACGTCGAGGCCGACCTGCCCGGGGTCACCGTCGCCTCCCTCTACCTCCCCTCCGGCGAGGTCGGCACCGAGCGGCAGGACGAGAAGGTCCGCTTCATGGCCGAGTTCCTCGTCCACCTGAAGTCGCTGCGCGAGCGGGCCGCCGCCGACGGGCGCGAGGTCGTCGTCTGCGGCGACTGGAACATCGCCCACCAGCCGGCCGACCTCAAGAACTGGCGCGGCAACCAGAAGAACTCCGGCTTCCTCCCGGAGGAGCGGGAGTGGCTCACCCAGGTGTTCGACCCGGCCGACGGTGGCTATGTGGACGTCGTACGCGCCCTGCACCCGGACGCGGAGGGCCCGTACACCTGGTGGTCCTACCGCGGACGGGCCTTCGACAACGACAGCGGTTGGCGCATCGACTACCACGTCTCGACGCCCGGGCTGGCCGCCAAGGCCGTGAAGGGGTACGTCGAGCGGGTGGCCACGCATGACGAGCGCTGGTCGGACCACGCGCCCGTGACCGTCGTCTACGACCTCCGGTAAGGCACCCTGGCCGTCCACGACCTCCGGTAAGGTTCCCCGGTCGTCCACGACCTCCGGTAAGGGACGGACCCCAGTCACTCCCGCTTCCGCAACCGCCGGTCCAGCGCCAGTGACAGTTCCGCCTCCACCACGCTGCGGGCCAGGGGGCGCAGGCGGTGGAGGTCGTCCTCGGTGCCGTGGCGGAGGACCAGGACCGCGAACATCTCGGCGAGTTCGTCGACGTGTTCGCGGACGCGGGCGCCCGCTGCCAGGACCTCGGCGAGGGGGATGCCCTCGCGGACGAGGGCGGAGGAGACGTCCAGGAGGCGGCGGCTGATGTGGACGATCTCGTCGCCGTCCGTGCCCAGGTAGCCGAGGTCGAGGGCGGCGGCGAGGTTCTCGGGGGTGACCTGGCCCTCGAAGCGGGCGGCGAGTTCCTCGGGGGTGAGGCGGACCGGCTCCTCCTCGGTGGGGGCGACGCCGAGGACGTCGGCCACGTCGCGGCCGTGGTCCAGCGCCTCCGCCAGTTCGGCGATGCCGGTGAGGGTGTGGCCGCGTTCCAGGAGCGCCGCGATGGTGCGCAGCCGGGCCAGGTGGTGGTCGTCGTACCAGGCGATACGGCCCTCGCGGCGGGGCGGTGCGATCAGCTTGCGCTCGCGGTAGAAGCGCAGGGTGCGCACCGTGATGCCGGCCAGCCGCGCCAGCTCCTCCATGCGGTACTCGCGTCGTCCGTCAGCCCCTGTCACGCCCGCAGCCTATGTTGTACCGCCGGTAACTTTCCCTTCCGCACCCCCTACCCATCGGTACGGAGCTGCTCTACCCTCCCATTGCGCCAGTGTTCACTGGCGGAGTTGTGGAGGAAGGGCGACGGCATGGCCGAACACGAGCATGTGCGGGTGGCGGTGATCGGGTCCGGGTTCGGCGGGCTCGGGGCCGCCGTACGGCTGCGGCGCGAGGGTGTCACCGACTTCGTCGTGCTGGAGCGGGCCGGGAGCGTGGGCGGCACCTGGCGGGACAACAGCTATCCCGGGTGCGCCTGCGACGTGCCGTCCCACCTGTACTCGTTCTCCTTCGCGCCCCATCCCGACTGGCCGCGCACCTTCTCCGGGCAGGAGCACATCCGCGCCTATCTGGAGCATGTGACGGACGTCTTCGGACTGCGCCCGCACCTCCGCTTCGACTCCGAGGTCAAGATGATGACCTGGAACGGCGCGAAGCTCCGGTGGGACATCGAGACCAGCTCCGGGTCGCTCTCCGCGGACGTCGTCGTCTCCGCCACCGGGCCGCTGTCCGACCCGAAGATCCCCGAGGTGCCGGGGCTGGACTCATTCCCCGGCAAGGTTTTCCACTCCGCCCGCTGGGACCACGACTACGACCTGCGCGGCAAGCGCGTCGCGATGGTCGGGACGGGCGCCTCCGCCATCCAGATCGTGCCGGCGATCCAGCCGCTGGTCGGCCACCTCACCCTCTTCCAGCGCACCCCGCCCTGGGTGCTGCCCCGCGTCGACCGCGCCATCACCGGGCCTGAACGGGCGCTGCACCGCGCGCTGCCCTTCACCGCCAAGGCCCGGCGCGGACTGCTGTGGGGCATCCGGGAGTTGCAGGTCCAGGCGTTCACCAAGCACCCCGACGAGCTCGGTTTCGTGGAGCAGTTGGCCAAGCGGAACATGGGCCGCGCCATCAAGGACCCTGTCCTGCGCGCCAAGTTGACCCCCGACTACCGCATCGGCTGCAAGCGGATCCTGCTCAGCAGTGAGTACTACCCGGCGCTCGCGCGGCCCAACGTCGATGTCGTGGCGAGCGGGTTGAGCGAGATCCGCGGTTCCACGGTCGTCGCCGCCGACGGGAGCGAGGCCGAGGTGGACGCGATCATCTTCGGTACGGGGTTCCACGTCACCGACATGCCCATCGCCGAACGGGTCGTGGGCGCCGAGGGCAAGACCCTCGCCGAGGCCTGGAAGGGCGGGATGGAGGCCCTGCGCGGGGCGTCCGCCGCCGGGTTCCCGAACTGGCTGACGATCATCGGGCCCAACACCGGGCTGGGCAACTCGTCGATGATCCTGATGATCGAGTCCCAGCTCACCTACATGGCGGACTTCCTGCGACAGCTCGACGTCCTCGGTGGCCGAGCGGCCCTGGACGCCCGGCCGGGCGCGGTCGCCGCCTGGAACCGCCGGGTGCAGGAGCGGATGCGACGGACGGTGTGGAACACCGGTGGCTGCACGAGCTGGTACCTCGACCCCAGCGGCCGTAACACCACCATCTGGCCCGGGACCACGACCGAGTTCCGGCGGGCCACCCGACGGGTCGATCTCGCCGAGTACGAACTCCTGCGCGTTCCCGCCGCGTCGGCCGCGGAGGTGGGCGCGTGAGCCGCCTGACCGCCGTGGCCTCCGGGCCGTACGCCCCGCCCGCCCCGACCAGTGAGCTCATCGCCGTCTCCGCCGACGGCGCCCGGCTGCACGTGGAGATCCACGGCCCGGACGGCGCCCCCGCCGTCGTCCTCGCCCACGGCTGGACCTGCTCGACCGCCTTCTGGGCGGCCCAGATCCGGGACCTCGCCGTCGACCACCGCGTCATCGCCTACGACCAGCGCGGCCACGGACGCAGCCCGGCGAGCCCGGCGTGCAGCACGGAGGCCCTCGCGGACGACCTCGAGGCCGTACTGGAGGCGACCCTGAAGCCCGGTGAGAGGGCGGTGGTCGCCGGGCACTCCATGGGCGGCATGACCGTGATGGCCGCGAGCGGGCGGCCCGGGTTCCGGGAGCATGTCGCCGCCGTCCTGCTGTGCAGCACCGGATCCTCCCGGCTGGTCGCCGAGTCGACCGTCGTACCGATCGGGGCCGGGGCGCTGCGGACCTGGCTGACCAAGCACATCCTCGGCTCGCGCGCGCCGCTCGGACCGGTCACGCCCCTCGCGCGCCGGATCCTCAAGTACGGGACGATGGGGCCGGGTTCGGCACCGCACATGGTGGAGGCGTGCGCGCGGATCGTGCACGCCTGCCCGCGCAAGGTGCGCCATGCCTGGTCGCAGGTGCTGGATCTGCTCGATCTCGACCACGCCGTACGGGAGTTGAGGGTGCCGACGGCCGTCGTCGTCGGGACCGCCGACCGGCTCACACCGCCCGTGCAGGCGCGAGCGCTGGTCGCCGCGCTGCCCGACTGTGTGGGCCTGACCGAGCTGCCGGGGCTCGGCCACATGACTCCGGTGGAGGCGCCGGAGCTGGTCACGGCCCGGATCAGGGACCTGGTGACGACGTACGTGACGATCAAGGAGGGTGCATGAGCAGGGTGAGCCTGGAGGGACAGGTCGCGGTCGTCACCGGCGCCGCGCGGGGAGTCGGCGAACTGCTCGCGCGCAAACTGTCGGCGCGCGGGGTCAAGGTGGCGCTGGTCGGACTGGAACCGGACGCCCTCAAGCAGGTCTCCGGGCGGCTGCACAGCGACAGCGACCACTGGTACGCCGACGTCACCGACCACGAGGCGATGAGCCGGGTGGCCGCCGAGGTCAAGGAGCGGTTCGGGAAGGTCGACATCGTCGTCGCCAACGCGGGCGTCGCCACCGGCGGTCCCTTCGTCGACTCCGATCCGGAGGCCTGGCGGCGGGTGATCGAGGTCAACCTCATCGGATCGGCCGTCACTGCACGGGCGTTCCTGCCGGTGTTGATGGAGAGCCGCGGCTATCTGCTGCAGATCGCGTCCCTCGCGGCGATCACCCCGGCGCCGATGATGACGGCGTACTGCGCCTCCAAGTCCGGTGTGGAGGCGTACGCGCACAGTCTGCGGGCCGAGGTCGGCCACAAGGGCGTACGGGTCGGCGTCGGGTATCTGTCCTGGACCGACACGGACATGGTGCGCGGCGCCGACCAGGACGAGGTCATGCGGGAGTTGCGGCAGCGGCTGCCGTGGCCGTCCAACAAGACCTACCCGCTGGGGCCGGCCGTGGACCGGCTCGTGGCCGGGATCGAGCGGCGGTCGAGCCATGTGTACGGGCAGTGGTGGCTGCGCGGGATGCAGGGCGTGCGCGGATACCTGCCGGGCATCATCGGGACCGTCGGGCAGCGGGAGATGCGGCGGTTCGGGTCACGGCTGGAGGGCATGCGCGGCGGGCTCGTCGGCGCAGGTGGGGCTGCGGACGAGGCGGCGCGCGCTACGCAGCGTAACTGATCGAAATGCGAGGGTTGTCGGGGCGTGTGAATCTGGTCGAGGCCCGATCAAGGGCCTTTCCCCTCACCCTCAATGGGAGTGAACCCACATGGGTATGAAGGACCAGTTCCAGGACAAGTCTCAGCAGCGGCAGGAGCAGGCCAAGCAGAAGGCCCAGCAGGCCCGTGAGCAGGGTCAGCGTGGCCGTCAGCAGGGCCAGGGCCAAGGCCCGGGTCAGGGCCGTGACCGTGACCGGATGCGGGACGAGGAGTCGGACCGCATGCGGCACGAGGAGTCGGACCGCATGCGGCACGAGGAGGACCGGCTCGAGGACTTCGAGGCGTAGCCGCTGCGCTTGGCTTTAGTCGACAAGGTGGGGTGCCCTGTGTTTTTTGGGGCGCCCCACTTTTGGGTTGCTGTATGGGTGCGTTGTCGGGTGCGGACCGGTGGGGGCTGATCGCGCCCACGCGGCGGAGCCGCACATCGATACAGCCCCGCGCCCCTCAAGCACCTGATCTGGGCGGAAGTTTGGGACGTGAACGGTCTGGGACGTTGCTGTAGTCCGGGGGTGTTGCCGGGGGGTTGGTCTCCAGGAGGTCCACGGCCAGTTGTACGGCGTCGTCCAGTTGGGCGTGGCGGCCCTCCGCCCAGTCCAGCGGGGTGCGGAGGATCTCCAAGTCGGGGGTGACGCCCCTGTTTTCGACGCCCCAGCCGTACGCGTCGAACCAGGCCGCGTTCATCGGTACGGTGATCACCGTACCGTCGCCCAGGCGGTGGCGCCCGGTCATGCCGACCACTCCGCCCCAGGTGCGCTGGCCCACGACGGGGCCCAGCTTCAGGAGTTTGAAGGCGGCCGTGATCATGTCGCCGTCGGAGGAGGTCGCCTCGTCGGCGAGGGCGACCACCGGGCCGCGCGGGGCGTTCGAGGCGTACGACACGGGCTGGGCGTTTCTCGTCAGGTCCCAGCCGAGGATGGTGCGGGTCAGTTTCTCCACGACCAGTTCGCTGATGTGGCCGCCCGCGTTGCCGCGCACGTCGACGATGAGCGCGGGGCGGGAGACCTCCATGCGCAGGTCGCGGTTGAACTGGGCCCAGCCCGAACCGCCCATGTCCGGGATGTGCAGATAGCCGCACCGTCCGGCGCTCAACTCCCGTACGACGGCACGGCGTTTGGCGACCCAGTCCTGATAGCGCAGGGGGCGTTCGTCGATCAGGGGGACCACGGCGACCCGGCGGGAGCGGCCCGCCTCGCCCTCCGCGGGGGTGAACGTCAGCTCCACGGTCGTGCCGCCGGCGCCCGCGAGCAGCGGGTACGGGCCGGTCAGCGGGTCCACGGGGCGGCCGTCGACGTGGGTGAGGACCGCGCCCTCGCGGATGCCGGTGCCGGCCAGCGGCGAACGTGCCTTGGAGTCCGAGGAGTCGCCGGGGAGGATCCGCTTGACCACCCAACCCTCGTCCCGGTGCACGAAGTTGGCGCCGAGCAGGCCCTGCCATCGCTGGTAGTGCGGCGGGCCCTCGTTGCGGCGGGCGGCCGTGACATAGGCGTGGGAGGTGCCGAGTTCGCCGAGCACCTCGCTGAGCAGGTCCGCGAACTCGTCGGGGGAGGCGACCCGTTCGACCAGCGGGCGGTACTGCTCCAGGACCCCCTTCCAGTCGACGCCGCACATCCCCGGGTCCCAGAAGTACGCGGGGATCAGCCGGCCCGCCTCCTCGTAGGACTGGCGCCACTCGGCGGCCGGATCGACCTGGTGCAGGATGCGGCGCAGGTCGATCCAGACCGTGGAGTCACCGTCACCGGACTCGGTGGAGGGGACCGCCCGCAGGTCGCCCTCGTCGACCACGACCAGCCGGGTGCCGTCGCCGCTGACCGCGAACCAGTCGAGGTGCTCGACGAGTTCGGACTTCTTCGCCTTGCTGATGTTGAAGTGCTCGAGGGTGGGGCGGCCGGTGGTGTCGTCCGGGTTGGCGAAGGTCTCGCCCAGCGCGCCGGAGATCGGCCAGCGCAGCCAGACCAGCCCGCCGCCCGCGACCGGGTACAGCGCCGAGTACTTGGAGGCGGCGACCGGGAACGGGGTGACCCGGCTCTCCAGGCCCTCCACCTCCACGGTCACGGCGCCGTCGCCCTCGTCCTCCTCCACCGGGTCCAGGCCCCCGGCGGCCGGCCGGCCCTCCGGGTTCAGCGCGAAGGGAGAGGGGGTGGCCGAGGACAGGGGCACCAGGTAGGGGCGGCAGCCGAGCGGGAAGGACAGGTCCCCGGTGTGGACGTCGTACACCGGGTCGAAGCCGCGCCAGGACAGGAACGCCAGATAGCGGCCGTCCCGGGTGAAGACCGGGCCCTCGTCCTCGAAGCGGCCGTCGGTGACGTCGATGACGTGGCGGTCTCTTATGCGGGCCATCTTGATCTGGCGCAGGGTCCGCCCGATCCCGGGGTGCGACCAGGTCAGCCATGCCCCGTCGGGGGAGAAGGCGAGGTCGCGGACCGGGCCGTTGACCGAGTGGATCAGCTCGGTCACCTCGCCGTTGGAGTCCTCGCTCGCGTCGAGGAGGAGGAGCCGTCCGTCGTGCGAGGCGATGGCGAGGCGCTCGCCCTGCGGATCGGAGACCAGTTCCAGGGCCCGGCCCAGTTGCCCGGAGGCGAGTCGGCGCGGCTCGCGGTCTCCCGTCGCCCTCGGCAGATAGGCGATCTCGATCGCGTCCTCGCCCTCGGCGTCGGTCACGTAGGCGACCTGGCCGCTCGAGCCCAGCATTTCGGGCAGCCGGACCCGTACGCCCGGGGTGTCGGTGAGGGTGCGGGCGGGGCCGTCCCGGTGGGTCAGCCAGTACAGGCTGCCGCGCACGACGACCGCGCTGGCCCGGCCCGTCTCGTCGACCGAGATGCCGTCCACGTGCTGGCCCGCGGGCACCTGGTACGTACGGCGTCCCGCGCGCGGCCCGCTCAGCCGTACGTCGAGCTTTCGCGGCTCGCCGGCGAGGTCGTCGACGATCCACAGGTCCCCGGCGCACTGGTACACCACGCGTGTGCCGTCGCTGGAGGCGTGCCGGGCGTAGAAGGCGTCGTGGTCGGTGTGCCGGCGCAGGTCGGAGCCGTCGTACGCGCAGGAGTAGAGGTTGCCGATGCCCTCGTGGTCGGAGAGGAAGGCGATCCGGCCGCCGACGAACATGGGGGAGTGGAGGTGGCCGTCGAGGTCGGCGAGCAGGCGTTCGCCGTGCAGCCACAGGCGGCCCGTGGCGCCGCCCCGGTAGCGCTTCCAGGCGGCCGGTTCGTGCGGCGGGGTGCCGGTGAGCAGGAGCGTTCTGCGCTCGCCGGCGATGTCGGCGACCTGGATGTCGGAGACCGGGCCCCAGGGGAGCTTGCGGCCGGGGGAGCCGTCGGGGGTGACCTTGTAGGCCCAGGTGAAGTAGGAGAAGGGCTCGCCGTGGGAGGCGACGGCGAGGACCGTGCCGCCGGGGTCCCAGCCGCAGACCTGGGTGTCGGGCGAGCCCCAGTACGTGAGCTGCCGTCCGGGGCCGCCGTCCACCGGCACGACGTGGATCTCGGGGACCAGGCTGCGCCAGCTCGTGTACGCGATCGTGGTGCCGTCGGGCGAGAAGCGGGGGTGGCCGGTCTTGGTACGGTCCACGGTGAGGCGCCAGGCGCGGCCCGGGCCGTCGAGGGGGGCCAGCCAGAGGTCGTCCTCGGCCACGAAGGTCAACAGGTCGCCGCTCAGGTGCGGCAGGCGCAGATAGCTCACCTCCCCATGCTTTTCCCCTGGATGGGGCAGGGCAACTTGTGGATACTTACGGTTCCTTCACACACGTGAGCCAGCACACGTACGAAACGGTTTCGTTTCGCTCGTTCTCAGGGTATGTTCATGGTGTACGAGGAAGGCACCCCCCGAGCGGAAAGGTGAGTGGCATGACTGAGGTCGCGACCGCGCGTCGCAGTCGGATCACGCCCGAGCGCGAGGCCGAGTTGTACGCGGCCGTGCTCGACCTGCTCAGGGAGGTCGGCTACGACGCCCTCACCATGGACGCCGTGGCCGCGCGCACCAAGTCCAGCAAGGCCACGCTCTACCGCCAGTGGGGCGGCAAGGCCGAGCTGGTGGCGAAGGCCGTGCGGCACAACAAGCCGGGCGCGGCGGGCGGTTCGGTGGACACCGGCTCGCTCAGGGGTGACCTGCACGCGCTCACGATGGCGTCGGACGACTGCGAGATGGAGCAGAACTCCGCCCTGATGCGAGGTCTGGCCATGGCCATCCATGGCAACCCGGACCTGCTGAAGGCGTTCAAGGAGTATCTGATCGAGCCCGAGATGGCGGAGTTCCGCCAGGTGCTGCAACGGGCGATCGACCGGGGCGAGGTCCGTGCGGACAACCCCGCGATCGACTACGTGATGCACATGATGATCGGTGGGTTCGCCGCCCGCACGCTGATCGACGAACGGCCGCCGACGCAGGCCTTCCTCCTGTCGTACATCGACGCCGTGGTGCTCCCCGCCCTCGGCGCCTGACCCCTCCCCGCACCCTCCCCAGCACCTGACGTCACCGCTCAAGTCGTCGGGACGATCACCCCTGCCTCCCCGCCGGTGATCACCCCTGCCCTGAAAGACCCCACGACCTGACCGGGAGTACGCCTCCGTGGCCACGTTCCTTTATCGACTCGGCCGTTTCGCCTTCCGGCGACGGCATTTCGTCGCCCTGTTCTGGGTGGCCCTGCTGACCCTGGCGGGGGTCGCTGCGGCCAGCGCCCCCTCCGCCGGCTCCACCTCCTTCTCGATCCCCGGCACCGAAGCGCAGAAGGCCTTCGACCTGCTGGACCAGCGCTTCCCCGGCACGAGCTCCGACGGCGCCACCGCGCGGGTCGTCTTCAAGGCGCCGGCCGGCGAGAAGATGACCGACGCCGGCAACAAGGCGACCGTCGAGAAGACGGTGAAGGAGCTGGCCGACGGCTCCGAGGTCACCTCCGTCGACGACCCCTTCAAAAAGCACGCCGTCAGCAAGGAGGGCACGGTCGCCTACGCCTCCGTGCGCTACGACAAATCCGGGATGGAGCTCAAGGACGCCTCCCGCACCGCCCTTGAGGACACCGCCCAGCAGGCGCGCAACGCCGGGCTGACCGTCGAGGTCGGCGGTGACGCGCTGCAGTCCGGGGCCGAGGCCGGGGCGGCCGGCGAGGTCGTCGGCCTCGTCATCGCCGCGATCGTCCTCGTCATCACCCTGGGCTCGCTCGTCGCGGCCGGACTGCCGCTGCTGACGGCGATCATCGGCGTCGGCATCGGCGTCTCGACCATCACCGCGCTCGCCAAGGCCCTCGACCTCGGCGACACCACCTCCACGCTGGCGCTGATGATCGGCCTGGCGGTCGGCATCGACTACGCCCTGTTCATCGTCTCCCGCTACCGCGGCGAGCTGGCCGAGGGCCGCGACCGCGAGGAGGCGGTCGGCCGCGCCGTGGGCACCTCGGGCTCGGCAGTGGTCTTCGCGGGCCTCACCGTCGTGATCGCGCTGGCGGGCCTGTCGGTCGTCGGCGTCCCGATGCTGACCAAGATGGGCCTCGCGGCGGCGGGCACGGTCGTGGTGGCCGTCCTCATCGCCCTCACCATGATCCCGGCGCTGCTCGGATACGCGGGCCGACGGGTACGGGCGGCGGGCGAGAAGCGGCGCAAGAAGGCCTCCGACGCGCCCGGCAAGCCCGGTCTCGGCGAGCGCTGGGCGAGCTTCGTCGTACGCCGTCCCGCCGCGGTCCTGCTGCTCGGCGTGGTGGGCCTCGGTGCCGTCGCCGTACCCGCCACCCAGCTCGAACTGGGCCTGCCCGACGACGGCTCCCAGCCGACCTCCACCACCCAGCGCCGCGCCTACGACGTGCTGTCGGAGGGCTTCGGGCCGGGCTTCAACGGGCCTCTGCTGATCGTCACCGACGCCAAGGACAGCGCCGACCCCAAGGCGGCGGCCTCCCGGGTGACCGACGCCATCAAGGGCCTCGGGGACGTCGCTGCGGTGACCCCGGCACAGTTCAACGACGCCGGCGACACCGCGATGATCACTGTCGTCCCCAAGTCCAAGCCGTCCTCGACGCAGACCGAGGACCTCGTCCACGCCATCCGTGACAAGGGCGCGGACATCAAGGCCGACACGGACGCGAAGGTGCTGGTCACCGGCACCACGGCGATGAACATCGACTTCTCGCAGAAGCTCAACGACGCCCTGATCCCGTATCTGGGCCTGGTGGTGGGGCTCGCCTTCCTGCTGCTGATCGTGGTCTTCCGCTCGATCCTGGTCCCGCTGAAGGCGGCCCTCGGCTTCCTGCTCAGCGTGCTCGCCGCGCTCGGCGCCGTGGTCGCGGTCTTCCAGTGGGGCTGGCTCGGCGGGCTCCTCGGGGTCGAACAGACCGGCCCGGTCATGTCGATGATGCCGATCTTCATGGTGGGCGTGGTCTTCGGTCTCGCGATGGACTACGAGGTGTTTCTCGTGACGCGGATGCGGGAGGCGTACGTCCACGGCGAGACGCCCGGCCAGGCCGTGGTCACCGGGTTCCGGCACAGCGCCCGGGTGGTGGCCGCCGCCGCGGTCATCATGATGGCCGTCTTCGGAGGGTTCATCAGCTCCAGCGAGTCCATGATCAAGATGATCGGCTTCGGCCTCGCGATCGCGGTCTTCTTCGACGCGTTCGTCGTCCGCATGGCGATCGTCCCGGCGGTGCTGGCGCTGCTCGGCCGCAGGGCCTGGTGGCTGCCGAAGTGGCTGGACCGGGCGCTGCCCAACGTGGACGTCGAGGGCGAGGGCCTGAAGACCCTGGACGGGACGAAGGACATCGACCCGGACGAGGAGCGGGAGCTGGTACGGGCCTGAGCCTTCCGGGAGCCGGCGGCGGCCTCCTGAGCTGCGGGGTGTAGTGCGCTACACCCCGGGTTCGGGAGGCCGCTCCCTCGTTGCGCGGGGCGCCGGACGGGATCGTGGATCACGTCGGCGGATCAGCCGGCGGACCCCCTTCCCGAAAGGCCCCTCCCATGCAGCACGCCCGGTCCACGACGTCCGTGACCACTTCCTTCGCCGCCACCGTCCGCAAGGCCTTCGCCGACGTCCTGCTGTGGGGCTTCTTCCTGGCCGGCCTCGCCGCGAGCACGGCGGCCGGGGCGGCGTTCGACGGCACCGCCAAGAACGCCGTGAGCGGGGCCGGGGCGGTCGTCGCCCTGCTGGCGGGCTCGCGCCTCGCGAAGAAGCCGCGCATCAAGGCGTTCCTGGGCCGCCCCGGCACCCTGTGGTTCCTGTTCCTCTTCAACGGAGCGACGGCCGTGGCGCTGTACTTCACGATGGACGGCGTCAAGGGCATCCTCGCCGCCGCGATGATGGGCCTGGTCTCCGTGGGCGCGGCGGGCGGCCTGGTCGCGGGACGCCGGGCGCGGGCGCAGGCGGCGCGGGAGACGGCGGCGGGGGAGACGGCGGCGGGGGAGACGGCGGCGGGGGAGACGGCGGCCGTGGACGCTCCGTGGGCCTGAGTCGTGGGCCTGGGCTGTGAACTGGAGCCGTGGGCTTGAGTCGTGGCCTGAGCCGTGGGCCGGAGTCGAGGGGCCTGATGGGGGCCCGATGGGGGCGATTGTCAGTGGCCCCGTCTAGCGTGACCCCCATGACCACACTTCAGGAACGGCCCAACACCGCCCTGCTGGTGATCGACGTCCAGCAGGGCGTCGTGGCGTCCGCACACGAGCGGGACACCGTCGTCGCCAACATCGCCGCCCTCGTCGACAAGGCCCGCGCCGAGGACGTCCCGGTCGTCTGGGTCCAGCACTCCGACGAAGGGCTCGAAAAGGGCAGCGACGACTGGCAGTACGTGCCCGAGCTGCCGCGCGGCGACTCCGAGCCCCTGGTGCACAAGAACTACGGAGACTCCTTCGAGGCCACCGATCTGGAGCGGGTCCTCGCCGACGCGGGGGTCGGCCACGTCGTCGTCACGGGTGCGGAGACGGACGCGTGCATACGCTCCACGATCCACGGGGCGTTCGTCCGGGGCTACGACGTCACCCTCGTCGCCGACGCGCACACCGCCAACGACCAGCGGCAGTGGGGCGCGCCGCCGCCGGACCAGGTCATCGCCTACACGAACCTGTACTGGCGCTGGCAGGGGGCGCCGGGGCGGACGGCGGCGGTGACCGAGACGAAGGCCGTGACGTTCGGTCCGCTCGGCTAACCCGGTCGCCTGCCGCATACACGTACCGCTAGCGTGCCGTTCATGACGGCTTTGGAATCGGCAGCCCATCCACGTTTCGCCGCGGCTCTGAAGGAACTCGGCCTCGACGACCTCAACGCCCGCGTCCGCCGCTTCCCGGAGGCGACCCGTACCGCGGCGGAGGCCGCCGAGGCGATCGGGTGCGAGCTGAGCCAGATCTGCAAGTCGCTGATCTTCGCGGCGGACGGGGTGCCGGTGCTGGTCCTGATGGACGGGGCGTCCCGGGTCGACGTCGAGCTGGTGCGCGCGGAACTCGGCGCCGGGAAGGTGACGCGGGCCAGGGCGGACGTCGTACGGGAGACCACCGGGTACGCGATCGGCGGTGTGCCGCCCTTCGGGCACCTGACCAGGACGCGGGTACTGGCGGACCGTTCACTGCTCGCGCACGACGTGGTGTGGGCGGCGGCCGGGACGCCGTACAGCGTCTTCCCGATGGAACCAAAGGACCTCGTCGCCCACGCCGGCGCCACCCTCGTGGACGTGCGCGAGCCCAGCTCGTGACGCCGCTGGTCGCCTCGGCCGTCCTGGCCGCCGCGGTCACGCACGCCAGCTGGAACGCGATCGCCCACCGCATCACCGACAAGCTGGTCGGCTTCACCCTGATCGCGGGCGGCGGATCGCTGATCGGGCTGGCGATGATGCCGTTCGTCCCGGTCCCGGCGGCGGGCGCCTGGCCCTACCTGGCCGTCTCGGCCGTCATCCACCTCGCCTACTACACGCTGCTGATGAAGTCCTTCCGCCTCGGTGACTTCGGACAGGCGTACCCGATCGCCCGCGGCACCGCGCCCCTGGTGGTCACGCTGCTCGCCGCCGCCTTCGCGCACGAGGTGCCGGACGGCTGGGCCGCGGCCGGCATCGCCCTGTCCAGCGCGGGCCTGACCGGGGTCGCCCTGTGGGGCCTGCGCGGCAGCCGGCCCAACTGGGCGGCGATCGGCGCGGCCCTCGCCACCGGCCTGACCATCGCCGGGTACACGGTCGTCGACGGCCTCGGCGTGCGCGCCTCCGGCTCCTCCCTCGGCTACATCGCCTGGCTGATGGCGGTGGAGGGCGTGGCGATCCCCGCGTACGCCCTGTACCGCCTGCGCGGACAGTTCACCACCGTCCTACGGCCGTTCGCCGCGGTCGGCCTGCTCGGTGCCGCGCTGTCCGTGCTCGCCTACGGGCTGGTCCTGTGGGCCCAGACGAAGGCGGAACTGGCCCCGATCGCGGCCCTGCGCGAGTCGTCGATCATCGTCGGCGCCGCCATCGGCGCGGTGTTCTTCAAAGAACGCTTCGGCGCGCCCCGGATGGCGGCGGCGGTGTTGCTGGTGGCGGGGATCGGGTTGATGCTGCGGGCCGGTTGACGCGTGAGCGGGGCGGTCGGGGAATGGCGGAGTGTGGTGCGTTCGGGCTCTGCGAGGAGCACTCTGGAAGCAGGTGTTCCGGAGGTGATCGTCATGATGCACACCACTGTGGGATGGCATGTCGAGCTGGAGTTCAGGGAGGACGATCTGCACACCGAGGCGGTCGCGCTGGTCCGGCTGCCGGACGGGAGCGAGGTACGGGCCCACGGACACGCGACCCGCCACCACACCGACCCCCGTCAGCCGAGGGTGGGTGAGGAGATCGCCGGTGCGCGGGCGTTGAACGAGATCGCGATGCAACTGTTGACCAAGGCGCACGGGGAGATCGACTCGGCTTCGGGGCGGACGTCGCATCCGATCCATGTGTGAGGGGCGATAGGTGACGGCGCGTCGGCCGTGAGCTTCCTGGCCCCTACGCCGTTACGACGTCCCGTACCGCCCGTACCAGCGCCTGCGCCCTGGGATCGGCCGTCACGCTCTTCCTGAAGCCGTTGGTCACATAGCCGAAGGCGATGCCGGTCTCCGGGTCGGCGAAGCCGAGGGCGCCGCCGCGGCCGGGATGACCGAAGGAGGAGGGGGTCAGGAGCGGGGACGCGGCGCCGTGCAGCATGTAGCCGAGGCCGAAGCGGGTGTTCACGACCAGCACACGGTCGGGCCCGGCGCTGCGCTCGGCGCGGGCGAGTTCCGTCGTCTCCGGGGTGAACAGCCGTGTGCCGCCGTCCACTTCGCCGGTCAGCGACGCGTAGAAACGGGCCAGCCCTTCCGCCGTCGCGATGCCGTTGGAGGCGGGGAGGACGGCGGCGCGGTAGCCGGGGTCGTTCTCGTCGGGGAGCGGGGTGATGGCGGCGAAGGCGCGGCGGGTGAGGGAGTCGGGGTCGGCGTAGGCGTCGGCGACGGCCCGCTTGGGGCGGGTCCGCAGCACACCGGCCGCCTCCGCCGGGGGATCGGCCTCGCCCACGCGGCCCACCCGGGTCTCCTGACCGGCCGGCAGGCCGAGCCAGAGGTCCGCGCCGACCGGGCCCGCGACCTCGGCGGCGATCCACTCGCCGATCTCCCGGCCGGTGATCCGCCGCACCAGCTCACCGGTCAGCCAGCTGTACGTCTGCGCGTGATAGCCGTGCTCCGCCCCCGGCTCCCACACCGGCGCCTGCGCCGCGACCGCCTCCGCGCCGAGCGCCGGGTCCGCGGCCTGGGCGGGCGTCAGCGGGTGGTCCAGCACGGGAACGCCGGCCCGGTGCGCCAGAAGGTGCCACACACGCGTGCGCTCCTTCCCTGCCGCCTTGAACTCCGGCCAGTACTCCCCGACGGGCGCGTCCAGGTCCAGCTCTCCCCGCTGGTGCAGCAGCAGGAGTACGGCGGCGGCGACGCCCTTGGTCGCCGAGCGCACGATCTGCGCGGTGCCGTGCTCCCACGGCTCGGCGCCGTCCACGTCCTTCGTGCCGCCCCACAGGTCGACGACCTTGTGCCCGTCCCGGTACACGGCGACCGCCGCGCCCCGGTCCCCGAGCACCTCGAAGTTCCGGACGAACGCTTCCCGGACCGGCTCGAAGCCCCCGGTGACCGCGCCGTTCACGTCCACGCCCGCACTTCCCTCCGGATCACCTGCGACTGTGGGGTCAACACCCCTGCACAGCCTGCGATTCCCCGGTGTCGCTAACCCAACACGATCGTTACGTCGATGTTGCCGCGCGTCGCGTTCGAGTACGGGCACACCTCGTGCGCCGCGTCCACCAGCTTCGCGGCGATGCCGGGGTCCAGGACGGGGAGCGAGACGCTGAGGGCGACCGCGAGGCCGTAGCCGCGGTGCTTGTTCGGGCCGATGCCGACCTTCGCGGCGACGGTCGAACCGGTCAGGTCGTAGCCCTCGCGGTTGCCGACCAGGATCAGCGCGTTGTGGAAGCAGGAGCTGTAGCCGGCCGCGAAGAGCTGCTCGGGGTTGGTGCCGTTGCCGTCCCCGCCGAGCTGCGGCGGCATCGCGACCTTCAGCTCGATCTGGCCGTCCTGACTGGTGACAAAGCCGTCCCGGCCGCCGTGGGCGGTCGCCTCGGCGACGTACATGATCTTTGTCGGACGGGTGTCGACGGCTGTGTCGACGCCGGTGTCGTCACTCATGGCTGGCCCCCCACATCAAGTGCGCGCGAGTACATCGTGCACAAGGTACTGGCCGGTAGGTCGGGGGTGGGTTACCGGGGGGTAGCGACCGGGGGTAACCCGAGGTCAGGGGGTGACGGTTCGGGCGAGCCGCCACAACTCCTCGCGCAACCTCGCGACCCCCGCGGTGTCCAGACCGGTGGCCGTAAGGAGTGCGCCGGGCACGCGCGCCGCGCGCTCCCTCAGCTCCTCTCCACGCCCCGTGCACGCGACGAGCACCGAGCGCTCGTCATGGGCCGCGCGCTCCCGGCGCACAACCCCGGCGCTCTCGAGCCGCTTGAGCAACGGCGACACCGTGCCGTAGTCGAGGCGCAGCGCGTCGGCGAGCTCCTTCACCGTCGTCTCGCCGCGCTCCCACAGCACGAGCAGGACGAGGTACTGCGGGTAGGTGAGGCCGAGTTCCTCCAGCACCGGGCGGTACGCGGCCGTCACGGCGCGCTGGGCGGCGTACAGCGCGAAGCACAGCTGGTCGTCGAGGAGCAGCGACCCGGCGGCGAGTTCGTCCTCGTCCTGGTTCGTCACGCGCCCATTGTCACGGACCGCGGGTCGAAGCCGAAGGGCAGTTCCAGGCGGTGGGCGCGCATGAGGGCCTCGTCGGAGAGGATTGCGCCGGTGGGGCCGTCCGCGGCGATGACGCCGTCGCTGAGGATCAGGGAGCGCGGGCACAGCTCCAGGGCGTACGGCAGGTCGTGCGTGACCATGAGGACGGTGACGTCCAACGCGCGCAGGATGTCGGCCAGTTCGCGGCGGGAGGCGGGGTCGAGGTTGGAGGAGGGCTCGTCCAGGACGAGGATCTCCGGTTCCATCGCGAGGACGGTCGCCACCGCGACCCGGCGGCGCTGCCCGAAGGAGAGGTGGTGCGGCGGCCGGTCCGCGAAGTCCCCCATGCTGACCTTTTCCAGCGCAGCACGCACGCGTGCCTCGAGTTCCGCGCCCTTGACCCCGGCCGCCGCGGGCCCGAAGGCCACGTCCTCGCGGACCGTCGGCATGAAGAGCTGGTCGTCCGGGTCCTGGAAGACGATGCCGACCCGGCGCCGGATCTCCGCCATGTGCCGCTTGCCTACGGGCAGTCCGGCGACCGTCACCGTGCCCGCGCCGCCGGTCAGGATGCCGTTGAGGTGCAGGACGAGGGTGGTCTTGCCGGCGCCGTTCGGGCCGAGCAGCGCGACCCGTTCGCCGCGCGCGACGGTGAAGTCCACGCCGAACAGGGCCTGATGGCCGTCGGGATAGGCGAAGGCGAGGCCGGAGACCTCCAGGGAGGCGGGAGCAGCGGTCACAGGGTCCATCCCGGAGCAGTGGTCACAGGGTCCATCCCGGAGCAGTGGTCACAGGGTCCATCCCAGCAGGCAGACGACAAGGGCGGTGAAGGGCAGCGTGAGGGCGTACGACCACTGCGCGCGGGACGCGGTCACCTCGTCGATGACCGGCATCGCACCGGCATACCCGCGGCTGACCATGGCCAGATGCACGCGCTCCCCGCGCTCGTAGGAGCGAATGAACAGGGCGCCCGCGCTCTTCGCGAGCACCCCCCAGTGCCGCACGCCCCGTGCCTCGAACCCGCGCGACTCCCGCGCGATCCGCATCCGCCGCATCTCGTCCGTGATGACGTCGCCATAACGGATCATGAAGGACGCGATCTGGACCAGCAGCGGCGGGAGCTTCAGCCGCTGCAGGCCGAGGAGGAGTTCGCGCAGTTCGGTGGTGGACGCCAGGAGCACGGACGCGGCGACGCCCAGCGTGCCCTTGGCGAGCACGTTCCACGCGCCCCACAGGCCGTTCACGCTCAGGGACAGCCCGAGGACGTCCACCCGTTCGCCCTCCGCCACGAACGGCATCAGCACCGCGAAGGCCACGAACGGCACCTCGATCAGCAGCCGCTTCAGCAGGAACCCGGCCGGCACGCGCGCGTGGTGTGCGACGACGCCCAGCAGGACGGCGTACACGCCGAACACCCACATCGCCTCGCGCGGGGTCGACACCACGACCACCACGAACCCGAAGGCGGCGGCCAGCTTGGTGTGGGGCGGTAGGGCGTGCACGGGGGAGTGCACGTGCCGGTAGAGCCGGTGCGCGTGTCCCGCGCCCATGTCAGACGGCGCCCGTGCTCGTCGGCGAGACGTCCGGCGTACGCCGCCGGCGCACGACCCAGAACACCGCGCTCCCCGCGACCACGGTCACGCCCACGCCGATCACGCCCGCCAGCCCCCCGGACAGGCGGGCGTTCTCGACGTCCTTCACCCCGTAGTCGGCGAGCGGTGAGTCCGCCGACGCGTGCTGCTCGGTCTTGCTGTCGAGCCCCTTGTCATGGGCGACCTTCTCCAGGCCGTCGGGGTTGGAGGAGGCGTAGAAGCTGACGACGCCGGCGAGGACGAGGGAGGTGGCGAGGCCGGTGATCCACAGCGCGCGGCGGGAGGTGCGCGCCGCGACGGGCGCCGTGCGCGCTCCCTCGGGCGCGGGCACGTCGACCAGCGCGCCGTCCACCCGCAGTTTCAGTCGCTGTCGCAGGCCGCGCGCGCCGTGCACGAGATCCGGGCGCACGGCGATCACCGCGCCCACCGTGAGCGCCGTGATGACCGCCTCGCCGACGCCGATCAGCACATGCACGCCGATCATCGCGGTGGCGACCTTGCCGAGGGAGACGTCGGTGGTGCCGCCGACGGCGTAGATCAGCGTGAAGGCGACCGCGGCGGCCGGCACGGAGACCAGCGCGGCGACGAAGGACGCGACCGTGACCGAGCGCCGCCCGCGCGGGAGCACCTTCGCCAGGACGCGGAAGACGGCGTACGAGACGACGGTCGTGACGATCGCCATGTCGGTGATGTTCACGCCGAGCGCGGTCAGTCCGCCGTCCGCGAAGAGGATGCCCTGCATGAGCAGCACCACGGACACGCACAGCACCCCGGTGAAGGGCCCCACGAGGATCGCGGCCAGCGCACCTCCCAGCAGATGGCCGCTGGTCCCCGCGGCGACTGGGAAGTTCAGCATCTGTACGGCGAAGATGAACGCGGCGACCAGTCCGGCCAGCGGTGCCGTGCGCTCGTCCAGTTCCCGGCGCGCACCGCGCAGGCTCACCGCGACCGCGGCGGCGGCGACCACGCCGGTCGCGACGGAGGTGGGGGCGTCGATGAATCCGTCAGGTACATGCACCGTTCGATCATAGAGGGTTATTGCGAACCCTTTGCAAGAGCCAGGATATCGTGGATCGGGCGGTGGCCGTGCTTGTGAGATGTCCGACGTCAAGGGGCGCGATCGGGAAAATATGGGACATTGGAGAGGGGGTGGACGCACAGCTTCCCCACAGGTAACGCAGCGTGAGAGGGCCGTCACGATGTCCGTAGTCGAACAGTACGCACGAGCCCACATCGTCACGGACGCCGCGATACCGGAGGACGAGACGATTCCCGTCGTCCTGCGCTACGACCCCGACTCCGACCCGCGCTCGGTGCGGGTCAGGCTCCCCGGGACACACGAGTGGACGTTCTCGCGCTCCCTCCTCGAACAGGGTCTGCGAGCCCCGGTCGGCAGCGGCGAGGTCCGCGTCTGGCCGTGCGGGCGGGTGCAGGCCGTCGTGGAACTGCACTCCGCCCAGGGCGTCTCGGTCGTGCAGTTCGAGACCAAGACCCTGATGAGGTTCCTGCGCCGCACCTACCTGGCGACGGCGCCGGTCACCCGCTGACTGCTGCCGGTCACCCGCCGAAGGCGGCCGGTCATCCGCTGAAGGCGGCCGGTCATCCGCTGAAGGCGGCCGGTCAGCCGCCCATCCTCAGCAGCGCCGCCACCATCGGTCCCGCCGTGTCGCCGCCGTGGCCGCCCGCCTGGACCACACCCGCCCCGACGAGGTCGCCGCGGTACGCGGTGAACCAGCCGTTCGGCTTCTTCTGGCCGTCGACCTCCGCGGAGCCCGTCTTGGCGCCGTAGTTCGGGCCGAGACCCGCCATCGCCTTGGCGGCCGTGCCGTACGCCGCCGTGTACTGCATGACCTCCTTCAGCTCGGCCTGCGTCTGCGCGGACATCGTGCGCGAGGCCTTCGCCAGGGTCCGGTGGTCGACGCTCGGGGAGACCAGGTACGGCTGGCGGAAGACGCCCGACTCGACCGTGGCCGCCACCGAGGCCATGTTCAGCGGGTTCATCCGGACCCCGCCCTGCCCGATCAGCGAGGCGCCCATCTGCGCGCCGCTCTGCACCGGGATGGAGCCGTCGAAGGTCGGGACGCCGATCGCCCAGTTGTTCATGCCGAGGCCGTAGACCTGCTGGGCCTCCTCCGTCAGGGAGCTGTTGGTCAGCTTCGGGGCGAAGTTGATGAAGGCGTTGTTGCAGGAGGCGCCGAAGGCCAGCTTGAAGGAGCCCTGCTTGATCTCTGAGTCGTCGTCGTTGTGGAAGGTCCACCCGGCGAGCTTGTACGTCTTGGGGCAGGGATGCGAGGCGTCCGGGGTGATCAGGTTCTTCTCGAACAGCATCGTCGAGGTCACGATCTTCATCGTGGAGCCGGGCGCCAGCGAGCCTTGGAAGGCCACGTTGAAGCCGTGGGAGGCGTTCGCGACGGCGAGGATCTCACCCGTCGACGGGCGCATCACCACCACCGACGACTTCGCCTGCTTGGTCACCTGCTCCTCGGCCGCGGCCTGGAACGTCGGGCTGAGCGTCGTCTTCACCGAACCCGGCGTGCCCTTGGTCAGCGTCAGCAGCGTCTTGTCGGACAGCTTGGCCTTCTTGGACGCCGCACCCCGCACCACGTCCAGCTCGACGCCCGCCTTGCCGCCGGCGATCTTGCCGTACTTCTCGCGCAGGCCGTCCAGGACGGGCCCCAGCGACGGGTATTTGGCGGTGGTCAGCTCGCCGCCGTCACGGTCGTACGCCTTGACCGGCGGGGTCCCGGACTCGCCGGTGACCAGCTTGTCGCCGTCCTCGAGGTCGGGGTGGACGACCGAGGCGTGCCAGTCGACCAGCGGCTTGCCGTCCGCCTTGTTCCGTACGACCGTCAGCGCGCTCTGGTAGGCGAGCGGCTTGCTGGTGCCCTTGTAGGACACCGTGCCCTTCACGGAGAAGGGCACCTTGTCACCGACGCGCGTGCCGGGGGTGAGCGTGACGCCCGTGATGTGGGCGTCCTTGGTGTAGCCGGTCAGCAGCGAGCCGGCCGCGGTGGCGTCGTTCGTGACGGCGGCGGCCTGCGCGGCCTTCCCCTGCTGCCAGGAGCTGAGGAACGTCGTGGCGGTCGTCTGGACCTCGACCGCGGACAGGGGGCCGGTCTTGACGGCCTTGTGGTCGGCGCCCGAGGAGGACGAGCCCGCCCGGTCGTCGGCCGCCGCCCCGCCGCCCCACAGCGCGTAGACGCCGAAGGCGGCGCCGCCGACGACCACGGCGATCATCCCGCCGACGACGGCGGGCCTGGTCTTCCGTCGCTCGGCGACGCGCCTTCTGTTGCCCACTGTTCCCGTTCCTCCGAGAATTCCCAGGGTCCCCGTTGCCCTCATCCATCCCAACGACGACAACAGCCTAGAGTCCCGTCCTGCGCGGGTGACGTCAGCCGGCACTCCGTAGCACAGCTGCGACAATCGGACCGGCCGCCGTCCCGCCGTGGCCGCCCTCCTCGGTCATGGCCGCCGCGGCGACGTCGTTGCGGAAACCGGTGAACCAACTGTTCGACACGGCCTGTCCGTCGACCTCGGCGGAACCGGTCTTCGCGCCGATGTCGCCGCCGAGCCCGGCCATCGCCTGTGCGGCCGTCCCCTGCGTCGCGGTGAGCCGCATCATCTGCTTGAGCTGGGACGACGTGCTCGCGGACAGACCCTTGGCGGTGGCGAGTTCGCGGTCGTCGAGCTTGGGGGAGACCAGGTAGGGCTGGCGGAAGGTGCCCGTGACGGCGGTCGCCGTGACCGAGGCCATGTTCAACGGGCTCATCTGCACCTGCCCCTGGCCGATCGCGTTCGCCGCCCGGTCCGGGCCGCTGACCGTCGGGATCTTGCCGTCGAAGGAGACGATGCCCGTCTTCCAGTTGTTCTGCCCGAGCCCGAACCGGTCCTGGGCCTCCTGCGTGAGCGAGGAGTCGGTGAGCGGCTTCTCGTCGATGAGCTTGATGAAGGCCGTGTTGCACGAGCGCATGAAGCTGTTGGCGAGCGTGGCGTTCTCGTTGGGCTGAAGCCCCTTGAGGTTGGTGAAGGTCTGGCTCTGCCAGGTGGCGGAGGGCGGACAGGGCGCCGGGCCGTTCATCGAGGTCACGCCGTTGTCGATGAGCATCGCGGCCGTGATGATCTTCATCGTGGAGCCCGGCGCGACCTCGCCCTCGAAGGCCGCGTTGAACTGGTCCTTGCGGTTGTTGGCCACCGCCAGCACCTCACCGGTGCTGGGCTTGACGGCCACCACCGACGACTGGGCGAACTTCTTCACCGCCTTCTCTGCCGCCGCCTGCGCGCCGGCGCTGATCGTGGTCCGCAGCTCGCCCGCCCTGCCCTTGGCGAGGGTCAGCAGCGAGGTGTCGGCCACGCCCTCGGCCTGGTGGTGGATCGCCAGTTCGATCCCGGGCGTGCCGCCCACCTTGTCGCCGTAACGCTGGCGCAGGGTGTCGAGGATCACCCCGAGCGAGGGGTACTTCTCCTTGGTCAGCACGGCACCGTTGCGGTCCACCGCCTCGATCTCGGGGCTCGCCGACCGGCCGGTGACCAGGGTGTCGCCCGCCTTCAGCTGCGGATGGAGGACCGACGGCCGCCAGTCCACCAGCGCCCGCCCGGTGGTCTTCCCGCGCACCACCGTCAGCTCGCTCTTGTACGTCAGCGGCTTGGACTTGTTCTCGTACGACACCGTCGCCTTCACCGTGAACGGCACCGTCGCGCCGGTCGCCGCGCCGGGCGTGATCTTCAAGTCCCCGATGTGTGCGGTCTCGCCGTAGGCCGTCAGCAGCGGTTCGGCCGCCGTCTGGTTGTTCGTGTACGTCGCCGCCTGCGCCGCCTGTCCCTTCTCCCAGGCCGCGAAGAACTTGGCCGACGCCTCCTTGATCTCGTCGGCGCTCGGCGGTCCCGTCTTCACGCTCGCCGCCCCCGAACCCCCGTCGTCGTTCAGCGCGGACACGATGTTGTAGCCGGCGTATCCCGCGCCGCCGACCATCACCGCGAACACGCCGCCTATGACCGCGGCCTTGACCCCCTTGGGCATGAAAGGTCCCTCCCCGTTTCCCCGTTGCGGTTCTCGCACTGTATGGGGCAGGAGGGGGAGCTGTGAGGGAGGTTTCCGTATGTTGTCCGGTCAGGGAGGCGGAAGGTCCGCTATACCCAGGTATCCAGCCACATACGTGAACGCCAGTCGTCGATCGGGATTGCGGTTCCGGTGTAGAGGGGCCAGAAGTAGATGAAGTTCCAGGTGATCAGCAGGACCAGTACGCCCGCGCCCGTCGCGCCCGCCACCCGTCGGGTGTCGCTGGAGCCGGGTGGGCCGACGATCGCGCCCAGCAGCATCGCCACCGCCAGGCACAGGAACGGCACGAACACGACGGCGTAGAAGAAGAAGATCGTCCGGTCCTGGTACATGAACCAGGGCAGCCAGCCGGCCGCTACCCCGCAGGCGATGGCGCCGGCCCGCCAGTCGCGACGGAAGAACCAGCGCCACAGCACGTACAGCAGCGCGAACGCGGCCACCCACCACAGCAGCGGCGTGCCGATCGCGAGGACCTCACGGGCGCACTTCTGGCCGGCGTCGGCGGGGCAGCCGTCCTGGCCGGGCGAGGGGGACTCGTAGAAGAACGACACCGGGCGGCCGTCGACGATCCAGCTCCAGGGGTTGGACATGTACGTGTGCGGCGAATGCAGGTTGACGTGGAACTCGTAGACCTCGTGCTCGTAGTGCCACAGGCTGCGCAGCCAGTCCGGCAGGAAGGTCCAGTTGCCGCCCTTGCCGTCGGTGGCGGCCCAGTTGCGGAAGTAGCCGCCGGAGCCGTCGGTGGGGGAGAGGATCCAGGCGGTCCAGGAGGCGACGTAGGTCACGACGGCGACCGTGGACATCACCGTCCACGAGATGAGCGACTCGGCGACGAACATCCGGGACAGGCGGTGCCGGGCCCCCGCCACCTTGCGGGAGCCGACGTCCCACAAAACGGTGAGCACGATGAACGCGGCCAGGATGTACATCGCGTTCCACTTGGTGCCGATGGCGAGTCCCATCAGCAGGGCCGCCGCCCAGCGCCAGGGGCGCAGCCCCAGCCACGTGGTCTCGGCGATGTGCGCGTCCGGGCGGACATGCCCCTCGGCGTCCGGCTGGAGCGCCGCCGCGAGTTTCTCCCGTGCCTTGTCCCGGTCGATCACCAGGCAGCCGAACGCCGCCAGCACGAAGAACATCAGCACGCCGTCGAGGAGCGAGGTGCGGCTCATGACGTAGTGCAGGCCGTCCACGGCCATCAGACCGCCGGCCAGGCAGCCGAGGAAGGTCGAGCGGAAGATGCGGCGGCCGATCCGGCACAGCATCAGCACCGACAGCGTGCCGAGCAGCGCGGTCATGAACCGCCAGCCGAACGGGTTGAAGCCGAACATCAGCTCGCCCAGCCCGATCACGTACTTGCCGACCGGCGGGTGGACCACGTACGCGGCGTCCGCCGGGATGGTGACGTGCCCGTGCGAGGACAGGATCAGGTCGTTGGCGTTCTTGTCCCAGTTGACCTCGAAGCCGCGGTGGACGAGCGCCCAGGAGTCCTTGGCGTAGTACGTCTCGTCGAATATCACCGCCTTCGGGCTGCCCAGGTTCCAGAACCGCAGCACGCCCGCCATCAGCGTGACCAGCAGCGGACCGCCCCAGCCCGACCAGCGCGCGATCCGCCCGGCGAGCACCGGCGGCACCCCGAGGACCTGCCACAGCCGCGGGCTGGGCTGGACGTACGGCGGCACCAGGCGCTCGCGGACATCGCTTCTGGGCGGCGCGGCATAGCCGAAACGGCGCAGCCGCTGCTGCCACGACGGCCGCTGGTCCTGCGGGCTCTGGCCTTGCCGGGTGTCCGGGGAGGACGCGGTACTGGTCACCGCGCCATCGTAGGGAACCGTTCTGTGTGAGTCCCGTGCATGGCAGGTAAGGGCTCGAACGCGTTCCCTTCCGGCCGCTCCTGGGAGGATGGGGGGCGTGACTGGAACCCTTGTCCTTGCGGGCACCCCCATCGGCGACATCGCGGACGCTCCTCCCCGGCTGGCGGAGGAACTGGCCGGGGCGGACGTGGTGGCCGCCGAGGACACCCGGCGCCTCAGGCGCCTGACACAGGCGCTGGGCGTGACGCCCAAGGGGCGCGTGGTGTCGTACTTCGAGGGCAACGAGTCCGCCCGGACGCCCGAACTGGTCGAGGAACTCGTGGGCGGCGCACGCGTGCTGCTCGTGACCGACGCCGGCATGCCGTCGGTGTCGGACCCCGGCTACCGGCTGGTCGCCGCCGCCGTCGAACGGGACGTCCGGGTCACCGCCGTGCCCGGCCCGTCCGCCGTGCTCACCGCGCTCGCGCTGTCGGGGCTGCCCGTGGACCGGTTCTGCTTCGAGGGCTTCCTGCCGCGCAAGGCGGGCGAACGGCTCGGGCGACTGCGCGAGGTCGCCGAGGAGCGGCGCACGCTCGTCTACTTCGAGGCCCCGCACCGGCTCGACGACACCCTCGCCGCCATGGCCGAGGTGTTCGGGACCGAGCGGCGCGCGGCGGTGTGCCGGGAACTGACGAAGACGTACGAGGAGGTCAGGCGCGGTCCGCTGGGGGAGCTGGCGGAGTGGGCGGCGCAGGGGGTGCGCGGGGAGATCACCGTGGTGGTGGAGGGGGCGCCCGAGCGGGGCGCGCAGGACGTGAGCGCCGAGGAGCTCGTGCGCCGCGTGCGCCTGCGCGAGGAGGCCGGCGAGCGCCGCAAGGAGGCGATCGCGGCCGTCGCGGTGGAGGCGGGGTTGCCCAAGAGGGAGGTGTTCGACGCGGTTGTGGCCGCGAAGAACGCCGCTACGGCGAGTGGTTCCTGAGATGCTCGTGAACTGCGCCACACCCCCTCTGAGCAGGGCGCATCTCCGCTGAGCGCGCGCCCCACAGCCAGGCAAAGGACTGTCGTGAAAAGCAAAGTCCAGGGGGTGGGCGGGGCCGCTTTGGCAAGGAAAGTCCAAATCGACTCCAACAGTCGACAGGCCTGGTGCATTCACGCCGGCAGAAGCGTCCACTGGGTGAAGGGACGCACCCGTCCCTTTGTCCAGCGGACAAGAGGAGCTGGCATGAGTGAGATCGCGGGGCAGACCGGCCTCCGTGGCGCGGCGAGCGCAGTCGTGCACGAGTCGTATTCCTTCGCCTGCATGCGCTGCGGGCACGGCTGGGAGCAGTCGTACGAGATAGAGCACCACACGGACGCCGATGGCCACGAGTTCGTGATGTACGTGGCGGGCGGACAGGTCGTGCCCTCTCCGCTGTCCAAGCCGACCTGCCTCAACTGCGACGGCCACGTGGTACGGATCATGCGGCCGGGCCAGGTCTCGTCGGTGCGCGAGGCGGCGCACCGTCATCAGCACCGGGCGCCGCAGGCCGGGCCGGTAGAGGCTCCCGAGACGGCGGCAGAGACGGCGGCCGAGGGCGCGGAGGGCGCGGAGGCCGGGCAGCGCGACCACCACTGGCACCTGTCGGACCTCCTGCACCCCTTCCACCGCAAGGCGAGCTGACCGCTCCCCGAGCCGGGCGGGCATGCCCCCTTTCGTAGGATCGGGGCATGCCTTCCTCCACCTCCCGCGGCTCCACCTCCCGCGGCGACAAGAACGCGGCGCCGCCGCTCCCGGAGCCCCTCCGGGTGCCCGTCGCCGACTCCCACACCCACCTCGACATGCAGTCCGGCACGGTGGAGGAGGGACTCGCCAAGGCCGCCGCGGTGGGTGTGACGACGGTCGTGCAGGTCGGCTGCGACATCCGCGGCTCACGGTGGGCCGCCGAGACCGCGGCGGCGTACGACGCCGTCCACGCGACGGTCGCCCTGCATCCCAACGAGGCGCCGCGCATCGTGCACGGAGACCCCGACGGCTGGTCCCGGCAGGGCGCGCGCGAGGCGGGGGGCGCGCGGGCGCTCGACGAGGCGCTCGCCGAGATCGACCGCCTGGCCGCGCTTCCCCAGGTCAAGGGCGTCGGCGAGACCGGCCTCGACTACTTCCGCACCGGGCCCGAGGGCAACGAGGCGCAGGAGCGCTCCTTCCGCGCCCACATCGAGATCGCCAAGCGGCACGGCAAGGCGCTCGTCATCCACGACCGCGACGCCCACGCGGACGTGCTGCGCGTGCTCAAGGAGGAGGGCGCCCCCGAGCGCACCGTCTTCCACTGCTACTCCGGCGACGCCGAGATGGCCGAGGTGTGCGCGAGCGCCGGGTACTTCATGTCCTTCGCCGGCAACGTCACCTTCAAGAACGCGCAGAACCTGCGGGACGCGGTCGCGGTGGCCCCGGCCGAGCTGCTCCTGGTGGAGACGGACGCGCCCTTCCTGACGCCGGCGCCGTACCGCGGACGGCCCAACGCGCCGTATCTCATTCCGGTCACGGTGCGTGCCATGGCCGCCGTGCGCGGCGTCGACGAGGACGCGCTGGCCTCGGCGCTCGCCGCCAACACCGCACGCGCCTTCGGGTACTGACCCGCACCGACTCATCCGAACACAACTCTGGGTAGCCGCGCCGCTTTGGAGAGTGACGGTCCCTCCGCTAGGTTCTGGGGGCCCTTTTCCGGACCCCTCCGGCCCCTGGAGCGTGTCGGCATGAGCAACTCGCAGCACCAGACGTACGAGCCGTACGGCACGCGACCGGTCCCCGAGCCGCGGCCCGACCTCCCCACCGGTCCGCACGCGGAGCTCCCCACGGAGCCCCACACGGACCTGCACGCCGCCGAGACGCTGGCGTACGGGGTGTACGCGGCGCCGGTGCCGTACCCGGACACCTACCGTCCCGCGTACGAGGCGGACGGGGCGCACGAGGCTCACGGCGACCACGACGCCACCCTGCCGGCGCTTCCGCGCCAGGAGGTGAGGGACGGCACGGGGGGTCGGGGTGAGCGCCGGCGCAGGGCGCGCTCCGCGGAGCGCTCGGACGGGCCCGTGCGCCGTCTGCTGCCGCAGGCGCTGGTCGTCGCCTTCCTCGCCGGCGGCACCACCGCCTTCGTCGCCAAGGACAAGGCGATCGAGCTGACCGTCGACGGCGAGCCGCGCACCCTGCACACCTTCGCCGACGACGTGGAGGAACTGCTGGCGGAGGAGGGCGTCGAGGTGGGGGCGCACGACGTGGTGGCGCCCGCCCCCGGCACGGCGCTCACCAGCGGTGACGAGGTCGCCGTGCACTACGGGCGCCCGGTCCGGCTCACGATCGACGGGCAGCGGTACGCGGTGTGGACGACGGCGCACACGGTCGAGGAGGCGCTCGACCAACTGGGGGTGCGCGCGGAGGGGGCGTACCTGTCCACTTCGCGCTCCCAACCCATCGGACGCGCCGGGCTCGCGCTCGACGTGCGCACCGAGCGCGCGGTGACCGTCATGGCCGACGGGCGTGCGCGGATGGTGCGGACGAACGCGGCGACCGTGCGCGAGGTCATCGAGCAGGCCGGTGTCAGTCTGCACGGCGAGGACACCACGTCCGTGCCGGGGGACAGCTTCCCGCGCGACGGGCAGACGGTGACCGTGCTGCGGGTGACCGGCACCCGGGAAGTGCGGGAGGAGACGATCCCGTTCCGGACGGAGCGGAAGGACGACCCCTCGCTGTTCAAGGGCACGGAGGTCGTCGAGCAGGTGGGACAGCCGGGGCTGCGGCGGATCACGTACTCGCTGCGGATCGTCAACGGGGTCAGGCAGAAGCCCCGCAAGGACGGCTCCGAGGTGGTGCGGCGGCCGCGGAAGCAGATCGTGAAGGTGGGCACGAAGCCGTTGCCGGCGTCCGTCTCCCGGGCCGACGGGCTGAACTGGCACGGGCTTGCCGCCTGTGAGTCGGGCGGGCGCCCGAACGCGGTGGATCCGTCGGGGACGTACGGAGGGCTCTACCAGTTCGACGCCCGGACCTGGCACAGCCTCGGGGGGAGCGGGCGGCCGCAGGACGCGCCGGCGGCGGAGCAGACGCTCCGGGCGAAGAAGCTGTACGTGCGCCGGGGGGCCACCCCCTGGCCGCACTGCGGGGCGCGGCTGCACGGGTGAGCGCCTGCCCGCGGCCACGGGGGGCGCGATGGCCGCGGTCGCTCCCCGTACCCTTGTCGCCGTGAGCAGTACTCCCTCCTCAGACGCCCTCCTCGGGCCCGCCGACGTCCGTGAGCTCGCGGCCGCCCTCGGGGTGCGCCCCACCAAGCAGCGCGGGCAGAACTTCGTGATCGACGCGAACACCGTGCGCCGTATCGTGCGCACCGCGGAGGTCCGGCCGGACGACGTGGTGGTGGAGGTCGGTCCCGGGCTCGGCTCGCTCACCCTCGCGCTGCTGGAGGTCGCCGACCGCGTCACCGCCGTCGAGATCGACGACGTACTGGCGTCCGCGCTGCCCGCGACCATCGCGGCGCGCATGCCGGAGCGCGCCGGACGTTTCGCGCTGGTGCACTCCGACGCGATGCACGTGACCGAACTGCCAGGCCCCGCCCCGACCGCGCTGGTCGCCAACCTGCCGTACAACGTCGCCGTGCCCGTGCTGCTGCACATGCTCGACACCTTCCCGGGCATCGAGCGCACCCTCGTCATGGTGCAGTCGGAGGTCGCCGACCGGCTCGCCGCAGCACCCGGCTCGAAGGTCTACGGCGTCCCGTCCGTGAAGGCCAACTGGTACGCCGAGGTCAAGCGGGCCGGAGCGATCGGGCGGAACGTGTTCTGGCCCGCGCCCAACGTCGACAGCGGGCTGGTGGCGCTGACGCGCAGAACCGAGCCGGTGAAGACCACGGCCTCGAAGCGCGAGGTCTTCGCCGTCGTGGACGCGGCGTTCGCCCAGCGGCGCAAGACGCTGCGCGCGGCGCTCGCCGGGTGGGCCGGTTCGGCGGCGGCGGCGGAAGCGGCCCTGGTCGCCGCCGGTGTGTCCCCGCAGGCCCGCGGAGAATCCCTCACGGTCGAGGAGTTCGCGCGCATCGCGGAGAACCGGCAGGCCCGCCCCGCCGACAGCGTCGACAGCGCCGACACCGAGGAGTCCGGTCTCCAGTGAGCGTCACCGTTCGCGTTCCCGCCAAGGTCAACGTCCAGCTCGCGGTGGGTGCCGCGCGCGCCGACGGATTTCACGACCTGGCCAATGTCTTCCTGGCGGTCGGGCTCTACGACGAGGCGACCGTGACGCCCGCCGAGGAGTTGCGGGTCACCTGCGAGGGGCCGGACGCCGACCAGGTACCCCTGGACCGTACGAACCTGGCGGCCCGGGCGGCCCTCGCGCTGGCGGAGCGGCGCGGCATCGAGGCGGCCGTGCACATCCACATCGCCAAGGACATCCCGGTCGCCGGCGGCATGGCGGGCGGCAGCGCGGACGGGGCCGGCGCGCTGCTGGCCTGCGACGCGTTGTGGCGGACCGGCGCCTCGCGTGCCGAACTGCTCTCCATCTGTGCCGAGTTGGGCAGTGACGTGCCGTTCAGCCTGGTGGGCGGGGCGGCGCTCGGTACCGGGCGCGGGGAGCGGCTGACGGCGCTGGAGGTCGGCGGGAGCTTCCACTGGGTGTTCGCGATGGCCGGGAGGGGGCTGTCGACGCCGGCCGTGTTCCGGGAGTTCGACCGCCTGGCGGAGGGCCGCGACATCCCGGAGCCGGTGGCCTCGCAGCCGCTGCTCGACGCCCTCGCCAAGGGCGACCCGGACGCGCTCGCCGCCGCCGTCTCCAACGACCTGCAGCCCGCGGCGATCTCCCTCTTCCCCGAACTCGCCGACACCCTCGCGGCGGGCCGCACGGCCGGCGCGCTTGCCGCACTGGTCTCCGGCTCGGGCCCGACGACCGCGTTCCTCGCCCGCGACCCCGAGTCGGCGGCCAAGGTGGCGGAGGCACTGCGGAGTTCGGGCACCTGCGCCACGGTCCGCACGGCCACGGGCCCGGCGCCGGGAGCGACCGTGGTCAAGGGCTGACGGCGGTCCGCGCTGCCGTGGTCGGGCTGCGACGACCACGTCGTACCCGACCGGCGATCTTCGCCCGATCTCCACAGGGATGTACTGCGACCGCGGTACGTGGGTGACGGATGGGGCGGCTAGGGTCCGTTGATACTTCAAGCGCCTGGTCGACCGAAGGATCGAGTTCGTGCCCCAGCCCCCCACGCCCTCCACGTCCCCTACGGCCCCCACCTCCCCTACCTCCCCCACGCCCTCCACGCCCCCCACCTCCTCGCACCGCAGGAAGCGTTCCCTCTCCCGTCGTGGTGTCATCGCCGGTGCCACGGCAGTGGCCGGCGGGGCCGCGCTGACACCGGTGGTGTTCGCGGCCACCGACTCCGGCGCCGCCGACTCCGGTACCACCGACTCCGGTAGCACCGACTCCGGGAACGCCGGATCCGCGACGAAGCCGGAGACGTTCCCGGCCACCCGTACCGCCGCCGCGACCGGCCCCGGTACGGCCACCACCTCCTTCGCCGCCACCTACATCGGCGTCCGCTGGAGCGGGGCCGCCGACGGCGCGGGCATCCGCTTCCCGGGCGACGCCTCCTTCCGGACGCTCGGCGGCGGCTGCGCGACCGTCGCCGGCGGTGGTACGGCCCTGGTGGCGGCCGGCAACGCCAAGACCTACGACGTCA
This sequence comes from Streptomyces sp. NPDC006476, assembly GCF_040612015.1. Lineage (NCBI taxonomy): Bacteria > Bacillati > Actinomycetota > Actinomycetes > Kitasatosporales > Streptomycetaceae > Streptomyces > Streptomyces sp. NPDC006476. The sequence continues at coordinate 18,958 of NZ_JBEXPK010000043.1, read as the reverse complement.
AGGCGCCGGACGGGACGACTCAGGTGCGCTCGCTCGCGATCGACACCCTGCGCGGCCCGGACCGCAGCGTCGAGGTGCCGAGCGAGCCCACGCGCGTGCGTGGCGTGCGGTATCTGTCGCGGCCGGCCTGGGGCGCCGACGAGTCCAAGCGGTACAAGGACGGCCAGGTCAACTCGCCGGAGAAGTACTACGCGTTGCAGTCGATCACGGTGCACCACACCGACACCCCGAACAACGACCCGGACCCGGCGGCGACCGTCCGCGCGATCTACGAGTACCACGCGGTCACCCTGGACTGGGGCGACATCGGCTACCACTTCCTGATCGACGAGGCCGGCGACGTCTACGAGGGCCGTTACTCCGGCGACGACGGCATCCCGGCCTTCGACCCCGACGGCGACGTCGTCACCGCCTTCCACACCGCGGGCTTCAACTCCGGCAATCTCGGGATCGCCCTCATCGGCAGCCTTGTCGACCAGGGCCCCACGGACGCCGCCAAGGCCTCGCTGACCCGGCTGATCAAGGTGATCGCCCGCTTCAAGGGCCTCGACCCGCAGGCGAGGATCACCTACACCAACCCGGTCAACGGCGTCACCAAGGACGTCACCACGGTCAGCGGCCACCGCGACTGGCTCCAGACCGACTGCCCCGGCCAGACGATGTACGACCTCCTGGACGAGGTCCGCACGGCCGCGTCCCGCTGACCCCGGGGGTTTCCACACCCCGAGGTTCTCCACAGCCCCGAGGTTTTCCACAGGCCACCCCGCTCGGGATCGGTCACCGACCGGTGCGCACTACGCTGGGAGGCTGATCGATCCCCCCGGGCAGGAGAGAAATGGCCGTCAATCTGGTCAATGTCGAGAACGTCAGCAAGGTGTACGGCACTCGTGCCCTCCTCGACGGCGTCTCCCTCGGCGTCTCCGAAGGCGACCGGATCGGGGTGGTGGGCCGCAACGGCGACGGCAAGACGACGCTGATCCGGATGCTGGCCAAGCTGGAGGAGGCCGACACCGGGCGCGTGACGCACTCCGGCGGGCTGCGGCTGGGCGTGCTCACGCAGCACGACTCCCTCGACCCCACCGCCACCGTGCGGCACGAGGTCATCCGGGACATGGCCGACCACGAGTGGGCGGGCAACGCCAAGATCCGGGACGTGCTCACCGGGCTCTTCGGCGGGCTCGACCTCCCCGGGTTCCCGCAGGGGCTCGACACCGTCATCGCACCCCTGTCCGGTGGTGAGCGGCGCCGTATCGCGCTGGCCAAGCTGCTCATCGAGGAGCAGGACCTGGTCGTCCTCGACGAGCCCACCAACCACCTGGACGTGGAGGGCATCGCCTGGCTGGCGAAGCATCTGCGCGAGCGCCGCTCCGCGCTGGTCTGCGTCACGCACGACCGCTGGTTCCTCGACCAGGTCTGCACGCGCATGTGGGACGTGCAGAAGGGCGACGTCTACGAGTACGAGGGCGGCTACTCGGACTACGTCTTCGCGCGTGCCGAGCGGGAGCGCATCGCCGCGACCGAGGAGGTCAAGCGGCAGAACCTGGTCCGCAAGGAGCTGGCCTGGCTGCGGCGCGGGGCACCCGCACGTACGTCCAAGCCGCGCTTCCGTGTCGAGGCCGCCAACGAGCTCATCAAGGACGTGCCGCCGCCCCGGGACAGCAGTGAGCTGATGAAGTTCGCGTCCTCGCGGCTCGGCAAGACGGTCTTCGACCTCGAGGACGTCACCGTGCAGGCCGGCCCCAAGGTGTTGCTCAAGCACGTGACCTGGCAGCTCGGCCCCGGCGACCGCATCGGCCTGGTCGGTGTCAACGGCGCCGGCAAGACCTCCCTGCTGCGGGCGATGGCGGACGCGGCCCGCAGCGAGGGCGAGACGCAGCCCGCCGGTGGCCGCGTCACCGTCGGCAAGACCGTCAAGCTCGCCTACCTCTCCCAGGAGGTCGCCGAGCTGAACCCGAACACCCGGGTCCTGGAAGCCGTCCAGCAGGTGCGCGAGCGCGTCGACCTCGGCAAGGGGCGGGAGATGACCGCCGGTCAGCTGTGCGAGACGTTCGGCTTCAACAAGGAGAAGCAGTGGACGCCGGTCGGCGACCTCTCCGGCGGTGAGCGCCGCCGACTGCAGTTGCTGCGCCTGCTGATGGACGAGCCCAACGTCCTCTTCCTCGACGAGCCCACCAACGACCTCGACATCGAGACCCTCACCCAGCTCGAGGACCTCCTCGACGGCTGGCCCGGCTCGATGATCGTCATCTCCCACGACCGGTTCTTCGTCGAGCGCACCACGGACCGTGTGTTCGCCCTCCTCGGCGACGCCACCCTGCGGATGCTGCCGCGCGGCATCGACGAGTACCTGGAGCGCCGGCGGCGGATGGAGGAGGCGGTCGCGGCGGCCGCGACGCCCGCCGCCGAGAAGCCGGCGCCCGAGCGGAGCGCAGCCGACCAGCGCGCCGCCAAGAAGGAACTCCAGAAGATCGAGCGGCAGTTGGACAAGATCTCCGAGCGGGAGACCAAGCTGCACGCCCAGATCGCCGAGAACGCCACGGACTTCGCGAAGGTGGCCGAACTGGACGCCGAGCTGCGGGAGTTGGGAGGTCAGCGCGAGGAACTGGAGCTGCGCTGGCTGGAACTCGCCGACGACGCGTGAAGGCGCGTAACAGGGGTATCACGGGCCGGTCGTCCCTTGGGAACAGGGGATGAACCGGCCCCGTGCGTTGTCGGTGGCGGGTGATAGAAAGGGCCGCCTGAGAGTTTTCTGAGTACGACGCCGGGTCACCGCGTACGTCAGGGCGTGGCCGGAAATCAGTGATCGAACGGGGGAGAGGCGCTGATGGCTCAGCCGCCCAGTCAGCCGCCGCAGGGCGGCTTCGGAGCACCGCAAGACCAGCCGCCGCACCAACCGCAGCAGCAGCCCCAGCCGCCGCAGGGCGCCTTCGGAGCGCCACCGCCCCCGCAGGGCCCGCCGCAGACGCCACCGCCTCCCCAGAGCCCGCCCGAGCCCGGTTACGGCCACCCCCAGACACCGCAGCCCCCGCAGCCACCCCAGCAACAGGGCCCGTACGCCCAGCAGTCGGGCCCCTACGCCCAGCCGGGCCCGTACGCGCAGCCCGGTCCCTACGGACAGCCCGGCCCCTACGGGCAGCCGCAGCAGCCCGGGCCGTACGGACAGCAGCCCGGTTACGGCTACCCGCCGCAGCCCCAGTACCCGGGCGCCCCCGGCACCCCGCCCCCGGGCTCCGGAGGCCGCTTCAAGGGCAGGACCGGTGTCGTGATCGCGGCGGCGGTCGCCGCGCTGGCCGTCATCGGCGGCACCGTCTACGCGGTGACCAGCGGCGGCTCGGACGACAAGAAGCCGGTCGCGCACAAGAGCGACGATCCGAAGCCGTCCGCCTCCGACACTCCGGTCGACCAGGGCGACGGCAGCGGCGACGGCGGCGCGGACCCGGAGAACCTCAACGAGGGCCGCCAGGCCGGTGAGGCGAAGGTCCTCTGGTACAAGTCGGCACCGGACGCGCCCGGCGCGGGCGCCGACGCGCCCGGCATGTGGATCACCGGCAAGGCCGCGGTGAAGGCCGCGTACAAGCAGGTGTTCGCCTTCAAGGTCGGTGACGGCACGCCGGCCTGGGGGACCGTCGGCTTCCCGCAGAAGATCTGCGCGGTCACGCCCGAGAAGTCGGCGGACGACAAGATCGTGGTCGCCTACGAGAGCGGCACCAGCGACCGCGCCAAGTGCAACAAGCTCCAGCAGCTGGACCTGAACACCGGCGCCAAGGGCTGGAGCACCACGCTCGCCGACGGCGCGCTGTTCGACAGCACCATCAGCATCAGCATGTCCGTCACCGGCCGGACGGTGATGGTGGGCCGCTCGCAGTCCGGCGTCGCGCTCGACATCGACAGCGGCAAGAAGCTGTTCGACAAGACCAAGTACGGCAGCGCCTGCTTCCCGACCGCCTTCGCGGGCGGCGGCAGGCTGATCTCCGTCGCCTCCTGCGGCGCCGGCGGGTCCGACGAGCACGACGAGATGCAGGAGCTCGACCCGAGGACCGGAAAGGTCCGGTGGACACGGAAGTTCGACAAGGGCTGGACGGTCGCGCGGACGTACTCCGTCGACCCGCTCGTCGTGTACAGCACGAACGAGGACAAGAAGGCGTGGAACATCTCCGCCTTCAACGCGAACGGCACCTTCCGCTCGCAGGTCGGCTTCGACGAGGACTTCGCGCCGCAGTGCGGCTGGGCGATCCTCTCCCGTGACCTGCAGGGCTGCAAGGGTGTCGCCTCCGACGCGACCACGCTGTACCTGCCGACGGAGGCGAGCGGCGGGGCGAACGAGGTCGTCGCGGTCAACCTCGCCACCGGCAAGGCGAAGTGGCGGGTGAAGTCCCCGGCGGACGAGTCGATGCTGCCGATGAAGGTCGAGGGCGGCAGGCTCCTCGCGTATGTGCAGCCGTCGTACGACGCGGGCGGCGAGGTCGTGTCGATCCCGACCGCCGGTTCGGACCACAAGCCGGTGAAGCTGCTGCAGAACCCGGCGTCCACGGCCCAGATCGAGAACGGCTTCTTCTCCAAGGACTTCGACTGGGTCGACGGCCGCTTCTACCTCTCGACCACCCGGCTGACCGGCAACGACGACGCGAAGGAGAAGCTGATGCTCGCCTTCGGCAAGTAGCGCGCTTCCCCGCCCCGGCCCCTGCCGTCCGTCGTCCCCACCGCCGCTCACGAGGTACCCACACCATGACCCAGCCGCCGCCCCCACCGCCCAACGAGCCCCCGCAGCAGCCCGGTTTCGGCGCCCCGCAACAGCCCCCGCAGCCGCCCGCCCAGCCGGGCCAGGGCCACCCCCAGGCCCCGCACACCCCGCCCGCGCAGCCGCCCGGCTACGGCTACCCGCAGGCCCCGCAGCCCCCGTACGGGCAGCCGCCGCAGGGACAGCCCCCGCAGCAGCCGTACGGCTACCCGGGCCAGCAGCCGAACCCCTACGCCCAGCCCACCCCGCCGTACGGCCAGCCGCCGAACCCCTATGCCCAGCAGCCCGGTTACGGCTATCCGCAGCAGACGGTGCCCCTGCAGGCGCAGTCCGGGCAGCCGGGCGGCGGGCGGAAGATCAACGCGCAGGTGGCCATCATCGTCTCCGCGATCGTCGCCATCGCGCTGATCGTCACCGGTGGCATCTGGTACGCCCATTCCGGGAAGGGCGACGGCAAGAAGGACGACACCGCGAACTCCACGGGCGGCGGTACCGGCGGGAGCGACGGCAAGAGGGGCACCGGCGGCACCTCCACCAAGGGCGAAGAGAAGGTGCCCGAGAACACCGGCTCGCACGTGCTCTACCAGATCCCGATGCCCAAGGTCGACGACACCACCGTCGTCTCCGGCTCGTGGCTGACCGACAAGGCGTACGTCAAGAGCGGTGTCGCCGAGATCAACGGCTACGACCGTGACAAGGGCACCAAGCTGTGGACGATCAAGCTGCCCGGCCCGGTCTGCACGACGAGCAGGTTCACGACGGACGACGACAGGGCCGCCGTCGTCTTCCAGCCCAGGATGCCGCCCAAGAACAGTACGGCGGGCTGCAGCCAGGTCGCGGCGATCGACCTCGACGCGGGCAGGAAGCTGTGGACGAAGACGGTCGACGCCGGTGACCAGCCGATCAACTTCGACAACGTCACGGTCAGCGGGACGACGGTCGCCGCGGGCGGCACCAGCGGCGGCGCCGCCTTCGACATCGGCAGCGGCAAGTCCCTGTGGGCCCCGAAGGCCACCGACACCTGCTACGACGCCGGGTACGGCGGCGGAAAGAAGCTGGTCGCGGTCCGCAAGTGCGGCTCCTACGGCCAGCGGCAGCTGCACATCCAGACCATCGACCCGAAGAGCGGGAAGGTGATCTCCGAGTACAAGATGAGCCAGGGCATCGAGTACGCGGCGATCGTGTCGACGAACCCCCTGGTCGTGGCGGCCGACGTCGGCGACAGCGCGGGCGACGGCAGCGGTATCTCGGACTTCTTCTCCATCGACGACAGGACCGGCAGGCTCATCACGAGGATCTCCGCACCGGGCAAGCAGTACGCGGCCCGCTGCGACGGCATCTCGAAGATCGAGTACTGCACGGGTCTCGCGGTCGGTGGCGGCAAGCTGTACATCCCCACCGAGGAGCACGACGGCACCGGCGAGTACAGCCGGACCAACGAGATCGTCGTCTTCGACCTCACCACCGGCAAGCAGACCGGCCAGCGTGCCGACGCCGGCGACGGCTACACCATCACCCCGCTGCGGATGGACGGCGACAACGTGATCGCGTACAAGCGGCCGCCGTACGACAAGGGCGGTCAGGTCGTCAGCATCGACGGCGGTACCTTCAAGGAGACCAAGCTGCTGGAGAACCCGTCCACCGAGGCGGTACGGGACGCGGAGACGAGCATGTCGCCGGACTACTCGGAGATCCTGTACTCCCAGGGCCACCTCTACATGTCCGGTGTCTTCGCGGACAAGCCGTCGGGTTCGGGCGGCAGGCAGTATCTGGCGCTCGCGTTCGGTACCGGAGGCTGAACGCCGCGTTCCCGACGATATGCAAGATATTCCGTCTATCCGGGGCACTTCTCACCGGTAGGGGGAGCGCAACGTCGAACAAGCGTGTAGCTTCCGGGGGCATGAAGAGCGGGGGAGCCGGGAGGGGGCTCCTGTCCGCGCGGACCAGTGGGCATCCATAGTGGGGCATCGATGGAGATCCATTGGGGGGACTGGGGGGTTGCTCGATGGGAGTGCGGCTCATGGTGGTCGACGACCACCGACTGCTCGCCGAGGCGCTGGCCTCGGCGCTGAAGCTGCGGGGGCACCGGGTGCTCGCCGCCGCGGCGCCCGCCGCCGGCGCGGCGGAGCTGGTGATCACCCGTGCGCCGGAGGTGTGTCTGCTGGGGACGGCTACACCGGCCGAGCCGGGCATCTTCGACCCGGTGGTACGGATCAAGCGGGAGCGTCCGCAGGTGGCGGTCCTGGTGCTGGGCCCGGTGCCCAGCCCCCGTGGCATCGCGGCGGCCTTCGCCGCGGGCGCCTCCGGCTACGTACGCCACGACGAGCGCATCGAGGGGGTCGAGCGGGCCATCATGAAGGCCCGGGCCGGCGAGGCGGCGGTCGCGCCCCAGCTGCTCCAGGGCGCGTTCAGTGAGCTGCTCAATCCCGCCGCACAGCCCGACGACGAGGGCCAGCGGCTGCTGCAGATGCTCACCCCGAGGGAGGTCGAGGTCCTGGTCCGGGTCGCCGAAGGCGAGGACACCCGGCTGATCGCGGCCGGCATGGGCATCGCCCCGTCCACCGCGCGCACCCATGTCCAGCGGGTCCTGATGAAACTGGGCGTCGGCTCCCGCCTGGAGGCGGCGGCCCTGGCCGCGCGCACGGGCCTGCTCGACCGGGCGGGACCCCTGCCGCAGCACGCGGCACCGACGGAGAGCGGGACGGGGCCGGAGGCGCTGTAGCCTCCGACCCCGTGCTCGTCATGCGGCGGGCTTGTCCGGCAGGTCCTCGGGCGTGACCTCGGGGACCGTCGGAGGGGTCGGGCGCAGCTTCAGCCAGACCAGGAAGAAGATGCCCAGCAGCAGCATCCCGATCCCGGTCCACAGGTTGATGTTGACGCCCTGGGCCTTGTCGATGGCGGACTGGTCGTCGGCGATGCCGGCGATGGTGACGATGACGCCGTAGACGACGAACAGGCCGCCGATGATGCGCCGCAGGTCGAAGATGCGGGCGGCGGTCGCCGACTTCTGCTGCAGCTCGGTGACCTCGCGCTGGACGTCCTGCTCGGTGTACCCGTGGCGCTCGGGGCGGTCGGAGGGGCTGGAAAACTCGGACATGGTCTCTCAATCCTCCCGCGGTCAGAACGAGAACGGGATGTAGCAGGCGGCCGCGATGACGATCGCGCCCCAGCCCAGCAGGGCGGGCCTGCGGTACCAGGCCTCGTCGCCGGGGGCGGGCGGCTCGGTCATGCCGGGGGAGGTGGTGCCGTAGACCAGGCCCTGGAGCTCCTCGGCGGGCTTGGGCTTGGTGAACAGGGACACGGCGACCATCACCACCGCGCCGGCGACGAAGCCGACGATCGCTGAGACGAAGTTGGCGCCCTGGTCGGAGGGGATGTCGATGATGCCCTTCTTGTAGATCACGAAGTAGTTCACCATCGCGGCCACGGTGCCCGCGAGCAGCCCCCAGAAGCCGGACTTCGTGGACGCGCGCTTCCAGAACATGCCGACGATGAAGACGACGAACATCGGCACGTTGAAGAAGGAGAACAGCGTCTGCAGGTAGCTCATGATGTTGGAGAACGACGAGGCCAGGAACGCCGTGCCGACGGAGGCGCAGACGCCGATCACCGTGATCAGGCGGCCGAAGCGGACGTAGTACTCGTCCTCGCGGCCCCGAACCACGTACCGGCCCCAGATGTCGTTGGTGAACACCGTGTTGAAGGAGGACACGTTGGCCGCCATGCCGGCCATGAAGGCGGCCAGCAGACCGGTCACCGCGATGCCGAGGACGCCGTTGGGCAGCAGCTGCGACATCAGGTAGGGGATGGCGTCGTTGTACTGGTAGCCGGACTTGGCGGTGCCGAAGCCGGGGATCAGCGCGGCGGCGACCAGGCCCGGGATCATCACGAGGAAGACGATGAAGATCTTCGGGTAGGCGGCGATCAGCGGGGTGCGCTGGCCGGCGGAGAGGTTCTTCGCGGACAGGGCGCGCTGCACCTCGGCGAAGTTGGTGGTCCAGTAGCCGAAGGACAGCACGAAGCCGAGGCCGAGCACGATGGTCAGCCAGTTGGCGCCCAGCGGGTTGGAGCTGCCGATCCCGGTGCCGCCCCAGGCGGTGGTGAAGTTCGCGCCGTGGGTCGCGGTCAGCTTGTCGGTCAGGCCGCCCCAGCCGCCGACCTTCTTCAGGCCCAGCACGAGGATCGGGATGAGGGCCGCGAGGATCACGAAGAACTGCAGCACCTCGTTGTAGATGGCGGAGGAGAGACCGCCGAGGGTGATGTACGCCAGCACGAAGGCGCCCGCCACCACGATCGCCACCCACTGCGGCCAGCCCAGCAGGGCCTCCACGACGATCGCGAGCGCGTACAGGTTCACACCGGCGATCAGAATGGCGGCGAAGGCGAACAGGATCGAACTGAGCAGGTGTGCGCCCTTGTCGAAGCGCAGCAGCAGCATCTCGGGAACCGAGCGGACCTTGCTGCCGTAGTAGAAGGGCATCATCACCAGGCCGAGGAAGACCATGGCGGGAATGGCGCCGATCCAGTACCAGTGCACGGTGTACGCGCCGTACTGGGCGCTGTTGGCCGCCATGCCGAGAATCTCGGTGGCGGCGAGATTGGCGGAGATGAAGGCGAGGCCGGTGATCCAGGCGGGCAGGGAGCGGCCGGAGAGGAAGAAGTCGAGGCTGGTCTTCACCGATCTGCGGGCGGCGAAGCCGATGCCGAGGACGACGGCGAAGTAGATGGCGAGGATCGTGTAGTCGAGCCCGTTCGTGGGGAGTCGGAGCTCGGCCGCCAGGTATGGGGGGATGTGCACCTGGTTGTTCAACACTTTTGCTGATGTCCTTTGTTTGATTGTGACGTTGACGCAGGTGGTGCCTTGTGTTTCGATGTGTTTGGTTCTGTTTGAAGATTGAGTGGCTCGAATAGGGAGTCGCAGTGAAGAAGACCTCGACCCGCCTGGCCGACGGTCGCGAGTTGATCTACTACGACCTGCGCGACGACAACGTCCGCGACGCGGTGGACAAGCGACCGCTGGAGCGGACCCACACCACCTCCGAGATCCGCCGTGATCCGCTGCTCGGCGACAGTGTTGCCATCGCCTCGCACCGGCAGGGACGCACCTACCACCCGCCGGCCGACGAGTGCCCCCTGTGTCCGTCCAAGGACGGCAGGCTGAGCGAGATCCCGGACTCCTCGTACGACGTCGTGGTCTTCGAGAACCGTTTCCCCTCCCTGGCCGGCGACTCCGGGCGCTGTGAGGTCGTCTGCTTCACCTCCGACCACAACGCCTCCTTCGCGGACCTCACCGAGGAACAGGCCGCCCTGGTCCTGGAGGCGTGGACCGACCGCACCTCCGAGCTGTCGCATCTCCCCTCCGTGGCGCAGGTGTTCTGCTTCGAGAACCGGGGTGCGGAGATCGGTGTGACCCTCGGACATCCGCACGGCCAGATCTACGCGTACCCCTTCACCACCCCTCGCACCGCACTGATGCTGGGCCAACTCGCCCAGCACAAGGAGGCGACCGGCGGGGAGAACCTCTTCGATCATGTTCTCGAGCGTGAACTCGCCGACGAGCGCGTCGTCCTCGAGGGCGAACACTGGGTGGCCTTCGTGCCGTACGCGGCGCACTGGCCCTACGAGGTCCACCTCTACCCCAAGCGCCGGGTGCCCGACCTGCTCGGACTCGACGAGGACGCGCGCACAGAGTTCCCCAAGGTGTACCTGGAACTCTTGAGGCGCTTCGACCGGATCTTCGGTGAAAATGAGCCGCCGACGCCGTACATCGCGGCCTGGCACCAGGCGCCCTTCGGCGCCCTGGAGGAGTTCGATGGCGTCAACCGGGACGACTTCGCGCTCCACCTCGAGCTTTTCACCATCCGCCGAACCTCCGGCAAGCTGAAGTTCCTCGCGGGTTCCGAGTCCGGCATGAGTGTGTTCATCAACGACATCCGGCCGGAGGCCGCGGCCGAGCGACTGCGAGAGGTAGCGAGTTGATGAAGTACCTGGTGACGGGTGGCGCGGGTTACGTCGGCAGTGTCGTGGCCCAGCACCTGCTGGAGGCCGGACACGAGGTCGTCGTCCTCGACAACCTGACGACCGGTTTCCGCGAGGGCGTCCCCGCCGGGGCCGCGTTCGTCGAGGGCGACATCCGTGACGCCGCGAAGTGGCTGGACTCCTCCTTCGACGCGGTCCTGCACTTCGCCGCCTCCTCCCAGGTCGGCGAGTCGGTCGTGAAGCCCGAGAAGTACTGGGACAACAACGTCGGCGGCACCATGGCCCTGCTCGGCGCGATGCGCGACGCGGGCGTGCGCAAGCTCGTCTTCTCCTCCACCGCGGCCACCTACGGCGAGCCCGAGCAGGTCCCGATCGTCGAGACCGCGCCCACCAGGCCGACCAACCCCTACGGCGCCACCAAGCTCGCCGTCGACCACATGATCACCGGCGAGGCGAACGCCCACGGCCTGGCCGCGGTCTCCCTGCGCTACTTCAACGTGGCCGGCGCCTACGGCACCTGCGGCGAGCGCCACGACCCCGAGTCCCACCTGATCCCGCTCGTGCTCCAGGTCGCGCAGGGCCGCCGTGAGGCCATCTCCGTCTACGGCGACGACTACCCGACGCCGGACGGTACCTGCGTGCGCGACTACATCCACGTCGCGGACCTCGCCGAGGCCCATCTGCTCGCCCTCGGGGCCGCCACCCCCGGCGAGCACCTGATCTGCAACCTCGGCAACGGCGAGGGCTTCTCGGTCCGCGAGGTGATCGAGACCGTCCGCCGGGTCACCGGGCACCCGATCCCCGAGGTCGTGGCCCCGCGCCGGGGCGGCGACCCGGCGGTCCTGGTGGCCTCGGCCGCCTCGGCCCGCGAGAAGCTCGGCTGGAACCCGTCCCGCGCGGACCTCGCGGGCATCGTCGCGGACGCCTGGGAGTTCGCTCAGCACATCGCAAGGGAGCAGTAGTGGGTGCACAGCAGGTCCGGGAAGGCTTCGCCGCGCTGTACGGGGCCGAGCCGGAGGGTGTCTGGTCGGCGCCGGGACGCGTCAACCTCATCGGTGAGCACACCGACTACAACGACGGCTTCGTGATGCCCTTCGCGCTGCCGCACGTGGCGACGGCGGCCGTCTCCCGGCGCACGGACGGCGTCCTGCGCCTGCACTCCGAGGACGTCGAGGGCGGCGTCGCGGAGCTGCGCCTGGACGACCTGGCCCCCGAGTCGGACCGGAACTGGACGGCGTACCCGGCGGGCGTGGTCTGGGCCCTGCGCGAGGCCGGCCACGCCGTGACCGGCGCCGACGTCCACCTCGCCTCCACGGTCCCCTCGGGCGCCGGCCTGTCCTCGTCGGCGGCGCTGGAGGTCGTGATCGCGCTCGCCCTCAACGACCTGTACGAACTGGGTCTGCAGCGCTGGCAGCTGGCCCGGCTGTGCCAGCGCGCCGAGAACGTCTACGTCGGCGCCCCGACCGGCATCATGGACCAGACGGCGTCCGCCTGCTGCGAGGAAGGCCACGCCCTCTTCCTCGACACCCGGGACCTCTCCCAGCAGCAGATCCCCTTCGACCTGGCCGCCGAGGGCATGCGTCTGCTGGTGGTGGACACCCAGGTCAAGCACGCCCACAGCGAGGGCGAGTACGGCAAGCGCCGGGCCGGCTGCGAGCGGGGCGCGGCCCTGCTCGGCGTCGACGCCCTGCGTGACATCCCCTACGCCGACCTCGACGAGGCCCTCGCGCGGCTCGGTGACGACGAGGAGGCGGTCCGCCTGGTCCGCCACGTCGTCACGGAGGACGAGCGGGTGGAGCAGACCGTGGCCCTGCTGCGCTCGGGCGAGACCCGCGCCATCGGCCCGGTCCTGGTCGCGGGGCACGCCTCCCTGCGCGACGACTTCCGCATCTCCTGCCCGGAGCTGGACCTGGTCGTCGACACCGCCCTGGCCGCCGGCGCGCTCGGCGCCCGGATGACCGGCGGCGGCTTCGGCGGCTCGGCGATCGTCCTGGCGGAGGCCGCCGACGTGGACACGATCACCAAGGCGGTCGAGGAGTCCTTCGCGGCGGCCGGCTTCACCGCACCGCGGGTCTTCGAGGCGGTACCGGCGGCGGGCGCCCGCAGGGTCAGCTGAGCCGCTTCGTCAGGGTGTACTCCGTGATCCCCGGCGGATAGTCGGGGATCACGCACACCACGTCATACCCCTGCTTGCGGTAGAAGTCCGGCGCCTGGAAGTCCCACGTCTCCAGCCGGGCGGACGCGCACCCGCGTTCGTCCCGCGCCAGGGCCTCCGCCGTCGCGAGCAGTTGCGAACCCAGACCCGTGCCGCGATGGCGTTCGTCCACCCACAGATAGGTCACGTGCAGCCACGTCGTCCACGTGTGGCCGACCAGTCCGCCCGCCAGCTCACCCGCCTCGTCCAACGCCCAGACGTGGAGCGGAAGTTCGCGTTCACCTGGGGTTCCGCGCAGGGCGCGCAGCACGGGGGAGGCCGCCGTGTTGGTGTCTCGGAGCCGGATTCGGAGAAGATCGCGCCGGGCCTTGTCGACTTCTGTCTCAAGACGAAACATGCGGCTCACGATAAACGTGCCGGACAGCCAGTTCTGCAAATTACCTTCCCCTCCCGGCCCCCGGCCGTACCCTGATGAACAGCACCGGTGGGGGCCGGTGCCGATCAGGGGGCGAGACAGTCGGGTTCGACGCCCGAAGTGGGGGTAGCAGTTCCGCACGGCGGCGGCCGCGGCGGCCCATCGCGCTTCGGGCGTCGTACCCGCGCCCGTACCGTCTCCCGACAAAGGGGTCCCCTGCTCTTCAAGGAGCTTGGGGAAGGGGGTTTCGTGGTTCGCATCCGAGTCCTGGTCGTCGACGACCATCGCATCTTCGCCGAGTCGCTCGCCGCAGCCCTGGCGGCCGAGCCCGACGTCGACGTCTCCGCCGCCGGCAGCGGTCCCGCCGCGCTGCGCAGCCTGGAGCGCGCGGCCGCCGAGGGCCGCCGTTTCGACGTCCTGCTCGTCGACTCCGACCTGGGCGGCAACCTGCCCGGCGTGCGGCCCGCCGTGCCCGTCCACGACAACGACGAGGACGGACTGGTCGACGGCATCTCGCTGGTCGCCGGGGTGCGCACCGCGCAGCCGGGCGTACGGATCGTCGTGCTCGCCGAGAAGGACGATCCGCGGCGCGCCGCGCTCGCCCTGCAGGCCGGGGCCTCCGGCTGGGTGGCCAAGGACTGTTCGCTGTCCAGACTGCTCAACGTCATCCGGGGCGTCCTGCGCGACGAGACGCATCTGCCGCCCGCCCTGCTCACCGGCGTCCTCAGGGAGCTGACGGCCGCCCGCAAGCACCGCACCGAGAGCGAGCGGCTGGTGGAGTCCCTCACCCCGAGGGAGCGCGAGGTGCTGCGCTGCATGGTCGCGGGCCTGGGCCGCAAGGCGGTCGCCGAGCGGCTGTTCCTCTCCCCGCACACCGTCCGCACCCATATGCAGAACGTCCTGGGCAAGCTCGGCGTGCACAGCACCCTGGCCGCCGTCGCCCTCGCCCGCCGGGCCGGCGTCGGGCCCGTGGACCTAGCCGGGGATGTTGTCGAACGGGGCGGTCAGCTGGCGTAGCAGTCCCGCGAGTTCTCCGCGCTGGGCGCGGGAGAGCTCGGCGAGGATCGCCCGCTCCTGGTCGAGCAGTCCGGCGAGGGCCTGGTCCGCGCGGTCCCGGCCCTCGTCCGTCAGGCGCACCAGCACCCCGCGCCGGTCGCTGGGGTCGGGCAGCCGCTCCACCAGGCCCTTCTTCGCGAGCCGGTCGATGCGGTTGGTCATGGTGCCCGAGGTGACCAGGGTCTGGGTCAGCAGCTGGCCGGGGGAGAGCTGGTAGGGGGCGCCCGCGCGCCGGAGCGCGGTCAGCACGTCGAACTCCCAGGGCTCCAGGGCGTGCTCGGCGAAGGCCAGCCGACGGGCCCGGTCCAGATGCCGGGCCAGTCTGCTCACCCGGCTGAGCACCTCGAGCGGTTCCACATCGAGGTCCGGGCGCTCCCGACGCCATGCCGCGACCAGCCGATCGACCTCGTCCTCCATGGCGATCAGTGTAGTGGTTGTGTCGATGTGAAGTCTCTTGACGTGAAGTCTCTTGACATCAAGAGAATTTCCCGGGGAAGGTGGATGCCATGAGCACTCCCGCCTGGGATCCGGCCCAGTACCTCCGTCACGCCGGCCACCGCGCCCGCCCCTTCGTCGACCTCCTCGCCCGCGTCCCCGACCTGCCGAGCGCCACGCCCGCCGTCGCCGACCTCGGCTGCGGCCCCGGCAACGTCACCGTCCTGCTCGCCGACCGCTGGCCCACCGCGCACATCACCGGCTACGACAACTCGCCCGACATGCTCGACCGCGCCCTCACCGAGCACGAGGGGCCCACGCCCGGCGGGGGGCGCCTGGACTTCTCGTACGCCGACGTCCGCACCTGGGCGCCCCCGCAGCCGTACGACCTGATCGTCAGCAACGCCACCCTGCAGTGGGTGCCCGGGCACGTCGATCGGTTCGGTGACTGGATCGCGGGGCTCAGGCCCGGCGGCACCTTCGCCTTCCAGGTGCCGGGCAACTTCTCCGCCCCCAGCCACCAGCTGATGCGAGAACTCGCCCACTCCGCCCGCTTCAAGGACCGCCTCGCCGACGTCCTCCGCCACGACGACGTCGTCCTCGCCCCGCGGACCTACCTGGAGAGGCTGACCTCCCTGGGCTGTGAGGCAGACGTGTGGGAGACGACGTACGTCCATCTGCTGACCGGCGAGGACCCGGTGCTGGACTGGGTGAAGGGGACCGGGCTGCGGCCGGTGCTGACCGCCCTCGCCGACGACCCGGCGGCCCGGGACGCGTTCCTCGCCGAGTACCGGGCGGCCCTGCGGGAGGCGTATCCGGCGACTGGCCACGGCACGCCGTTCCCCTTCCGCCGTATCTTCGCCGTGGCCCGCAAGGAGGCCTGATGCTCGCCGCCGTCGACCATGTCCAGCTCGCCGCCCCGGCCGGCTGCGAGGACCTGCTGCGCGCCTACTACGTCGACGTCCTCGGTATGGCCGAGATCCCCAAGCCGCCGGTGCTCGCGGCGCGGGGAGGATGCTGGTTCCGGGCGGGGGCCGTCCAGCTGCACCTCGGGATCGAAGCGGACTTCAGGCCGGCGAAGAAGGCGCATCCGGGGCTGCGGGTCACGGACATCGAGGCGTACGCCGCGCGGCTCGAGGCGGGCGGGGCGCGGGTGGTGTGGGACGGCGAGCTGCCGGGGCACCGGCGCTTCTACTCCGAGGACCCGGTGGGCAACCGGCTGGAGTTCCTTCAGCCGCTGGAGGGTGTTTGCACGGCCCCGTGAGGGTTACCCGGTGTCGCGAGGAATGCAGTCTCTCGTCACTGGGAGTGATTTCACATGGCAGGCGAGCAGAAGGCCAAGGGCAAGACCGAGCAGGCCAAGGGCAAGGCCAAGGAGACGATCGGCCGGGCCGTGGGCAACGAGAGCATGGAGGCCGAGGGCCGTCTGGAGCAGTCCAAGGGCGACGCCCGCCAGGCCAAGGAGAAGGCCAAGGACGCCTTCAAGCACTGACACACACTGACACGCACGCCACAGGAGCGCTCAGCTCTTGCGGTGTCCTATGAGCCGCGGCTTCTGCTCCAGCCCGTCCAGCCCGTGCCACGCCAGGTTCACCAGGTGGGCCGCGACCTCCGCCTTCTTCGGACGGCGTACGTCCAGCCACCACTGGCCGGTCAACGCGACCATGCCGACCAGGGCCTGCGCGTACAGGGGGGCGAGCTTGGGGTCGAAGCCGCGGCTCTTGAACTCCCGGCCCAGGATGTCCTCGACCTGCGTGGCGATGTCCGAGATCAGGGACGCGAAGGTGCCGGTCGACTGGGGGATGGGGGAGTCACGGACCAGGATGCGGAAGCCGTCCGTGTACTCCTCGATGTAGTCGAGGAGCGCGAAGGCGGCCTGCTCGCACAGCTCCCGCGGATGACCGGCCGTCAGCGAACTGGTGACCATGTCCAGCAGCCGCCGCATCTCGCGGTCCACCACCACCGCGTACAGGCCCTCCTTGCCGCCGAAGTGCTCGTACACCACCGGCTTGGACACCCCGGCCTTCGCCGCGATCTCCTCCACCGAGGTGCCCTCGAAACCCTTCGCGGCGAAGAGGGTGCGGCCGATCTCCAGCAGCTGCTGACGGCGCTCGGCGCCGGTCATCCGGGTGCGCCGTGCGCGCCGGGGTTTGTCGTTGCTCTCGGTGCTGCTGGAGTCGGTCGCCACGGCGTCAATCATGCCGCCTCGGCGGTCTCCTTCCGGCGCTCGGAGCCCTCTTCCCCGGTCTTCCGGCGCGAATCGATACGCGAGCGTGACGGCCAGCGCACGTCGTACGCCCAGCCGAACGCCTCGAACCAGCGGATGATCCGGGCCGAGGAGTCCACCTGCCAGCGCTCCACACCGTGCCGCGCCGAGGTCGGGTCGGCGTGGTGCAGGTTGTGCCAGGACTCACCGCAGGAGAGCACGGCCAGCCACCACACGTTGCCCGAGCGGTCCCGCGACTTGAAGGGCCGCTTGCCGACCGCGTGGCAGATCGAGTTGATCGACCAGGTCACGTGGTGCAGCAGAGCCACCCGAACGAGGGACCCCCAGAAGAAGCCGGTGAACGCGCCCCACCACGACATCGTGACGAGGCCGCCGATCACGGCGGGCAGGGCCAGCGACAGGATCGTCCAGTAGATGAACTGCCGGGAGATCGCGCGGATCGCCGGATCCTTGATCAGATCGGGCGCGTACTTGTCCTGCGGTGTCTGCTCCTCGTCGAACATCCACCCGATGTGCGCCCACCACAGTCCCTTCATCAGGGCCGGGAGCGTCTCGCCGAATCGCCACGGAGAGTGCGGGTCGCCCTCCGCGTCCGAGAACTTGTGATGCTTGCGGTGGTCCGCCACCCATCGCACGATCGGGCCCTCGACGGCCATCGAGCCGGCGATCGCCAGCGCGATCCGCAGCGGCCGCTTGGCCTTGAACGAGCCATGGGTGAAGTAGCGGTGGAAACCGATCGTGATGCCGTGGCAGCCCAGGTAGTAGAAGAAGACCATCAGCCCGAGGTCGAGCCAGCTCACGCCCCACCCCCAGGCCAGCGGAACCGCGGCTACGAGCGCCAGGAACGGGACGACGATGAAGAGCAGCAGAGCGATCTGCTCGATCGAGTGCTTCTTCTCGCCACCCAGGGTGGCCGAGGCGAGTGGGGTGTCGTTCGCCTTCGGGGCGTCATCGATCACATCGGAACTTGTGGTCATGGGCGTCCCCTGTGGGGTTCGAGGGTTGAGACAGATACCGGACGGCTACCGCAACCATGCCCGGGTACCGTTACAACGGTCCCTACGGTTCCGTAACCTACGGCATCGTAAGTATGGCAGTGCGCTGCCCGGCGGCAAGAGCCCGACAGTCTGCGCGTCCGCATGGACACCTATCCTTGGAGTCGGTCGGACAGCGCGGTCCGCTCTGATTCCTTCCCGGATGCATGGGCCGTATGCGGCGCCCGCCGCGCGGCCCTGCCGCCGGGTTCCCTCCCGGACGAGCTTCAACACTGCAAGGAGCCGCACCTGTGAGCAGTGCCGACGACCTGAACCCGACGACCAGCAGCGAGCTGCGTGCCGACATCCGCCGGCTGGGCGACCTCCTGGGCGAGACCCTCGTCCGCCAGGAGGGCCCCGAGCTGCTGGAACTCGTCGAGAAGGTACGCCGCCTCACCCGCGAGGACGGAGAGGCCGCCGCCGAGCTGCTGCGCGGCACCGAACTGGAGACCGCCGCCAAGCTCGTGCGCGCCTTCTCCACCTACTTCCACCTGGCCAACGTCACCGAACAGGTCCACCGAGGCCGCGAGCTGCGCGCCCGGCGTGCCGCCGAGGGCGGACTGCTCGCCCGCACCGCCGACCGGCTCAAGGACGCCGACCCCGAGCACCTGCGCCAGACCGTCGCCAACCTCAACGTCCGCCCGGTGTTCACCGCCCACCCGACCGAGGCCGCGCGCCGGTCGGTCCTCAACAAGCTCCGGCGCATCGCCGCGCTCCTGGAGACCCCGGTCATCGAGGCCGACCGCCGCCGCTACGACACCCGGCTGGCCGAGAACATCGACCTCGTCTGGCAGACGGACGAACTGCGCGTCGTCCGCCCCGAGCCCGCCGACGAGGCCCGCAACGCCATCTACTACCTCGACGAACTCCACGCCGGCGCCGTCGGCGACGTCCTGGAGGACCTCACCGCCGAACTGGA